>NZ_JAAKTN010000016.1:0-148727 GCF_049174455.1 Aeromonas sp. 601027 | reverse complement strand
AAAATTGTTTTTGATGCTCGATGCTGTGAGTGCCCACACAGATTGCTTGATTCAAATTGTTAAAGAGCGTCACGCTTATCGCGCTGAGGAGGCGCATCTTACGCTCCTCACTTCGAAAGTCAAGCGGTTGTTTTCGCTTTTCTTTCTGCGCTGACTTCACGAGGAAGCTGGCTCATCAGTCCGGCGTGTTCCGCCGTGCTGGTAGGGGCGCATTATAGGGAGCCGCGCAGCGATGACAAGGGCTTTTTGCAAAAATGCGTTCGCTTGCTGAAAAAGCGAACTGAACGCCCCAAAACAGCCCCTTGGCACCTCTTTTACGCCGCTTTTTTGCTCAATTCTTCGCTTTGCGCCTGGATATAGTTGACCCAGCTGGTCGCTCGCTGCTGCCAGTTATCCTGCTGCTGCAGTTCACGGGCCAGCTCCAGCGCCTGGGCATACTGCTCTTTATTGAGGTGCGCCTGCACCAACAGCGCCTTGGCCCTGTTGCCTTGCTCTCCCTTCACCGACTTGATGGCCGCGAGCTGGGTCATGGCCGCATCCGTTCTACCTTGTTGCAACAACAGTTCGGCGGCGCGCATGGCCGCCTTGGGGTGAGCATGTTCCCGGGCAAGCAGTTGCCAGCTGTCGACGGCCTTCGGCCACTCGCGCGCCCCTTCCCACAATTGGGCCAGCAGTTGGCGGTTCTCGGCGTTCGGCTTCATCTGCCCCTTGACCATGGCAGACTCCAGAAGACGGGCACCGCGATAGGGCAGTCCCTGCCAGGCATAAAGACGGATCAGCTGGTTGCGGGCAGCGGCATCGTCCATCAGTTGACGGTCGATGGCGGTTTGCAGCAGTGCCAGCGCCTGATCGCCGCGCTTGGCGGAGAGGTTGAGCGACACAGCCTGCTGCCACCACTTGCTCTCTTTCGGCTCGTAGCTGATCAGCTCTTCGGCCTGATCGGCCGCCACACCGTAGCGCTGCAGTGCGGTAAGGGCGGAGAGACGAATGATAGCGGCCTGCTTCTGCCAGCTCTTCTTCAACAGTTGTTCACTCTGACTGGCCGCCTCACCGTACTGCTTGTTGTGGTAATAGAGGCCGGCCAGACGCAGGCGCAAGGCATCGTCAGCCTGGATGGCCAAAGCCGCCTTGTAGCTGGCGATGGCACCGGACCAGTTGGATTGCTGGGCCTGGATGTCGCCGCGCAGACGCAACAACTGAAGTTGTTGCTGCTCTGGCCACTCCTTATAGGCCAGGGCCTGCTCCACGTAGCGACTCGCCTGCGCGGTCTGCTGCAAGTTGGCGGCCAGGGATGCCTGCAACTGCGCCAGCCAGGCACGCTCAGCCTCGGAACTGGGTTTGAGCACAGCAGCCTTGCTCTGTGCCTGTTGCCACTGGCCGGACTGATAGAGCTTCATCACGGGCTCCAGCTGGCGGGAGAAATGAGGGCTCACCTCCATCGCCAGACAGGCTTGGCTGACCAGGGCCAGCACACAGATCCAGATCCGCAACATAGTTATGACTCCAGTTTGAATTTGAGCGTGATGACTTGCACCAGCTTGTCGGTGGCGCCCGGTCTCGGCTGATAGCGCCACTTGTTGATCGCCTGAATGGCCGCCCGCTCGAACTGACGCTTGGGCTTGGCCTCGACCACTTCCACATCCTGCACGCCACCTTCGGCATTCACGCTAAAGCGCAGGGTGACGAATCCTTCGATCCCTGACTGCTGGGCACGATAGGGGTAGACCGGCTCGATCCGTTGCAGCGGCATCAGCATGTCACCTGCGCCGATACCCGCTCCCTGCTGCTGGCCGTGGTAGTTGCCACTCAATACCGGTGCGGTACTGGTCGCCACTCCGGGGGCATAGACCTGCACCGCGCTGAGGCTTGAAACCAGATCCAGACTCGGCTCAACGGCCGCCAAGGGGGCCGCGGCAGGCATCGGCAGCGGTGTCGAGGCCAATGCC
Organism: Aeromonas sp. 601027; assembly: GCF_049174455.1. Lineage (NCBI taxonomy): Bacteria > Pseudomonadati > Pseudomonadota > Gammaproteobacteria > Aeromonadales > Aeromonadaceae > Aeromonas > Aeromonas sp. 601027. The sequence goes on along the minus strand of NZ_JAAKTN010000016.1, from coordinate 146,781 downwards.
GCGGGAGGCTCTGGCAGAGGCTCGGGCTCCTGCGGCACTGGACGCTCGCGTACCTGCACCTCGGTCACCTCGTTCTGCATATTGATGACGATGGGCTTCTGTTCGCTCGCCACCTTCTCGCCCCGGAGCGGTTCAACCAGCGTGGCCATAAACAGCAGGATGCCCAGACTGAGGGCAATCCCCAGCCCCAGGCTCATCAGCTTGTATTTCATTTCGGCGCCACCGCCACGGCGATATTGGCGATACCCGCCGCCTTGGCCTCATCCATCACCCGCACCACCTTGCCATGGGGTACCCGCTCGTCGGCCTGGATCACCAGGCTGGCATCGGGCTGCTCCGCCAGCAGACGGGCGATGGTGGCCTGTACCCGCTCCACATCGATCTGCTTGCGGTCGAGGAAGATCTGACCCTGAGCCCCGATCGCCAGCATGATGCTGGAGGATTTCTGCGCCTTGGCCTGACTGGCCTGGGGTCTGTGCACCTCGAGCCCGGCTTCGCGCACGAAGGAGGTGGTGACAATAAAGAAGATCAGCATGATGAACACGATATCCAGCATGGGAGTCATGTCGATCTGCACTTCGTCACGCTGGCGTTTGGATTGCCGTCTCATTGCATTACCTTCTCTTCTCGCAGGCCGTCCCGGGTCTTGGCCAGCGCACGCTTGGCCTGACTCTCGAGCCGACTGAGTAACAACACGCCGGAGAGCGCCACCACCATGCCCGCCATGGTGGGGATAGTGGCGCGGGAGATCCCGCCCGCCATGCTCTCCGGGTTAAAGCGGTTGGCCGCAGCCAACGCATCGAATACGCCGATCATGCCGGTCACTGTGCCCAGCAACCCCAGCATGGGACAGAGCACCACCAGGGTGCGGATGAAGATCAGATGACGGTTCAGTTCCAGCTCTGCCTGCGCCAGCCAGCGGCTGCGGATCGCCCGGGCGTGCCAACTGTGGCGCTCGCTGCGGGCCTGCCAGCGGCCGAGCAGCTGTTGCTGCAAGGGGCCAAAACCCAGATTGAGGTAGAGCAGCCGCTCGATCATCAAAATCCACATCAGCACTAGCAGGGCCAGAATGACCCAGAGCACAGGGCCGCCACGGCCCATGAAACTCTGCAGCTGTTGCCAGATGTCGAGCATCATGCTGCTCGCTCCATCCCGCCATTATTGCTCTCGGCGCGCTCAGCCAGAATGCCGGCTACTTGCTGCTCCAGCACATTGGAGAGCTCGGTGAAGCGCGATTGCAGCAGGCTGTGGGCCAGGATCAGCGGAATGGCCGCAACCAGACCCTGTACCGTGGTGACCAGCGCCATGGAGATGCCGCCCGCCATGATCTTGGGATCGCCGGTACCAAACTGGGTGATGGCCTGGAAGGTGCCGATCATCCCGGTTACGGTACCGAGCAGACCCAGCATGGGGGCGATGGCCGCGATTACCTTGACCATGCCGATACCGCGCTCCATACGAGGAGTCTCCTGCAGGATCGCCTCATCAAGACGCAGCTCGAGGGTCTCCATGCTCAGCTCGGGGTGTTTGTCTGCTACCGTCAGCACCCGGCCGAGGGCGTTGTCGGCGTGATACTCGCCGCTCTTGAGCTGGCGGCGCACCAGAGTAAGTTCGCGGGAGAGACTCCACAGCCGTACCGCAGCAATTCCCAAACCGATAGCGGCCAGCAGCACGATAATGGCGCCGACCTGACCACCTTGCTGTACCTGCTGCCAGAAGGTGGGTGCCTGTGCCAGCATCGCCAGCAGAGTGCCATGAGAAGGATCCAGCGGCAGCGCTTCCCCTTCCTGACCCTGATAAGCCGCAACGGCAGAGAGCACACTACCGGGCAGACCCAGTACCGGGCTCAAGCCTTCGGCGGTCGGTTGCAGGAAGCCTTCGCTCCCCAGCAGGGCAAAACTGCCAACCCGGGTCAGCGACTGCTCGCTGGCAGCCCCCTGGGCATCGAGCACCTTGCCGTTGAACTGGGCAATCCGGCCAGATTCGCGGATCTCCTGCAGCAGCGTGGCGGGCAGCAGGGCGAGAGCGGCACGATCCGGCACCTGTTTATCCTGTGCCATGGCTTTCAGCGGGGCGAGACGCTCCGGGTACTGGCCCTCGACGGCGGATTCGCTCAGCAGCTTGACCGCATCGCTGGCGCCCTGACGGGTGACCGCGAAGATCTCGTTCATGTCGCCGGAGGCTTGCTCCCACTGGGCGTTAAGCTCGACCAGCTGCTTCTCGTTGCTGGCGAACTTGCCAGCCAGCTCCTTGCTCAGGCGCTGGGCCTCGGCCAGTCTGGCACGGGCAGTGCCGAGCTCCTTGGCAACGGTCGCCAGATCTTGCTGAGCCTGCTGTTCACGAGCCTGTTCCTGCTGCTGCCACTCATCGGCGACAGCGGCGTTGGTACCGCAGAAGAGGGCAATAAGGAGGGGGAACCACTTCATGGTGACTCTCATGATTGGGCCTCCTGACTGCGGCTGACAGAGAGGGGGACATTGAGCAACTGGGGAACTTTCTTGTCGGCGGCCACATCCATTGCCTCGGCGATAGGGGAGAGCCACTGGCTATCGAGGGCTTGCCACTGCTTCGCCTCGGCAGACCAGCGCCATGCCTGACTGCGATCGGCCGTCATTGCCAGCAGGGAGACCCGACCCAGCGCCAGCACACCGACCCGACGAGGAGCACCATCCAGCTCCAGCTCGGCGGAATAGCTGTCCATCCGGCTGCCGTACTCGGCTTCGATCTGATAGGCCTGCAGCAGCTGACGGAATTTCTCTGCCTCGCTAACGTCTGCGCGGGCCAGGGTCGCTTTCAACTGTTCAACCCGCGCCAAACGATCTTCCTTGCGCAGCGGGATGTCGTTTTGCACCAGCAGTTCCAGATCTGCCTGCATCTGCAACATCAGCGGGATCAAGCCCTGACGGGTCTCTTGCACCGCTTCCAGCTGCTGACTCAATTTACCCAGCTCATTTTGCTGATCGGCCACCAGAGATTGCATGTAGCGGTTGTAGGCTTCGAGGTCGCGCAGTTGCAGCTGGGCATTTTGCAGCTCCAGTCGTGCGGCAACGGCGGCATCGGCGGCTTTTTCCACCCGCTGCTGGGAGGCTTTCCCGGCAGCTATGCTGTTCTTGAGGGCGGGAGCAACCAGCTCATCCCCGATGGCAGCAAAGTGGACTGACAGTGGCAGCAGGGCCACACCCCATAATTTGTTCATTGAAATACATCTTACTAATGATAACTATTATCATTATCTCAAATGCGGGGCGGACTGGCAACGAGAGGATTTTCTTGGCCTTTATGCACAAAAACAGGATAATTTTTAGACACGCACGGAATAAGTGGCGCCAATAGCCACCGCACAAATATAAATAACGAGAAAAAATCTTTTCGATCAGTGTGATAGAGATCGAAAAAGGAGAAAGTCATGCTCAACGATGCGATCTGGGAACATATCGACAAGTTCACCAAGGCAACAAAAACCAGCGATATCCAGCAACAACTGGAACGCTTCAGTCATCAAATGGGCTTTGATTACTTCCGGCTGTTGATTATTTTCCCCATCAGCATGCAGAAATCCCACGTGGCACTGTTCAACAACTGTCCGACCAGCTGGTTTGACGCCTACAGCGAAAACCAGTATCTGACCCAGGATCCGGTGGTCTATCTGGGGCTGAAACAGACCCAGCCTATCTTCTGGAACAAACTCGACTGCGACTCGCCCTGGCTACCCAGCGCCAGCCGCGACGTGATGAACCTGGCTGCCGATTTCGGGGTGCGCAACGGCGTATCCTTCCCGCTCCACACCCCGCAGGGGGAGCACGGTATCCTCTCATTCATCACCAAGGAGAAGTCCAACTCTGATCTGATGTTTGAAAACGTTCCCTTGCTGTCATTCTGCGCCAGCTACATCTTCAACTCCGCGCTGCAACTGATCAAAAGCCGGCCTGACCTGATGAAGTACCTGACCGAACTGTCGGATCGGGAGAAGGAGTGCCTGTTCTGGGCAAGCGAGGGCAAGACCTCCTGGGAGATCGCCACCATCCTCGGCATCAGTGAGCGGACGGTCAACTTTCACCTGACCCAGGTGACCAACAAGACCGACTCGAAGAACCGCAGTCAAGCCATCGCCAAAGGGATCACCAGCGGCATCATTGTGCCCTCCCTCGACGAGGTCACCATCACCAACCTGCGGCTGTCGTAACCCCTCAGCCGAAACAAAAAGAGCCGCAATTGCGGCTCTTTATCATTTAAGAAAGTGACTTACTCGACGGTCACCGATTTTGCCAGGTTGCGCGGCTGGTCGACGTCGGTGCCCTTGATCAGGGCAACGTGATAGGAGAGCAGCTGCAGCGGCACGGTATAGACAATGGGGGCGATCACCTCTTCCACATGGTTGAGGTTCATGACCCGCATGGTCTCGTCGCTCTTGAAGCCGGTATCGGCATCGGCGAACACGTAGAGGATACCGCCACGGGCGCGCACCTCTTCCACGTTGGACTTGAGCTTCTCCAGCAGATCGTTGTTCGGCGCCACCACAATAATGGGCATTTCGGCATCGATCAGCGCCAGCGGGCCGTGCTTCAGTTCGCCAGCGGCGTAAGCTTCGGCGTGGATGTAGGAGATCTCTTTGAGCTTGAGCGCCCCCTCCATGGCGATGGGGTACTGGCTGCCACGGCCGAGGAACAGGCTGTGCTGCTTGTCGGCAAACTCTTCGGCCAGGGTTTCGATATCCTTGGCCAGTGCCAGGCTCTCTTTAATACGCAGCGGCAGGGCTTGCAGCGCCTTGACCAGTTCGGCTTCGGCGGCGGCGCTCAGGTGGCCACGGCAGTGACCGACCGAGGCCACCAACATCAGCAGGCCAGCCAGCTGGGTGGTAAACGCCTTGGTGGAGGCCACGCCGATTTCGGCACCGGCGCGGGTCATGAAAGCCAGATCCGATTCACGCACCAGCGAGGAGCCCGGCACGTTGCAGATAGCCAGCGAGCTCATGTAGCCGGATTCCTTGGCCAGACGCAGCGCCGCCAGGGTATCGGCAGTCTCGCCACTCTGGGAGAGGGTCACCAGCAGGCTGTTGGGGCGCACTACCGATTTGCGATAGCGGAACTCGGAGGCAATCTCCACATCGCAGGAGACGCCGGCGATCTCTTCGAACCAGTAGCGAGCCACCATGCCGGAGTGATAGGAGGTGCCGCAGGCAACGATCTGCACGTGCTCCACCTTGTCAAAGATGGCGCGCGCGCCGTTGCCGAACGATTCGACCACCACGTGATCGCTGCCCAGACGCCCTTCCAGGGTGTTGGTGATCGCTTTGGGTTGCTCGTGGATCTCCTTGAGCATGTAGTGACGGTATTCACCCTTGTCACCGGCATCGTGGGAGAGTTCGGACTCCTGCTCTTCACGCACCACAGCGTTGCCGTTGGTATCGAAGATATGCACGTCACGGCGGGTCACTTCGGCCACATCACCCTCTTCCAGGAAGATGAAACGACGGGTCACCGGCAGCAGCGCCATCTGGTCGGAGGCGATAAAGTTCTCGCCGATACCGCGGCCGATCACCAGCGGTGAACCGGAGCGGGCAACCACCACGCGGCTGTCGTCGCGGCTGTCCATCACCACGGTACCGTAGGCACCGCGCAGCTGCTTCACCGCAGTCTGCATGGCGGCCAGCAGGCTGCCGGCGCTCTTCAGCTCGTGATGGACCAGATGGGCAATCACTTCGGTGTCAGTGTCGGAGCTGAACACATAGCCCAGCGCCTTCAACTCTTCCCGCAGCTCTTCGTGGTTCTCGATGATGCCGTTGTGCACCACCACGATATGCTCGGAGACGTGGGGGTGGGCGTTGCGTTCGGAGGGCTCGCCGTGAGTGGCCCAGCGGGTATGGGCGATGCCGGTACCGCCGTGGACGGACTGCTCGTCAAGCGCCTTGGCCAGCTCGGCCACCTTGCCCAGACGGCGAACCCGCTGCAGCGGCTGGTTGGCGCTGAACACGGCCACACCGGCTGAGTCATAACCGCGGTACTCCAGACGGCGCAGGCCCTCTACCAGAATTTCAGCCACATCACGTTGGGCAACAGCCCCGACGATGCCACACATACACTTCTCCTTGAGATACAAATCGTAAAGTCAGTTGGATGGTTCAGAGCTCGATGTCAGCAAGTGACCGGGGCGCAGATAAGCGTCACCCCCTGGGCTTGAATCTGTTCTCTGGCCTCGCTGGCCAGCCCCTCGTCGGTCACCAGGGTATGGATGCTCGACCAGGGAAGTTCGAGATTGGGGATCTTGCGGCCGATCTTTTCCGATTCGACCATCACAATGACCTCCCGCGACACCTCGGCCATGACCCGCGACAGGCCCACCAGCTCGTTGAAGGTGGTGGTGCCACGCTCCGGGTCGATGCCGTCGGCACCGATAAAGAGCTGGTCGAAGTCGTAGGAGCGCAGCACCTGTTCCGCCACCTGCCCCTGGAAGGATTCGGAGTGAGGGTCCCAAGTGCCACCGGTCATTAACAGGGTAGGCTCATTTTCCAGCTCGCGCAGGGCACCGGCCACATTGAGGGAGTTGGTCATCACGATGAGGCCGCGCTTGTTGCCCAGCATGGGGATCATGGCGCTGGTGGTGCTGCCGCTGTCGATGATGACGCGGTTGTGATCACGCAGCCGCTCGGCCGCCGCACGGGCAATGGCTAACTTTCGGTTCGAAACTTGTTCAGGGTTGACCTCGACCACCATCTCGCTCGGCAAGGGGACGGCGCCACCGTAACGGCGCAGCAGCAGACCACCGGTCTCCAGTACCGCCAGATCTTTACGGATAGTCACTTCGGAGGTAGAAAAGTGTTTGGCAAGGGCGTCGACGCTCACTTCACCCTGCTCTTGTACCAGGGTCACTATGGTGTGTCGGCGTTGTTGAGTATTACGTTTGGTCATTTTTAAGTTTCGATTCGAAAGAACATCGAAATATTAGCCCCTTTTTCGGAAAAATAAAACAGCAAATAGGATCCGATTTGGTTCGATGCCAGAATGGGGTGCCAATTTGCGACGAGGATGCCATGCAAAAGAGAGTCATCTGGCTGGTGGAGGATGAGGCCAGCATCGCCGACACCCTGATTTACGCCCTGCAGACCGACGGGTTCGAGGTGGAGTGGTTCATGCTGGGCCAACAGTTGCTGACACGACTGGAACAGACGCGACCCGACTTCCTGATCCTCGATGTGGGGCTACCCGACATCAGCGGCTTCGAACTCTGCAAGCAGGTGAGGGCGCTGAACGATATTCCCCTGATGTTCCTCACCGCCCGCAGCGAGGAGATAGACCGACTGATCGGGCTGGAGATAGGTGCCGACGACTATGTGGCCAAACCCTTCTCGCCACGGGAAGTGTGTGCCCGGGTGCGGGTCATCCTGCGCCGCAGCCAGCCCGTTGCCCCCCAGCCCAGCGCCCTGCTGGTACTGGATGAGGAGCGGGCCCGCATTCATTTTCGCGGCCAGCCGCTGGCCCTCACCCGCTACGAATATCTGCTGCTCAAGACCCTGATGCTGGCGCCGGGGCGGGTCTACTCCCGCCAGCAGCTGATGGATCTGGTGTGGCAGGATGCGGAGGAGAGTCTGGATCGCACCGTCGATACCCACATCAAGACCATCCGCGCCAAGCTGCGCGAACATGATCCAGAAGCCAACCTGATCCTCACCCACCGCGGGCTGGGCTACAGCCTAGAGCTGGCATGAGACTCGGGTTGCAACTGCTGTGCGGCCTGCTGCTGATCTTCGCGCTGGCCGCCTGGTTCGTGCTGGAGATCTTCGTCGAGGAGATAAAACCCGGGGTGCGCAGCGCCACCGAGGATACTCTGGTAGACATGACCCAGCTGCTGGCGCCGCTCGCGCTCGATGATCTGAAAGAGGGCAATATGATGAACGGGCGGTTGGCCAGCGCCTTCGCCCGCCTCAACCAGAATCCCATCAATGCGATGATCGATGGCCACCTCAAGCAGCAGGCGGAGTACCGCATCTATGTCACTGACCAGAAGGGTATGGTGATTTACGACTCCGACGGCACGGATCTGGGCAAGGATTATTCCCGCTGGAACGATGTCTACCGCACTCTGCGTGGCCAGTATGGCGCCCGCAGCACCCGCACCGATCCCGACGATGCCGCCAGCTCGACCATGTATGTGGCGGCGCCGCTGCGGGAAGGGGCCGAGATCATCGGCTCCCTCACCGTCGCCAAACCCAACCGCACCCTGATGCCTGCCATCGAGCGGGGGGAACAGGAGCTGCTGCGGGCCGGCGGCCAGATGCTGCTCATCTCGCTGCTGATCGGCAGCCTGCTGGTGTGGTGGCTCAACCGCGCCATCGGCAAGCTGGTGCACTACGCCGACTCGGTCAGCAAGGGGGAGGCGGCACCGCTGCCGCAGTTGCACACCGTCGAGCTGGATCGGCTCGGCCGCTCGCTGGAGACCATGCGCCACCAGCTCGATGGCAAAAGCTATATCGAAGCCTATGTTCACAGCCTGACCCACGAGCTGAAGAGCCCGCTGGCCGCCATTCGCGGGGCAGGGGAGATTTTGGCCGAAACGCCGCCCCCCGAAGTTGCCAAACGCTTTATCGGCAACATCAATCTGGAAACCGCGCGCATGCAGCAGTTGATCGAGCGAATGCTGCAACTGGCGCGGCTGGAGTCGGGGCAGGGGCTGGATCGCCAGTCGGTGGAACCGGCAAAACTGGGCAAGCGCACCCTCGACGCCCGCCAGATCATCGCCCAGCGCCGTCAGGTCGAGTTGGTGGCCGAGCTGGCCAGCGCGCCGAAACAGAAGTGGGATCCGCTGCTGGTGGAGCAGGCCATCGGCAACCTGCTGGATAACGCTATCGACTTCTCTCCCGCCAACGGGCAGGTCACCCTGAGCGGCAGCCAGCAGGAGGAGGGCTACTGTTTTCGGGTTACCGACTGCGGCCCCGGCATTCCCGACTACGCATTGCCGCGCATCTTCGAGCGCTTCTACTCCCTGCCACGACCGGACAAGGGCAAGAGCAGTGGTCTGGGGCTCAGCTTCACCCATGAGGTAGCCCACCAGCATGGCGGCCGTCTGACCCTGAGCAACCGGCCGGAAGGAGGCGCGCTGGCGGAACTCTGGCTGCCATTCGCCTAGTCCCCCTGCAACTTCACATTCCCCACACAAAACGGCATTAGACTGCCGCTTTCTCTCATCCATTTGCTCAAGGAAATGCTATGTCCCGCCTGCTTCTCTCCAGCCTGCTGGCTGCCGGTCTGCTCGCAGCCCTGCCTGCCTCCGCCGCCAGCGGCTGCTTTCTCTATGCTGACGGCAACGGCCAGACCCTCTCCAGCGAAGGGGACTGCTCCAGCCAGCTGCCGCCCGCGTCCACCTTCAAGATCCCGCTGGCGCTGATGGGTTACGACAGTGGCTATCTGGTTGATGAAGAGCATCCGGCACTGCCTTACAAACCGAGCTATGACGGCTGGCTGCCCGCCTGGCGCGAAACCACCACCCCGCGCCGCTGGGAAACCTACTCGGTGGTCTGGTTCTCCCAGCAGATCACCGAATGGCTGGGGATGGAGCGCTTCCAGCAATACGTCGACCGCTTCGACTACGGCAACCGGGATCTCTCCGGCAATCCGGGCAAGCATGACGGTCTGACCCAAGCCTGGCTCAGCTCCAGCCTCGCCATCAGTCCGGAGGAGCAGGCTCGCTTCCTCGGCAAGATGGTGAGCGGCAAGCTGCCGGTCTCGGCGCAAACCCTGCAATACACCGCCAATATCCTCAAGGTGAGCGAGATCGAGGGCTGGCAGATCCACGGCAAGACCGGCATGGGCTACCCGAAGAAGCTGGATGGCAGCCTAAACCGCGATCAGCAGATCGGCTGGTTCGTCGGCTGGGCCAGCAAACCGGGCAAGCAGCTGATCTTCGTCCATACCGTGGTGCAAAAGCCTGGCAAGCAGTTCGCCTCCCTCAAGGCGAAAGAAGAGGTGCTGGCCGCATTGCCCGGGAAGCTGAAGACCCTGTAATTCCTCCAGAAACCGGCGCAATGCCGGTTTTTTTATCCCCCTTCACCACCACTTCACACAAGCCCATCCCCCCTTCACGTCCGGCCGGCAGACTCACTCCATCCAACAAGGAGACGTGTCATGGTCAAACAGATATTCACCCACAAGATCTTTCTGCTGCTGTTGCTCAGCCTGCTGCTGATGGTACCGGTGCAATCCATCATGGAGCTGAACCGGGAGCGTCAGGCTTACCGCAGTCAGGCCATTCACAGCATCATGGCCAGCAGCAGCGGCCCGCAGCGACTGATGGGGCCCATTATCGTACAGCCCTATACCCGTTCGGTGACGGTCGAGCAGGAGGGCAAGCGCTTCGTCCGTCAGGAGCAGATCTACCGCTACCTGCTGCCGGAACAGCTGGACGTGCAGGCCATCATGGAGGTGACCCCGCGCAAGCTCGGCATCTATCAGGCGCAGGTCTATCAGACCCGGCTCTCCCTCTCCGGCCGTTTGCCGACAGCAGCTCAACTACAAGAGAGCGCGCCGCTCGCCGGGGATGATGAGCTGGTGGCAGGCAAACCCTACCTGAGTCTGGTACTCTCCGATGCCCGCGGTATCAACAGCGTCCCCGAACTGCAACTCGGCACACAGCGGATCCCGTTTGCCCCCGGCGCCCGCCTCGGTGATGCGCTCGCGGGTATCCATGCCCCGATCGACAGCCTGCCGCAGCAGGATGGCACCTTCCATCTGGAGCTCAATCTACAGGGGATGAACGCCCTCGACATAGTCCCGCTGGGCAAGGAGAGCACCCTGCAGCTGGCGGGCAACTGGCCCCACCCCAACTTTATCGGCGACTTTCTGCCGGGCAGTCGCACCCTGAGCCCACAAGGGTTTGAGGCCAACTGGCAAACCAGCTGGTTCGCCAGCGACATGGAGACCCGCTTCAACCGGATGATGAACGGGGGCGATAGCAATCTCTCCACCTTCAGCGTCAGTCTGGTGCAGCCGGTGGATCACTATCAGCTCAACGAACGGGCGGCCAAATATGCCCTGCTCTTCATCGGCCTCACCTTTATCAGCTTCTTTATGTTCGAGTTGCTCAAGGGGCTGAGGGTTCACCCGATCCAGTACGCGCTGGTAGGCATGGGGCTGGCTATCTTCTATCTGGTGCTGCTGGCCCTGACCGAGCACCTCGGCTTTGGCTGGGCCTATCTGGTAGCCGCGCTGGCCAGCGTGCTGCTCAACGGCTTCTACCTCAGTCATGTGCTGAGTGGCCCGAAGCAGGGGATCGGCTTCGCAGCGCTGCTCGGGCTGGTCTATGCCATCCTCTACAGCCTGCTGCAAGCCGAAGAGATCGCCCTGCTGCTCGGCGCCCTGCTGCTGTTCGCCACCCTGGCGCTGATCATGATGCTGACCCGCAAGCTCGACTGGTATCAGGTGATGGGGCAACAGAGTGTCGAGTCCCGCCCAGCCGGACATGACAATGACGACTGAGGGCACAACCTCCGTCAATCTCTGACCTAGACAACAAAGGCTTCAGTCGGTTCTTCTCGAAAAAAGCGGAACCGGCTGGGCCTTTGTCCGCCAATTTCCTAGCATGCAACCATGTTCCACAGGCGGACGATCACATGAAAATGCATCCGGGCAGGATCCTGCTCTATTCCGGCTTGCTATGGGCTCAGGGAGCTCTGGCCGGTACCCTCACCATTCATCCCGAACCGGTCGAAGACCTCTTGCACAATCCCGGCGTCGGTATCGAAGAGTTTCACAACAGCTGGGGTCATCCCCTCTCTCTGGCTGAACATCCGGTCAGCACGGTCGACTACTTCCGCTTCTACTGGAGCGAGCTGGAGCCACGGGAGGGCGAATACAACTTTGCTCTGATCGACAGGGCCATCGATCAGGCACAGCACGCCACCCCGAAACAGTCGATTGCCCTCAGGGTCATGACCCTTGATGAGCCCTTCTCGGGCAGCAAGATCCCGGAGTGGCTCATCAACAAGGGGATTCGGGGAGAGTGGGTGAACAACCACCAGACCTTTGTGCCCGACTACAGCGACCCGCAGTTCCTCGCCCGAGCCACCCGGCTGTTTCAGGCGTTGGGCGCCCATTACGATGGCAACCCGGCGCTGAGTCATGTCGACATCGGCATGATAGGTTCATGGGGGGAGTGGCACATGAGCAACTTCCCCGGTCCGACGCTGGAACAGCGCTACAGCAGCGAGCAGCTCAAACCCTATGTTGACCTGCAGATGGCCGCTTTTCCGCGAACCCCCAAGCTGATGCTCATCAACAACCTGCCCATGTTTGAGTATGCCGTGGGCAAGGGAGCTGGCTGGCGGGCAGACTGCCTCGGCGACTGGCACCACTTCTCCCAAAGCTGGAGCCACATGCGCAACGCCTACCCGGAACGACTGGCGAGCGCCCGCGCCGATGTGGCGAACTTCGATTCCAGCTGGCAGCGGGCGCCGGTCAGTTTCGAGGTGTGCGGCAAGCTGAGCGAGTGGCCAGGCCAGCAGCAGTACACCATGGAGGAGGTCAAGGCCACCTTTGACTGGGCGCTGGCCCAACACGCCTCCACCATCAATCTCAAGTCGGATCCGGTTCCGCCCCAATATCGACCCATCGTCGACAATGCCCTGCGCAAGATGGGCTATCGCATCGTGCTGGACCAGCTGACCCTAAAGGGAACCATGAAGCCGGGGGCTACCCTTGCCCTCAACGGCGACTGGCACAACGACGGGGTAGCGCCGGCCTATCGCAACTGGCCGCTCACCTACCGGCTGGTCAACGACGAAGGGCAGGTCGGCGCCATGCTGGTGACCCGCAACGACATGACCCGCTGGATCCCGGGCAGCAAGGCTACCACTCGCGACAGCCTGACCCTGCCGGGCCGGATGGCACGCGGTCACTACTATCTCGAGCTGGCCTTCATCGGTCAGGACAAGCAGCCCGCTCTGCAGCTCGGCATTGCCGGTCTGGAAGAGAGTGGCTGGTATCGTCTGGCCGAGATAGACATCCAGTAACGCAAAAGGGCTCCCGCAGGAGCCCTCTTTCATTACATCAGCACGCTCTTTTTAAACAGATCCCACACCCCGAACGAGAAGTGCTTGAAGATGTCGATGCCAAGGGCTGACTTCACCAGATAGAGCAGCAGCACCATGCCGCAGATCCCCAGCAGCAACAGCAGGGTGGTCAGCAGCACCTTGAGGTGAAAGCGAAAGCCGCTCTCCCGCCCGCGGTGACGGCGATCCCGTCCCATCAGCACCACCAGATAGCAGCGCCAGCGACCGATGCCGAAGGCGCTGTTGACGTTGATGGTGTGCGACTTGCCATCACTCATCAGCCGCAGCGCCTGCTCTATACCGTCGCGCTGGGTTTCACTCAGGCTCCCGGCCACCTCGGGGGAGAGAGCACGGTAGAAGCGGTCTATCGCCCCCTGCGTTTTCTGCGGTAATTGGTTCATTGCTTCTCTCCTTGCGGCTGGCCCACGGCCTTGCGGTAGACCGCCATGGTCTGGCCGGCGATCCGCTGCCAATCATACCGCTGCAGATAATCGCTGTAATCGACCTTGCCGCGAGTCAGCTGGGCGTTGAGTCGCTCTGCCAGCGCACTAACATCGCCGACCGGGAAATAGCACTCCTGTTGCAGCGCCACCGCCAGATTGGCGGGAATGTCGCTCACCACCACTGGCAGGGAGAAGGAGAGTGCCTCCAGCAGGGCGATCGGCAACCCCTCGTGATAGGAGGGCATGGCAAACAAGGCGGCTTGTGAAAAGACGCTGATCAGCGCCTCGCCATTGAGGAAACCGGTGCGGATCACCCCCGGTGTTTCATCCGCTATCCGCTGCAAGCGCTCGCTGTAGGGGGTAGGGTGATCCGTATCCCCCACCAGTACCAGCGGCAGCTCGGTATCGAGCTGGCGGTAGGCGGCGATGAGATCGTGCAGCCCCTTCTCTTCGACGAAGCGGCCCACCGCCACCAGATAGCTGCCAGCGGTCAGTCCGAAACGGGCCAGCGTCAGTTCCCTCTTGTCCGCTGCCGGCAACCCGACCCGTTTCACCCCGTTGTAGATGAGGTGGGCGTCCTGGCGATCGTACTGGCGGCGGATCGCCTCGTTGATCACTTCGGAGATAACGATCACCTCGCTGGCATAACGTACCGCCCAGCGCTCGCCAAGACGCAACACCCACTTGGCCAGCGCCCCCCACTTCTGGCGGTCATAATCGGGGCCGTGATGAGTAAAGACCACCCTCTTGCCAAGCAACCTCAGCAGCGGCACCACCAGCCCCGGGCCGATGGCATGGACATGCACCAGATCGCAGGCATGACGGCGGCAGTAAAAAGCCGCGAGCAGAGAGTGGAGGATTGCCTCCAGCGACTTCTTTTTGGGGGTGGGCAACGCCTTGAGAGCCACCCCTTCAAACTCGCCGCTTCGGTAATTCACATAGGGGGCGCGAGCCAGCACGGTCGCGGCCACTTCGAACTGGCGGTGCAGCTCCGGATAGAGGGACTGACAATGGGTTTCGACACCGCCCAGTACATGGGGGATCCCCCGGGTACCGAGCACGGTCACACTAATCTGCTTCATGATCTTCTCGAATGATTCTGGCGGGATTGCCCGCAACAACGGCGCGAGCCGGGACGGAACGAGTAACGACGGCACCGGCACCGACACAGGTATGATCACCAATGGCGATGGCCCCGATGACGATAGCGCCGGTGCCGAACTCGACCCCGTCCCCCACTGTGGGCGAGAGGAGCTGGCCGCTTTGGCGATCAGGCTTGTTGCCCAGGGTACAGTTGTGGCGCAGGGTGCAGTCACGCCCCATCTGCACGCCGTCACCGATGACGATATTCTGCGGGTGATAGAGGCGCAGACCCCAACCCAGCCGGGCTCTTGGCGAGATATCGAGGCCGCACAACAGCTTGAATCCCTTGAGCAGCAGCAAGCCGGGCAACGCCAGAAAGCGGCCTCCCTGATAACGGGTCTGTGCCAGCCGGTAACTGAACAGGAACAGGCGCGCCGTCTTGCTCGGATTGAGTGCCAGTTCGGCTTTCAACTCGTGCCAGAAACTCATCTCCGTTTCTCCTCCAGCAACGACTGGTAGAGCGCCAGCAGAGCTTGCTGGTGGCTGGCGAGGGAGTAGTTGTCGATCAGTCGCTGACGGGCCGAACGCCCCATGGCCGCTGTCTGCTCCGGCTCGGCCACCAGCCTGTCCATGCAGCGGGCCAGCTCGTCGGCATTGCCCGCCTCGAACAGCAGGCCATCGAGACCGTCGCGGATCTGCTCCGGAATCCCGCCAATTCGAGCCCCGATCACCGGTTTGCCGTAGGCCATCGCCTCCAGTACCGACATGGAGCAGTTCTCGTACCACTCGGACGGCACCACCACGGCCTTGGCGTGGCGTAGCAGATCGAGCAACGCTTCCCCCTGCTTGAACCCCAGCAGTTCGGCATTGGGATAATGCTGCCCGAGGTGTGCCAGCAGCGGGCCACCGCCCACAATTTTGAGGCCCGCCGGCCGCGTCATGCGCTGATGGGCACGGGCAAGCGTCTCGACCCCTTTCTCGGCCATCAGGCGGCCGAGGAACAGAAAGTACCCCCGATCCTCTCCGCTTTCGCGGCTCGACTCGACATCTATGCCATTGAGGATCACCTCGATGCGGGAAGCGGGCAGCCGGGTACGAAGCATCCCGGCCATGAAGGCGCTCGGCGCCACCAATGCATCGACCTGCTCATAGTTGCGGCGCCACTGTTGCCAGGCCGCCTCGGCAGAGAGCAGCAGGCTCTTGCCCCACGACCCCTCCTGCCACTGATGGCGAAACAGCTTGAGCCAGGAACCCTCGATCCGGGTCAGATCGAACGGCTCGCCATCGACCAGCATGCTGTAGTTGGGACAGGCCACCTTGTAGTCATGCGCCGTCAGCACTGTCTTGCAGCCCAGGGATTTGGCCACCCGGATGATCGCCGGGGTGAGCTGGTGGTAGATGTTGTGAAAGTGAACGATATCGGGCCGCTCGGCACGGATAAGCTCCGCCAGCCGATCACAGGCCTCCTGATTGTGGATGAAGCGAGCGGCAATCTTCAGCCGATCGAAGAGCCCGTGCCGCTGGTGATAATCGACGTTGGCCGGAAAGTAGCCGCTCTGGGGCGAGGGGAGGTTATCCGGATGCTGCATGGCAAAGTCGATCACCTGATGACCCGCCTGACGCACCATCTCCCGTTCCTGAAAAAGGACGGTCTCGGCACCTCCCTTCATGAAAAAGAACTTGTTGGCAAAGAGCACCTTCACGGCAATGACTCCTGGATCAGACGATGGGCGGGCGCCTCGCGCGGGGAGCGCTGGGGCAACAGCAGGCCGCGTACCAAGCCAGCTGCATAGATGGAGAGGTTCATGACACTGCGCAGGGCATCTTGCAGGGAGCGGTTTTTCAACCACTTGAGAGCGATGAAGCCACCCAGCGGTGCCAGCGCCAGCAGCGGCAACCAGAACGGCAGCCCGGCTGCGAAAAGCAGTACGCAGAACAGGAGTGCCAGCAGGTAGAGCCCGAACAGCAGCTCGGAGCGGATCACCGACAACACCTCGCGAAAATAGGGCTGCCCCCACGCCGAGCGCACCAGCTCGCCGCTGGCAAACAGATACCCCATGCGCCAGCGGTAACGGATCAGGGCAAGGGAGTCCATGGTGTGGGAGGTGTGAAAGAAGAAGGGGACATCGAGCCGCTCCAGCCGATAGCCCGCCTGACGCAACCGGATACCCAGCTCCGCCTCTTCGTAACCATGCAGGTTGCGATTGGTGAGATAGCCGATCTGCTCGATGGCGCTGCGTCGAAACAGACCGCCACCACACAGCCAGCGCGACTCGCCCAGCGGATAGATCTGGTTGATGCGCTGCTTGCGCGACTTGAACTCATAGCTGTGGGCATCATCCATCTCGGCCCGCCCGGCCACGCCACCGCACTCGGGATGGGAGTGCATGTGCGCAATAGCGGCTGGCACAAACTCCGGCTCCAGCTTCATGTCGCCATCGAGCAGCAGCAGGAATTCCCCTTCACTGAAGAGGTAGCCAAGCTGTGGCCCCACACCACAACAGCGATCGGCCGGGTTGGTCAGGCTGACGACAGTCACTCCCAGCTGGCAGGCGATCGCCTGGGTGCGGTCGGTCGAGAGACTGTCCGCCACGATAATCTGGTGGGAGTAGTCGGCCAGAGCGCTCCTGATGCTGGCTATTGTATCGGCAATCCCTGCCTCCTCGTTGTAGGTCTTGATGATGGCGGAGATAAGGGGGGATGGAGTCATGACACCTCACAGGAACGGGTGGCCTGCCGAACCGAAGAACGGATCACCAGGGCGGCACCCAGCACGAAATAGAAGAGGAACTGCTGCACCGGGATCAGCATCAGCAGCTGGCTGTAAGGCAAGCTCAGCAGGCAGGCGATCCCGAACGCGATGAAAGCGGGTTGGTAGCTGAGCAGACGCACATCTGCCGCGCTCAGCAGCTGGCGATCCAGCAACGGGCGGGGACGGCAGCACCAGAGCAGCAGAACGATCAGCGCGATGAAGATCAGGGTGCCCATCAGCCCCACCTCCCACAGCAACACGCTGAGGGAGGTGGAGTCGAGCAGCACGTTGAACATGGGGTTGAGAAAACCGGGCAGGGTGCTGCCATGGTTGGTGGTGTTGAGGCCATAACCAAACAGCAGATTGCTGAGACCGTGGTGATCACCGTTGCTGGCCCAGAAAAAGAGAGTCGTCACCCGCCCCAGCTCGCCGGTTTCCGGGTTGATGTGGTTGGGATCGAAGATATAGCCGAGGGAGTCGATAAACAGCGCAATGGCCCCCTGTTGCCCGGCCCCCTCGAACGCGGATGAGTAGGAGGCAGCCAGCACAAGAACGGCCACGGCCACCAGTGCAGTCATCGCCAGCGCAATCAGCAACAGACGCTTGAGGTCATAGCTCTTCATCCCCCTGACATAGCTTGGCGAGAGCCAGACCCAGGCCAGCAGCAAGGGGGACAACAGGATGACGAACTTCACCTCGGCCAGCACGCAAATGGCAAAGGCGGCAAGAATGTGAAAAGCGACCGAACGACGCGAAATGAGGCCGTGGCGAAACTCGGAGAGCTTGATCAGCATAACCAGCAGGCAGAAGAAGCCGAGTGCACCGGTATTGCCGCCACCCATGGGATCCCCCCCGAAAGTACCGACCACCGAGTCCCACTTCTCAAACTCGCCGCGCATTGCCACCCGCTTCGGCACCACCACCAGCACCTGAAACAGCACCACCGGGATCTGCAGGTAGAAGACCCACTCCACCAGCTTCATGATGCGGTAAATCTGTGACTCGCGGCAAAAGCCGAGCAACAGGCAGGGAAGCAGCAGAGAGAGCGCCAGCTCGTTCTTGAAACCGATGATAGTCACCATGCCCCCCTGCTGAAGCAGGGTGCCCAGCAGCGCCAGCACCAGCAAGCCACAGTAGAGCAGCAGCAGCACCTTCTCCTGATAGTCGAGCCGCAACGGGCTGTAACGCGTCTGCAGCGGCAGCAACATCAAGGTGGCAATCGCCAGCAGGAAGGGCAGCCAGAGGAAGGCCGTAATACCGGTGACGTACTGGGCCAGGCCGCAGATCACCAGCGACAGCAGCAGATTGGCCTGCATGATGAGGGCACTGTTCACGAGGGCAGCTCCATCCGCCCCTGCAACTCGGCAGCCCGGCGGTTGACCCGCAAAAAGACGAAGCCGTAGCGCACCGCAGTCAGCAGAGAGAAGGCCAGCACGCAGAGCTCGTACTCCTGCTGCAACCAGGGCAACAGCACGAAGGCAATCACTACGACCAGCAGCTGCTCAAGCTGGATCTGCAAAAAGTAGCGGGGCGAGCCGAACACCAGCTCGATTACGGTCAGCGGGCAGATGGCCACCGCAGTAAAGACATAGGGCAACATGTAGCGGGAGGTATCGATGGAGGCGATCCACTCCGCATTGAAGAACCACTTCATCACCAGCGGATAGCAGATGAGGATCCCGAGGGTGGCCGCACTGCCCATCGCCAGCAGCAGCCGCTTCACCTTGCGAAACTCCTCCCCGTTGAAACGGCGCTGGCGAAAATCCTCCGACCATCGCGAGAAGATGGAGTGGCGGATGGCGTTGCCGACAATCACCACGGGTGCCAGACAGAAGCGGTTGACCACGGCAAAGTAGCCCGCCACCAGAGGGGAAAACCAGAAGTTGATCAGCACGGTCGGCAGATTGGCCGTCACCATCGCCAGCACTTCGGCACTGCCGACACCAGCCAGATGCGCTTTATGGCGGGAGAAGAAGTGCAGCAGGTGGCGCGGGGCAGCCTCCCTCAGCATGGCACTGTGCCAGGTAAAGGCAGACCACAACCAGCCCCCGATCACCACCAGCAGCAGACAGGCCCATAACTGATAGAAGTGCGCCATGTCAGGGGCCAACAGCAGACAGAGCAGCACCACGGCGGAGGCCGAGATACGCTGCAGACCAAGCCGCTGGTAGTGGCCGGCCCGCAGGGCCAGATTCTCGGCGATGAGGATCAGCCCGTGGGTCACGGTCAGCAGGTAGAGCGGCCAGAGCGACAGCGAGAAAAAGCAGACCACCACCAGCACATAGGGGATGGGGAGCAGCCAGACCTGCAACAGGGAAAAGATCAGGTTGCCGGGCAGCTCGGTCTCCTCCAGCTTGGGCAACAGCAGTTGCGAGGCAAAGGTGGCAAGCTGGGCACCGATCAGCACCAGACTGTAGCTGAGGGCATAGAGCCCGACCGCAGCCATGTCGAACTTGTGCGACAGTGACCAGACCGAGAACGCCCCGATCAGCTGGGATAGCACGGAAGCACCCCCTATGGTGGTGATGCTGCGTAGCAGTTTCATAGCGCGCCCCGGGTGGGTGCACCACAGAATCTCAGGTTCTCCGCCCCTTCCAGATCGCGCTCGGCGACCTGGGTCAGCACTGTCCCCAACACCGCCACTCTGGCATCCCGCAGCTGTGCCAGCACGCTCAGCACCCGACTGGCCGGCAGCTGGCCGGACTGGATCACATGAATGGCACCATCCAGCGGCTGCCCCAGCAGCAGGGCATCCTTGCCGACCTCCAGCGCAGGGGTGTCCACTATGATGCGGTCAAACTGCCCGGCCAGAGTTGCCAGCAGTTCGCTCCAGCGTGGCGAGCCAAGCAGTGCCAGCGGGGAGGAGACCGGCTGGCCAGCCGGCAGCAGGGTCAATCCCTCTTTTGGCACCAGACAGGCAGCCAAATCGGCTTCGCCTGCGAGCAGCTCGGCCAACCCCGGTCTGGCTGCCTGCCCCAGCAACTGGCGACCGAGGGAGCCCCGGCGCAGATCCCCATCCACCAGCAGCACTCGCTCATGACGGGCAAAGCTGGCGGCACAGAGAGCCGCCAGCGTCGACTTGCCCTCACCAGCACGGGTCGAGGTGATCATGATGCGCTGCAGCTGACCCGGCTCCAGCCGCATGATGGCGTAGAGGTCATCGGCACTGGCACCTACTCTGGGATTGACCGCCCCCACCCGCAGCAGAGCACTCTGATCCTGCAGGGCCGCCAGCCGCGGGATTTCACCAAGCACCCGACCACCGAGCTGGGAGACCAGCTGGCTCAGACGATCCAGGGTATTGCGCAGCGCTCCGGCAGTGATGACTACCAGCACGGCAACCATGCCCGCCATGATCACCACCATCAGCAGAAACAGCATCTTGTTTGGTTTGGCAGGCAGCAAGGGCACCGATGCCGCGTCGTAGAGGATGGCATTCGACTCGTGCAGCTGAGCGTTCAGGCGGGTCTCTTCCTGACGGCGGAACAGCTCGTTATAGAGCTGACGGGTCTTGTCGATATTGTTCTTCAGGTTGTTGTACTCATCCTTCTTGACTGCCAGCGAGGAGAACTCCCGCTTCTTCTCGTCAAGCTGGGCAAGGTACTCCTGCTCCTTGCGCTGGCTACTCAGGTAGCGATCCTCGATACCGTCGGCAATCTCCCGCATCAGCTGGTTTGACTGGGTATTGAGCGCCTTGATGCGTGCTTCGGCCTGCAGAATACGGTCATGCTTGGGGCCATAACGCTTGGCCAGCTCGGAGAGCTCCTGCTGGGCCTTGATGAGGGCGATGCGCAGATCCTGCATCTGGGGGTGGTTGGAGACCTCAGGCAGGGAAGCCAGCGCCGCCGGATTGCGGCCGTACTCCTGAATGGACTGGAATTCGGCCTGCGCCGCCAGCCGCCGCTCGCGGGCATCCGCGTACTTGTTGGTGATGATGCCGAGCTCTTCGGTTTGCAGACCATCTACGCCGCGAAACGTCAGCAGATCATTGCGGGCAAGGAAATCGCCGAGCTGCTTCTCCTGCTTCTCCAGACTGGCCTTTATCTCCACCAGCCGACTCTGGTTCCAGTGCGATGCCGTGGTGTTGGCATCGACCCGCTCCTCCACATTGAGATCGATGTAAGTCTGGGCCACCTCATTGGCGACGCTGGCGGCCAGCTCGGGAGAGCGGGATTCGAACCCTATGCTGACCAGCTGGGTATCGCGCACCGGCGAGACGGTCAGGTGTCTGGCCAGATACTCCAGCGCATGCTGGTGGCGTGAGGAGGCATCCTCCTGATGTCCGGCACTCCAGAGCCCCTTGATGCGGCTCAGCCAGCTGTCCGGATTGGGCTGCCCGTTGAATTCCGGCAACTCGGCCAAGCCCAGATGAGTAACCACCTTCTCGGCCACCCGGCGTGACTTGAGCAGCTCGAACTGGGTGTTGTAGTACTCGCGGCGGCTGGTATCGACCCGATAGACGGGCTCGATAGGGGAAGCGCTGTTGGCATCTGCCTTCAGCAGCAGGGTCGCACTGGATTGATAGTAGGGCGGCATGCTGAGGATAAAGGGGGCTGCCGCCAGGGTCACCACGGCGGCAAACAATACCACCTTCCACCAGTTTGCCTTGAGCACCCGCCAGGGGCCGCTGAAATCGAGGCGGCTCTCTAGCGCACGGCCATTTTCAACCAACAATGAAGTCATGAAGAGCGTCCTGGATCAGAAGAAACTTTGTTCGATGATGATGATGTCGCCGGGATTGAGCTGCCGTTGCAGGCTCACCTCTTCCAGCAACTGATCGCAGCCATTGAGGCGCAGGCTGATATCCCGTCTGGCGGCGCGATCGGTGAAACCACCCGCCAGCGCGACGGCCTTCTCCACCGTCAGGCCGGGCTGGTATTCGTAGCCCCCCGGGTGAGCCACCTCGCCAGCAACAAACACCTGGCGGAAAGTGGTCACGTTGACCGTCACCATGGGATCGAGCAGCACGCCGTGCTTGAGCCCTCTGGTCAGCAGCTCGGCCACCTCAGCGGTGGTATGGCCCATCAGCAACACCTGACCCAGATAGGGGTAATTGACGTGGCCACTGGTATCGACCTTGAACTTCATCGACAGATCCGGCTCGCCATACACCCGGATTTCGACCTCGTCCCCCGGCGCCAGCCGGTAGGCGGAATCGTTGCCTTGCGGGCTCTGGCCAGCCCAGACCGACAGGCTGAACAACCAGCCAAGCAGAAGCACCATCACGCTTTTGTTCATGTTAAATGGCTACCTTGAGTGAAAGAGAAAGCTGTTGTTTGTCGTAACCGAGGGCACGGCCATAGCAATTGCCGCCGATGTCGATGGGCTGCCCGGCAAAGCTGGAGCCGGAGTCGGCCTGCTGGTAGTGGAGCCCCAGATTGACGGAGGGACGAATGTCGTAGCTGATGCCCATGCCCCAGCGATGGATGTCGTCCTGACGGTGGCGGTTGTCGTTACCACAGACCACCGACTGGTGATAATCATCCCGGATATCGTGATAAGAGAGCGTGGTCGCCACTCCGGGTGACCAGTGGTGCTGCCACTCGGCGCCATATAGCTGGCTGCTGACATAGCCGCCGTCACCACCCGGATCACGAATGGTCCGGCTGGAGAGCAGCGCGAGCTTGCTGTAATCGAGCGGTTGCCACTCCAGACGTAGATCCCAGTTCAGCCCTTTGAAACTCTCTGCCTGCGGATCGTTGACGAAACGCTTGTAGATCCCGCCGATATTGGCATCGATCCGGGTCTTGCCGGTCAGCTGGCTCATCACCCCGGTGATGAGGAAAAATTCGTCGGAATCCTTGCGCGGATTGGCCGGATAGCGTCGCAGATTGGTCTGCAGGGTGTAACGAAAACGGCTGACATGGCTCACCTGATCGAACAGCTCGACAATGGCGGTGTTCTCCTGCCACTCCTGCTCGGCCATATAGCGTTCAAAGTCATGCTGGTAGAGGTGCTTGTCGAGATAGCCCAGATCCTTGTGGGAGAGCGCCAGTTCCAGCTTGCCTCTGGCATCGGGTGCACCGTAACTGTAGCGGCCACCCACTTCGCTGCGTTTGAAGCGCAACGGCTCATTTATCTGAAATCTGCCGAATGTGGCATCACCACAGAGCGCACGACCTTTCTTATCAGCGTCGCTGGGACAAGGAGAGGCATCTCCCTGCAACATAAAGCCTTCGGTCAGCCCCTCGCCACGCGCCTCATGGCCCAGCCGATACTGGTACATCAGTTTGAAGGCGTTGCGCAGGGAGAAGCGCCAGCTGCCGTCAAACTGGAACTGGTGATCGGCATAGTCATCCGCATGGCTGCTGCCATAGCGACGATAATCACCCAGATAGCTGAACTGATAGCGATCCAGGCCGCGTTTGCCCACCATGCGAAATTCCGGGGTGATTCCGATGAAATCGGAGCCAATCGCCTGACCACTGTCACGCAGCCACAGCAGGTTGCTGTCGTGACCATAACGACTCTCCATCTCGGTCTGGACCTCCAGACCCAGCGGCCCCTGATGGGATACGGGAGTGACCTCGGCACGGACTGAAAGAGAGGGGGAGAGCAGCAGTCCGACGCAAACGAGGCTAGTAAGCGGATGCACCGACAAAGCCCTTGAATACAGTCAGGAAAATGACTTTGAAATCCAGTCCGAGCGACCAGTACTGGATGTACTTGAGATCGAACTTGACCCGCATCTCCATCTTGTCGAGGGTGTCGGTTTCACCACGAAATCCATTTATCTGGGCCAGCCCGGTAATCCCCGGTTTGACCTTGTGGCGCAGCATGTACCGCTCCACCAGTGAGCGGTACTGCTCGTTGTGCGCCACGGCATGGGGACGTGGCCCCACGATCGACATGGTGCCCTGAATCACATTGAAAAACTGCGGCAGCTCATCCAGCGAGGTGCGACGCAAAAACGCACCGAATGGCGTCACTCTGGGATCGCCTCTGGTTGCCTGAGTCACCACGGCATCATTCTCCATGACGCGCATGGAGCGGAATTTCCAGACCTGGATCCGTTTCCCCCCCAGGCCGTAGCGATCCTGCTTGAAGAGCACGGGTCCAGGGGAAGAGAGACGCACCCCGAGAGCCACCAGCGCCATAACCGGAGAGATGAGCAGCAGGATGAGTGAACCCAGCACCAGATCTTCAATGCGTTTGAGCAGGGCGGCGCCACCTTCAAACGGGGAATCGAAAAAGCTGAAGGTATAGATATCGCCCACCCGATCGATGTGGGATACGGTCAGGCCGTACTCATAGAAATCGGGAACCAGATAGGTATTAACCGTGGTGTCGGAGAGTTCGTAGAGGTAGTGATTGATACGCTCCCGGGCGGTCAGAGGCAGCGCCAGATAGATTTCGTCGACCAGCCCTTTGCGTGCCAGCTCGAGCAGCTCGTCGACATCACCCAACAGAGGACTGCGAGTCGGGTAACCGAAGCGCTCTTCGCTACGGGCATCGAAAAATCCGAGCATCTGAATATCGTGACGCGGGCTCTCCCACAGGGATTTTTCCAGCGCCAGTCCGGCCGGAGTTACGCCAATGATGGCCACACGCCGACAGCAGGAGGCATCGCTGAACCAGAGGGTCACCAGTCGGTACAACACCCGATAGCCGGTGGAAATGAGGCAGGCCATGGCAAGCCAGAGCACCGCCAGCTCCAGCGGGAAGGGGTGGTAGGGTTTAAAGATGGGAACCAGATAGACCAGCAGGTAGAGCAGGGTAGCAGTTACCAACCAGGAGAAGATGAGGCGCAGCAGAGACTGCGCCAGATGTTTACGAACCCGGCTGCAATAGAGCCCGGTATTCTGGGAGACCAGAAAGAAGACCACCATGCCCAGCGTGACCAGAGACATCTCGTCCAACCCATGAAACAAGCCAAAGTGCCGTGCGAGCAGCACCATTGAGACTGAAATTCCCACCAGATCGACAAAGCGGGAAAACAGACGGTGGCTCGCGTCTGCGAGCTTGATGATTCGCTTGTTCATGGGTCGCCTTCATACTGATATCACTTATCAGTTTTCTTGACCGGACGAGCCCAGTTCTTGATGTGACGCTGGGGTACCCGGGTAATCACGAGTTCATTTTCACCCACGTCCTTGGTAATAGTAGAGCCGGCACCCAGGGTGGCCCCCTTGCCGATGCGAACAGGCGCTACCAGTTGGGTATCAGAACCGACGAACACATCGTCCTCGATGATGGTCTGGAATTTGTTGACCCCGTCGTAGTTGCAGGTGATGGTACCGGCACCGATATTCACCCCGGCTCCGATCTCGGCATCACCCAGATAGGTCAGATGACCGCACTTGGAACCAACCCCCAGACGGGCCTTCTTCATCTCGACGAAGTTGCCAACGTGCGCATCCTGCTCCAGAACCGCCCCCGGACGCAAGCGGGTAAACGGACCCACTGAGCACTGATCTGCCACCTGTGCACCCTCGATAACCGAGTAGGGTTTCACCTCGGTGTGATCGCCAATGACACAATCTTTCAGTACGCAACCGGCTCCGATACGAACGTGATTGCCGAGAGTCACCTTGCCCTCAATGATGACGTTTGCATCAATAACAACCTCTTCACCAATTTCCAAAACCCCACGCAAATCAAAGCGTGCGGGGTCGATCATGGTTGCACCTGCAATCATCAGTTTCTCGGCCTGCATCTGCTGATAGCTGCGCTCAAGCTGAGCCAATTGCACCCGATTGTTGGCCCCTTCCACCTCGGCGGCACGCTCCGGATGAACGGCGGCAATCGGGCAATTATCGCCGTGAGCCATGGCGATCACATCGGTCAGATAGAACTCGCCCTGGGCGTTTTTGTTGTCGAGACGAGACAACCATTGACGCAACTGGCCCCCATTGGCCACCAGCACGCCGGTGTTCACCTCACGAATGGCCAGCTGTTCGGCATTGGCATCCTTCTGCTCGACGATACCGACTACCTGACCATTTTCACGGACGATGCGGCCATAGCCGGTGGGGTTGTCCAGCACCACGGTCAGCAGTGCCATCCCGTTTTCAGCCTTGGCGGCGAGCAAGCGCTGCAGGGTCTCGGGCTGGATCAGCGGGGTATCGCCGTAGAGCACCAGCACATCGTCTTCATCCTTCCAGAACGGGATGGCCTGGGCGACGGCATGACCAGTTCCCAGCTGCTGAGCTTGCAGCACCCAGTTCACATCATCCGCCACGATCCGCTCTTTCAGCAGCTCGGCACCGTGGCCATAGACCAGATGCAGCTGCTCGGCACCGACATGACGAGCGGTATCGATCACATGGGAAACCATGGGTTTGTTGGCTACCGGGTGCAGTACCTTGGGCAGGGAAGAGCGCATACGGGTACCTTTACCCGCAGCCAGGATCACGACGTTGAGGGACATAAATTGGCCTTTGGAACATGAAAAATACTCGGCGGAGTCTATCCAACGGGTAAAAAAAAAGCGACCCGAAGGTCGCTTTTTACATCACCGTTATTAGCGGTAATTCTTTTTGACGATATCGATGACTCGCAGTTGAGCCATCGCCTTGGCCAGCTCTGTGGCGGCCTGGGCGTAGTCGATATCACCATGGGAGCTGTGGATCCGCTCTTCGGCTGCGCGCTTGGCTTCCTGGGCTTTCGCCTCATCCAAGTCGTCAGCACGAATCGCGGTGTCCGCCAGCACGGTCACGGATTCAGGTTGTACTTCCAGCATACCGCCGGAGATGTACAGCACCTCTTCAGTTCCATTCTGCTTCACCAAGCGGACCAGGCCCGGCTTGATGGCAGTCAGCAACGGAGCATGACCGTGGCGGAGACCCAACTCACCTTCGGAGCCTGATACCTGAGCGGATTGCACGCGACCGGAAAACAGTTTTCCTTCGGCGCTCACCACGTCCAGGTGAAAGGAGATCATCTCTGCCATGGGCCCTCCTGTCGAGGCTTACAGTTTCTTGGATTTCTCGACGACTTCGTCGATACCGCCAACCATGTAGAACGCCTGCTCGGGCAGATCGTCATACTCGCCTTTCAGGATGCCCTGGAAACCACGGATGGTCTCTTTCAACGGCACGTATTTACCCGGAGAACCGGTAAACACTTCTGCAACGAAGAACGGCTGGGACAGGAAACGCTCGATCTTACGGGCACGGGCTACGGTCAGTTTGTCTTCTTCTGACAGTTCATCCATACCCAGGATGGCGATGATGTCCTTCAGCTCTTTGTAGCGCTGCAGTACGGTCTGAACGCCACGAGCGGTCTCGTAGTGCTCCTTGCCAACCACCAGCGGATCCAGCTGACGAGAGGTAGAGTCCAGCGGGTCAACGGCCGGGTAGATACCCAGTGCCGCGATCTGACGGGACAGTACGACGGTCGCATCCAGGTGGGCGAAGGTGGTCGCCGGAGACGGGTCAGTCAAGTCATCCGCAGGAACGTAAACGGCCTGTACGGATGTGATGGAACCGGTCTTGGTGGAGGTGATACGTTCTTGCAGAACACCCATCTCCTCGGCCAGGGTCGGCTGGTAACCTACTGCGGAAGGCATACGGCCCAGCAGTGCGGATACTTCGGTACCGGCCAGGGTGTAACGGTAGATGTTGTCCACGAAGAACAGCACGTCACGACCTTCGTCACGGAACTTCTCGGCCATGGTCAGGCCGGTCAGCGCTACGCGCAGACGGTTTCCGGGCGGCTCGTTCATCTGACCGTAAACCAGAGATACTTTGTCCAGTACGTTGGACTCCATCATCTCGTGGTAGAAGTCGTTACCCTCACGGGTACGCTCACCTACACCGGCGAATACAGAGTAACCACTGTGTTCGATCGCGATGTTACGGATCAGCTCCATCATGTTTACGGTTTTGCCTACACCGGCACCACCGAATAGACCAACCTTACCACCCTTGGCGAACGGACATACCAGGTCGATAACCTTGATGCCGGTCTCCAGCAGCTCGGTGCTGTTGGACTGATCTTCGTAGCTGGGGGCTTCACGGTGGATTGACCAGCTCTCTTCTTCACCGATCGGGCCTTTCTCGTCGATTGGCTCGCCCAGTACGTTCATGATCCGACCCAGTGTCGCAGTACCGACCGGAACCTGGATGGATTTACCGCTATTCATTACTTCCAACCCACGACGCAGACCGTCGGAGGAACCCATGGTGATGCAACGAACGACGCCGCCACCGATCTGTTGCTGAACTTCCAGCACCAGACCCTGGCCTTGACCTTCGCTAACGACCTTCAGTGCATCGTACACCTGGGGCACGGCATTCTGCGGGAACTCGATGTCCACTACAGCGCCGATGATTTGGACGATGAAACCGTTACTCATGTCAAATCCTCTAAACCTTTGATAACCCTTGCCTTACACCGCAGCAGCACCGGATACGATCTCTGTCAGCTCCTGGGTAATACTGGCCTGACGGGCCTTGTTGTATACCAGTTGCAGATCGTTAATCAGGTTACCGGCGTTGTCAGTCGCGGCTTGCATGGCAACCATTCGGGCTGCCTGTTCACTGGCCAAGTTTTCCACTACACCCTGGTAGACCTGAGATTCGACATAGCGAACCAGCAGGGTATCCAGCAGCTTCTTGGGATCCGGCTCATAGAGGTAATCCCAGTGGTGTTTCTTGGCCAGCTTGCTGTCTTCAGTTACGGGCAAAGGCAGCAGTTGATCGACCCGTGGTTGCTGCACCATGGTGTTGACGAACTTGTTGTACACCAGATACAGCTTGTCAATCTCACCGTTGTCGTAAGCCTTCAGCATGACCTTGACTGAACCAATCAGGTCATTGACGCTCGGGTTATCGCCCAGTCCTGCGACGTGAGCTTTCACCTTGGCGCCGTGCCGTTCAAAGAAGTTGGAGGCTTTGTTGCCGATCAGAGCCAGGTCAACCTTGGCACCTTTCGCGCTCCATTGCTTCATATCATTGAGGGCAGCCTTGAACAGGTTGATGTTCAGACCACCACACAGGCCACGGTCGGTGGAGACGACGATGTAACCCACTCGCTTGACCTCACGTTCGATGAGGTAGGGGTGTTTGTATTCCAGGTTCCCCTGAGCGATATGGCCGATCACCTTGCGCATGGTTTCAGCGTACGGACGGCTGGCAGACATGCGATCCTGCGCACGGCGCATCTTGCTTGCGGCCACCATTTCCATAGCGCTGGTGATCTTTTGAGTGTTTTTAACACTCCCGATCTTGTTACGTATCTCTTTTGCGCCGGCCATCTCTTCTCTCCATCAGGTGGCAGCTTGCGCTGCCACACTCGCTTACCAGGTCTGGGTTGCCTTGAAGTCATCCAGCAACGCAGTCAGCTTGCCAACGATCGCGTCGTTGTAGTCAGCCTTGGCATTGATTTCAGCCATCAGCTCAGCATGCTGGGTATCGGCGAAAGAGAGCAGAGCGGCTTCGAAGTCGAGGATCTTGCTCAACTCGACATCAGAGAGATAGCCTTTTTCCGCGGCGAACAGCACCAGAGACTGGTGAGCCACGCTCATCGGAGAGTACTGCTTCTGTTTCATCAGCTCGGTCACTTTCTGACCGTGGTCCAGCTGCTTGCGAGTTGCATCGTCCAGGTCGGAAGAGAACTGGGCAAAGGCAGCAAGTTCGCGATACTGGGCCAGCGCGGTACGGATACCACCGGACAGCTTCTTGACGATCTTGGTCTGGGCGGCACCACCCACACGGGATACGGAGATACCCGGATCAACCGCAGGACGAATACCGGCGTTGAAAGACTGGGAAGTCAGGAAGATCTGACCATCGGTGATGGAGATCACGTTGGTCGGAACGAACGCGGATACGTCGCCCGCCTGGGTTTCGATGATCGGCAGCGCGGTCAGAGAACCGGTTTTGCCCTTCACTTCACCCTTGGTGAACTTCTCTACGTACTCGTCGTTGACGCGAGCTGCACGCTCCAGCAGACGGGAGTGCAGATAGAATACGTCGCCCGGGAATGCTTCACGTCCTGGCGGACGGCGCAGCAGCAGGGAGATCTGACGATATGCAACGGCCTGCTTGGACAGGTCATCATAAATGATCAGGGCATCTTCACCGCGGTCACGGAAGTACTCACCCATGGAGCAACCTGAATACGGAGCCAGGTATTGCAGGGCAGCCGCTTCGGAAGCAGAGGCAACCACTACTATGGTGTTGGCCAGAGCACCGTGCTCTTCCAGCTTGCGCACCACGTTGGCGATGGTGGAGGCCTTCTGGCCAATCGCAACGTAGACACACTTAATGCCGGAGTCTTTCTGGTTGATGATGGTGTCGATCGCAATGGCAGTTTTACCTACCTGGCGGTCACCGATGATCAGCTCACGCTGGCCACGACCGATAGGGATCATGGAGTCGATGGCTTTCAGACCGGTCTGGACAGGCTGGTCAACAGACTTACGCTCGATAACGCCCGGGGCAATCACTTCTACCGGAGAGAAGCCATCGTGCTCGACCGGACCTTTACCGTCGATAGGCTGACCCAGGGTGTTGACCACCCGGCCCAGCAGACCACGACCGACCGGCACTTCCAGAATGCGGCCAGTACCTTTTACTTTCATCC
This sequence comes from Aeromonas sp. 601027, assembly GCF_049174455.1. NCBI lineage: Bacteria > Pseudomonadati > Pseudomonadota > Gammaproteobacteria > Aeromonadales > Aeromonadaceae > Aeromonas > Aeromonas sp. 601027. The sequence goes on along the minus strand of NZ_JAAKTN010000016.1, from coordinate 115,937 downwards.
CTTCGGCCAGATCGGCATAGGGACCCATCACTACGGCACCAACGGAGTCACGCTCCAGGTTCAATGCCAGAGCGTAGCGGTTGCCCGGCAGCTCGATCATCTCACCCTGCATGGCATCGGCCAGGCCGTGGATACGAATGATACCGTCACTCACGGAGACGATGGTACCTTCGTTACGCGCTTCGCTCTTTACATCAAACTGCGCAATGCGCTGCTTGATCAGCTCGGCGATTTCAGTGGAATTCAGTTGCATGCTCTAATACCCCAATCAAGATTGCAGCGCGTCAGCCATGCGATCCAGCTTGCCGCGGACAGTTCCGTCGATAACCAGATCACCGGCCTTGATGAGCACCCCGGCCATCAAGGACGCGTCGATGCTGCAATTCAGCTTCACTTTGCGCGCGAGACGTTGTTCCAGAGAAGCCTGAATATTGGCTTTCTGCTGGTCGGTCAGTGCAATCGCCGAAATCACGTCAGCCTGAACTTCTTTGTCCAGTTCAGACTTGAACACCACAAATTCGGCAACGACCGCCGGCAGCACACCCAAGCGACCATTCTCTGCCATTACCCGGATCAGGTTCTGGCCATGCTCGTCGAGTTGCTCCCCGCAGATGCTGACAAACAGTTTTGCCAGCTCGTCGGCAGCCACAGAGCCGTTAACCAGGGAGTGGATGGTCTCGTTCTTCACTACTTCCGCAGCGAAGCTGAGCATCCCCAGCCACTGATCAACCGCCTTGTGCTCAACGGCAAACTCGAAAGCAGCCTTGGCGTAGGGGCGAGCGATTGTAGTCAGTTCAGACATAGCCCCGTTCCCGTTACAGTTCAGCTACCAGTTTGTCGACGATGTCGCTGTTGGCAGCCTGGTCGATTTGGCGCGCCAGGATCTTCTCTGCACCCGCAATGGCAAGAGCAGCAACCTGCTTGCGCAGTTCCTCTTTGGCACGATGACGTTCAGCTTCAATCTCGGCACGGCCTTGAGCCAGGATTTTTTCCCGCTCAGCCTGAGCACCGACAGTTGCCTCATCAATGATCTGGGCCTTGCGTTTGTTGGCCTGTTCAATGATTTCAGCAGCCTGCAGCTTGGCTTCTTTCAGCTGATCGACGGCGTTGGCCTTGGCCAAATCCAGATCTTTCTTGGCTCGTTCGGCAGAAGAGAGACCGTCAGCAATAGCTTTCTGACGGGCTTCGATGGCAGCCATCAGCGGCGGCCATACATACTTCATGCAAAACACAACGAAGAAGAAAAAAGCAATTGCTTGGCCGAGGAGGGTGGCGTTGATATTCACAGCCGATGTCCTCTTTAGTTAGTTAATGGGTTATGCCTGGAGATGTCGTAACGACTTAGCCAGCAACCGCAAACATCACATACAGACCCAGACCAACGGCGATCATCGGGATCGCATCCACCAGACCCATTACGATGAAGAACTGGGTACGCAGAACAGGGATCAGATCAGGTTGACGAGCAGCACCTTCCAGGAACTTGCCACCCAGAATACCGATACCGATGGAAGCGCCGATAGCAGCCAGACCCATCATCATTGCAGCAGCGATGTACAGCAGGTCCATGTTCAAGTTTTCCATGAGGATCTCCATTTATTTAGATGTAATTGATTGTATAAAAAGGATTATTTGAGTCGCATCAACCATGGTCTTCCTGTGCCATCGACAGATAGACGATGGTCAGAACCATGAAGATGAATGCCTGCAAAGTGATGATCAAGATGTGGAAAATTGCCCAAGGCACGGACAGGATCCACTGTGACCACCAGGGTAGCAAACCCGCAATCAGGATAAAGATCAGTTCGCCAGCATACATGTTGCCGAACAGTCGAAGACCCAGAGAGACCGGTTTGGATACCAGCGTAACAGTTTCCAGGATGAGGTTAACCGGGATGGCCGCCGGGTGGTTGAAAGGCTGAAGCGTCAGCTCCTTCACAAACCCGCCGATACCCTTGACCTTGATGCTGTAATACAGGATCAAGAAGAACACGCCCAAAGCCATGGACATGGTGATGTTAACGTCAGCAGAGGGAACCACACGCAGATAGGGAATACCCATCAATTGTGCAGCGTGAGGGATAAAGTCAACGGGGATCAGATCCATCAGGTTCATCAGGAAGATCCAGACAAACACAGTCAACCCCAAAGGTGCGATGACCTTGTTGCGACCATGAAAGATGTCTTTGACGTTACCATTCACAAACTCGACCAGCATCTCCACAAAGCACTGCAGCTTACCCGGCACCCCGCTGGTAGCGTTAACGGCTACTTTGCGGAACAGCAGGATAAACAGGGCGCCTAGCACGACGGAGAATACCATTGAGTCGATATTCACCGTCCAGAACCCGGACCCGACTTGAAGGTGGGTCAGGTGGTGGGAGATATATCCCTGAGGAGTCAGGACTTCTCCGGTTGCAGACATGAGTTTTCCTAATAGTGGTTGTTAAGCGTGAATGAGACTATCCACTGTACAACGAGGGCGAGGATATAAGTGGCGAAAAACGAGACGGTAACGACCTCGACTTTCGCACCAAACAACAGAGCAAACAGACCTGCTGTCGAAACGAGCTTAATCCCAGCCCCACCATAAAAGTCCCGCAAAACCAGGCCCACACTCTCGGTTGTCACCTTGCGGCGCAGCACCCAGACAGTAAACAAGGCTTGAGGAACCCAGTACATCCCCCCTCCGTAAAGGGCGGAATAACCGGCGCTGGCACTAATCTGATAAAACCAGACAGCACTCATCGCCAGGATCAGGATGAGCTGACAAACGAGCATAACCCAGGCTAGCGTAAAACCTTCCAAGGCTATTTTCTGCTTCACCAACCTACCCCTGAACATTACAGAACTGTAAAAAATCGGGATCCGAAGACCCCATGTTAACAGCTCTTAAAGCCGGTCAAATTATACCCTTGAGGGCCGCTATTGCAATATGACAAAAATCCTTAATTTTTGCGGCTTTCCGCGGCAAATCAAGGTTATGGCCATATCAAAAGGAATGGATGTTTTATTACTACAAAAAGCGTAAGAATCACGATTCTGACACGCCAAAATAGCCCAATATACGGTCCAAATCGGATAAATTCTCGTAACTTATTACTAACTTTCCGCTATCCCGCTTGCCAGGCTGAAGTTGCACCTGATTGCCAATTTTTTCTGCCAGTTGGCGCTCCAGGTAGCCGATCTGCGGATCACGGGCCGGTTCGACCCTGGCTTTTGCCGGTTCAAGCGCTTTTTGCACCAGCTTCTCGGTATCGCGTACAGTCAGCCCTTTCTGGGCAACCAGCTTGGCCAGTTCGGACTGAGCCTGACCGCTCAGGGCCAGCAGGGCTCGGGCATGACCCATGTCGAGGTCGCCATGCTCGACGAAACGCTTCACGTCGTCGTTGAGCTGGTTGAGACGCAGCAGGTTGGTCACCGTGGTGCGGGACTTGCCCACCGCCTCGGCCACCTGCTGGTGGGTGAGTTCGAATTCGGTCAGTAGTCTTTGTAAAGCGACCGCCTCTTCGATGGCATTGAGGTCTTCCCGCTGGATGTTCTCAATCAGCGCGATGGCAACGGCAGCCTCGTCGGGTACATCCTTGACGATGCAGGGCACCACCTCGAGCCGCGCCAGCTGGGACGCGCGCCAGCGCCGCTCACCGGCGATGATTTCGAAGGATTGTTCGCCGAGAGGGCGTACCACGATGGGCTGGATCACCCCCTGGGCGCGGATGGAGTTGGCAAGCTCTTCCAGTGCATCCTGGGACATGTCCTTGCGGGGCTGGTACTTGCCGGACTGCAACCACTCCACCGGCAGCTTGCGCAGCTCGCCCTGATTGGTGGGGGCCATGGCCTCTTCAGTACGTTGATCGCTCATCACCTGTTTCTGGCGGGCAGCCGTGCTGGTACTGAGCAGGGCATCCAGCCCCTTGCCCAGTCCACGTTTTTTCGGAGTCATATGCTCTCTCGGTCTGCGATGGTCGCCTGACGTTCCTGCTCCTGGCGGCGCAGGATCTCGCCAGCCAGTGCCAGGTAGGCCTTGGCGCCCACCGATGATTTGTCATAGTGCATGGCCGGGGCACCGAAACTCGGGGCCTCAGCCAGTCTAACATTGCGGGGAATGATGGTGCGGTAGACCTTGTCGCCAAAGTGCTGTTTTAGCTGATCGGACACATCATTGGCCAGCCGGTTGCGGTGATCGAACATGGTGCGCAGCACCCCTTCGATCTTGAGATCCGGATTGACCACGGCGGCCAGCTTGCTGATGGTGTCGACCAGGGCGGTGAGCCCTTCCAGCGCATAGTATTCGCACTGCATGGGCACCAGCACGGAGTCGGCGGCGGCCATGGCATTCACGGTCAGCATGTTGAGGGAAGGTGGGCAGTCGATGAAGACGTAGTCGTACTTGTCCCGCACCGAGGCCAGCGCATTGCGCAGACGGATCTCGCGGGCGAAAAACTCCATCAGGCGGATTTCGGCTGCGGTCACGTCGGCGTTGGCGGCGATCAGGTGATAACCACCGGAAGTTTCGGGTATGATCACCTCGCTGATGGGAGCATCTTCGATCAGCAGCTCATAGGCGGTGCGCTCGACTTCGTACTTGTCGACGCCGCTGCCCATGGTGGCATTGCCCTGCGGATCCAGATCGATCACCAGCACCTTGCGCCGGGTGGCGGCCATGGAGGCGGCCAGGTTCACACAGGTGGTGGTTTTACCCACTCCACCCTTCTGGTTGGCTATGGCAATGACTTTTCCCACACTATCCCCTAAATGAAACTGCGACCCTATTCGGGCTGGATATGTTTGAATTCCAGCAGATGACGTTCGCCTTCCAGCTCCGGCACCCGCAGCTCATGACAGGCTACCAGACGGATATTGGCAGGCAACTGGGCCAGCTCCTGCTCGGGATATTGTCCCTTGAGTGCCAGGAAGCAGCCCTGTTCTGACGGCAGGTGGTGACACCAGCTCAGCATGTCCTCCAGCGAGGCAAATGCCCGACTCAGTACACCATCAAATCCCACCTCGGGTTGATACTCTTCAACCCGGGATTTGACCGGCGTCACATTGGTCAGACCCAGCACCTGGATCACCTGACGGATGAAGTTGATCCGCTTGCCCAGACTATCGAGCAGGACGAACTGCTTGTCCGGATTGATGATCGCCAGCGGCAATCCCGGCAGGCCGGGACCAGTCCCCACATCGATGAAGCGCTCACCGTGCAAGTGGGGGCTTACCACCAGGCTATCGAGGATATGCTTGACCAGCATGGCGTCCGGATCTCGCACCGAGGTGAGATTGTAAGCCTTGTTCCACTTGTGCAGCAACTCGACCAACTGCACCAGTTGGCTCTTTTGGGTATCGGTGATAACAATTTCGGCCTGCTTGAGCAGGCCGTTCAATCTTTCCAGCATGGGATTCCTCAGGCGGTTTTACGCAGCAGGCCGTGTTTTTTCAGGTGAACCAGCAGGATGGAGATGGCCGCCGGGGTGATGCCGGAGATGCGGGAAGCCTGACCAATGGTCTGCGGTTTGGCATCGTTCAGCTTGGCTTTCACCTCGTTGGAGAGGCCGTTCACCTCGCGATAGTCCAGATCCAGCGGCAGCAGGGTGTTCTCGTTGCGCAGCTGTTTTTCCACTTCATCGTGCTGACGTTCGATGTAACCGGCGTACTTGATCTGGATCTCAACCTGTTCGGCCGCGGCAGGATCAGTCACGGAAGGGCCGACACCTTCGATTGCCATCAGCGCATCATAGGTCACCTCGGGGCGACGCAGCAGCTCTTCCAGACTCTGTTCGCGGGTCAGCGGGGTGTTGACCAAGGCGTTGACCGCTTCCAGTGACGGATGTTGCGGGTGGATCCAGGTTGAACGCATGCGCTGACGCTCCAGCTCGACCTGTTCCATCTTGGCGTTGAATTTGCTCCAGCGCTCGTCATCCACCAGACCCAGTTCGCGACCGATGGCGGTCAGGCGGATATCGGCGTTGTCTTCACGCAGCAGCAGGCGATATTCGGCGCGGCTGGTGAACATGCGGTAAGGCTCGCGGGTCCCCAGAGTGGAGAGATCGTCCATCATCACGCCCATGTAGGCCTGATCCCGACGCGGGTTCCAGGGATCCTTGTCCTGGGCACGCAGCGCGGCGTTCAGACCGGCCATCAGGCCTTGTGCCGCCGCCTCTTCGTAACCGGTCGTACCGTTGATCTGGCCAGCGAAGAACAGGTTTGGAATGCACTTGCTCTCCATGTTGGCCTTGAGATCCCGCGGATCGAAGAAATCATATTCGATGGCATAGCCGGGGCGGGTGATGTGGGCGTTCTCGAAGCCGCGCACAGAACGGACGATCTGCACCTGCACGTCAAACGGCAGGCTGGTGGATATCCCGTTCGGATAGAGTTCGTGGGTGGTCAGGCCTTCCGGTTCGACGAAGATCTGGTGCGCCGTCTTGTCGGCGAAACGGGTGATCTTGTCTTCGATCGACGGGCAGTAGCGCGGGCCGATCCCCTCGATCACCCCGGCGTACATGGGGCTGCGATCCAGGTTATTGCGGATCACCTCGTGGGTACGCTCGTTGGTGTGGGTGACGTAGCAGGGCACTTGACGGGGATGCTGGCTGGCATTGCCGATAAACGAGAAGACGGGGCGCGGATCGTCACCGTGCTGTTCCTGCATTACGGAGAAATCGACGCTGCGGGCATCGATGCGCGGCGGGGTGCCAGTCTTGAGACGATCGATGCGCAGTGGCAGTTCACGCAGGCGCTGGGCGAGGGCGATCGACGGAGGATCCCCGGCACGGCCGCCCTTGTAGTTTTCCATCCCTATGTGGATCAACCCGTTCAGGAAGGTACCGACCGTCAGCACCACAGTCTTGCCGCTGATGCGGATCCCGCTCTGGGTGACCACACCGGCAACACGATCCCCGTCCATGATCAGATCGTCACAGGCCTGCTGGAAGATCTTCAGGTTCGGGTAGTTCTCCAGCATCTGGCGAACGACGGCCTTGTAGAGCAGGCGATCCGCCTGGGCACGAGTGGCTCGCACTGCCGGTCCCTTGGAGGAGTTGAGGGTGCGGAACTGGATCCCGCCAAGATCGATGGCACGCGCCATGATCCCGCCGAGTGCGTCAACTTCCCTGACCAGGTGTCCCTTGCCGATCCCGCCGATCGCCGGATTACAGGACATGTGTCCCAGCGTATCGATATTGTGGGTCAGCAACAGGGTGTTCATGCCCATACGGGCTGCCGCTGTTGCTGCTTCGGTTCCGGCATGACCGCCACCGACGACGATCACATCAAATTGTTCATGGTATTGCATTGGGATCACCTTGATCTGCACGCCTGAAGATCTTTATTTGCCTGGGCTAAAGGGCGGAACATTCTATCTGTTTCGCGTCCTGAGGGGAACGTCTACTTAACGTTCAGTATGAAGGGAGGATCCACTAATTAGATCTTAAGGATCTTTAGATCGATCTTTTACTGGATCTCTTATTAGGATCCGCCCTTTCTGTTGATAAGCACTTTTTGATCATAAAGATCATTAATTTAAGGACGATCCTAGCTTGTGGAAAAGCTTGGATCCTGGCCCGGTGAACGAGGGGATAACCAGGACTTTTATACACAGAGGTCTGTCGGTCTGGATCTAATACATGGATAACTATAGGTTTTGCAGAGCTTTACACCGTAGTTATGCACATTACCCCTGGGCGTTGTGGGTAACCTTGTAGAACAACTCCCCCGGATCAATCTGTTAATAACATGGTGGATAGTCGATCTGGGGATAAGTGGGGGAGATCAAGCTTTTTTTCAGGATCTCCCGTACGCTGATCAGGCGATCATCGTCATCCAGTCGCGGATCCACACTTCTGCGGCATCTTCGGGGATCTCGTGTTGGGTCACATCGATGTCGAGCCGCTCGCCGATCCGGCTGGCACCGCACTCGGCCAGCAGCCGATCCAGCGTCTTGCCACCCTGGCAAAAGGTGTCGTAACTGCTGTCGCCAAGGGCGATCACGCCATATTTCAATGAATTAAGATCCGGATGCTGCTCGGCAAGATCCTTGGCGAAGGGTTGCAGGTTATCGGGCACATCCCCGGCACCATGGGTGGAAGTGACCACCAGCAGGATGGATCCCGCATCATCCAGCACCTCTGCCAGCTTGGCCGGGTTGTGGATCCGGGTCTGGTGGCCAGCCTGTTCCAGCAGGTTGGCGACGTGGTCTGCGACATATTCGGCGGCGCCCAGCATGGAGCCGACGACGAGATTGAGTTTGGCCATGGAATGGATCCTGATTTCAGACAAAGAAACGGAAAGCCGGATTCTACCGCCAAAGGGTGTGGATAAATATGGATAAAGCTTGGGGATAATGGATCCAGTCAGATAATGCCACCGGATCCATCCTGCCGATCTTTTTTCTGCTTCTTTATATTCCTCTCCATTTTCTTCTCCGCTCATGGCTCTCCTGATGACTCCCATCCCCTGCGAGATCCTGCCAATGATGCAGCTAGATAACAATGTAGATGCAAATGATTAGCAATTATTGAATCGATTCGATCACGGCTCCTGTAGTAGGATTGCGCTGCTTTATTCGCCCATGGAACAGGGTGATGTCGTGACAAACGACCACAAATAACAATTAAAACAACATAACTCATTGATAAACGAGACTTTAATATGATTGCGCAAAAATACACTACAGGACCCGGCAAGAAGGGCGCCTTCGGCGTGCTTTCGCTCTCCGGTTTGCTCGTCTCCCTGCCGTTGATGGCCGAACAAACCACCGCTGAGCTGCCCAAAGCCAGCGAAACCATGGTGGTGACCGGTACGGCCATGAAGGTGGAAGTGCCGATGGCCGAGACCCCTCGCGCCGTCTCCGTGGTTAATCGCGAGGAGCTGGATCAGCACGCCGTGTTGCAGCTGGATGAAGCGATTCGCTACCGTTCCGGCGTATTGACCGGCCTCTATGGCTCAGACAACAACACCGACTGGTTCAAGGTGCGTGGCTTCGATGCTGCCTCTTATCTGGATGGCAACCGCTTGTTTGGCACCGGCTACTACGTCTGGACGCCGGAACCGTTCGGTCTGGAGAGTGTGGAAGTGCTGAAAGGGCCTGCCTCGATCCTTTACGGTGAGGCGCCTCCGGGCGGGGTGATCAATGCCATCAGCAAGCGGCCGACCGCCACGCCGCAAGGGCAGGTGGATCTGCAGCTTGGCAGCCGGGATCATCGTCAGGTCGGGGTGGACGTCTCTGACACGCTCTCCGACAACAGCCGTTACCGCATGGTTGCTCTTTATAAAGAGCGTGATGGCGTGCTCACTGGCACCTATAACGATCGGGTTTATCTGGCGCCCAGCGTCACCTTCGATCTTTCGGATCGTACCAGCCTGACCCTGCTGGCCAGTTTCCTGCACGACGAAGGGGTCCCGACCAACGGCTTTTTCCCGGTCTATGGCACCCTGAATACGTCAGGTGGCCAGATTGATCCCTCCACCAACTTGAGCCAGCCGGATTACGATCGCAACCGCAATACCCAGATCTCCACCGGTTACGAGCTGGCCCACCAGCTCAACCAGACCTGGGAGTTCAAGCAGAACGTCCGCTTCAACTACAACGATCTGCTGCTGCGCCAGACCTATATCTTCCCGACCTATGAAGGCACAACTGCCAGTCGTGGCCTGGTTTACCGTGATGGCAATACCAAGAGTGCCACCATGGATAACCAGATGGTGGGCTACTGGAACACCGACAGCACCGAGCAGACCTTGCTGCTGGGGGTGGATCTGCAGCGTCACGTCAATGAAGGGGTCGAGGCCGACAACTACGGTATGGGCTCCATCAATACCATGAATCCGGATTACAGCGGCTTCCCCGGTTTTGACGAATCGACCGCCACTCACCAGAAGAGCAGCAAGGGCCAGAGCGGTCTCTATGCCCAGCACCAGATCCGCTGGGACGATCGCTGGTTGCTGACTGCCGGTGGCCGTTTCGACTATGTGGAGACCCACAACACCAACACTAGCAAGGACGAGCGCCAGTACGATCACGAGCTCTCCCTCTCGGGCAGCCTGATGTATTTGGCCGACAACGGCCTCTCTCCCTACTTTGCCTATGCCGAGTCGTTCGAGGTGTTGCCGGGGATCGATCCCAACACCCGAAACTCCTACAAGCCGCTCAAGGGCAAGCTCTACGAGACCGGCGTGAAGTATGCGCCTGCCTTCCTCGACGGTTACATCAATCTGGCGCTGTTCGATCTGGCCCAGACCAACTCGCTGGTCTCTACCGGTTCCGGCCAGCAGACCCAGGCGGGTGAAGTGACCTCTCAGGGGGGTGAGCTGGAAGGGAGCGTGCAGGTGACCGATGCGCTGCGTCTGACCGCTGCTTATACCTACACCGATGCCAAAACCAACGACACCGGCAGTGGCGATCGCCGTGCCAGCCTGATCCCGCGCCACCAGGCCTCCTTCTGGGGTAACTACAAGGTGCAGCAAGGGGTGGCTTCGGGTCTGGAGCTGGGTACCGGTGTACGTTATATCGGTTCCAGCGTGGGTATTGGCGCCGTGAATGCGGACTACACCCCCATCTACGGCTCTGCCGAGGTGCCGGCCCATACCGTCTGGGATGCGATGATCGGGTATGACTTTGCCAAGAACTGGCGTGCCCAGCTCAACGTCAACAACCTGCTGGGTGAAACCTACGTGGCCAGTTGTGACTACTACTGCTACTACGGCGAGCCGCGCAGCGTAGTGGGCAGCATCAACTACCGCTGGTAATCGAAGTCGGGCGGGAACCGGATTCCCGCCCTTCTTTTCACCCGCAGTTGTTCTGATCTCTCTGGAATACCGGTCCGTTATGGAACTCTTGTCTCTGGTTTATCGTCAATATCGTTGGCCCTTTATCGCCATTACCCTGCTCAGTCTGCTCAGTGCAGTCAGCGGGATTGGCGTCATTGCCTTTATCAATCAGTCTCTTATCGAATCTATAGGTGATCCGCTGCCGATCCTCGGTCAGCTGGTCGGCCTGATTGTGCTGCTGCTGGTGATCACACTCGGATCTCAGCTGGCCCTGACCACTCTCGGTCACCATTTTGTCTACCGGTTGCGCGGACGCCTGCTCAAGCAGTTGCTGGATACTGATGTCGCCCGCATTCGCCAGATTGGTCAGGGGCCGCTGCTGGCTTCCCTCTCCAGCGATATCGGCCAGATCACCATTGCCTTCGTGCGCCTGCCGGAGCTGGTGCAGGGGCTGGTACTCACGCTGGGTTCTGCCCTTTACCTTGGCTGGCTCTCTCCTGCATTACTCGGGGTGACCGCGCTCTGGGTCACGATTACCATGGTGGTGGGCTGGTTGCTGGTGAACCGTGTTTATCGCCATCTCTCCCACATGCGTCAGGCCGAAGATCGGCTCTATCAGAACTATCAGGCCATCATCGCCGGCAGCAAGGAGCTGGCGCTCAACCGCGAGCGGGCTCACTTCGTTTACCACCAGCTCTATGAACAAAATGCCCGTGACTACCGCCAGCAGATCATCCGCGCCGACACCTATCACCTGAGCGCGGTGAACTGGTCGAATATCATGATGCTGGGGGCCATCGGTCTGGTCTTCTTTCTGGCCAACGGCCTTGGCTGGGCCAACACCAATGTGGCCGCCACCTTTGCGCTGACCCTGCTGTTCCTGCGCACCCCGCTGTTGCAGGGGATTGGCGCCCTGCCAACCCTGCTTGCCGCTCAGGTGGCGTTCGACAAGATCGCCGCCCTCAATCTGACCGAGGCGGATGCGGATTTCCCGCTGCCGCCCGCCATCCGCCCCTGGCAGCGTATCGAGTTGGAGCTGGTGAGCTTTCACTATCAGGGGGAGGGCGGCTTTGCCGTTGGCCCCATCGATCTGGTCATCGAAAAGGGGGAGCAGATCTTCATCATCGGCGGCAATGGCTCCGGCAAGTCGACCCTGGCCATGCTGCTGACCGGCCTCTATCAACCGGTATCGGGCCGGATCCTGCTGGATGGTGAGCCGATCACCGATCGCAATGGCTATCTGGCGCTCTTCTCCGCCATCTTTACCGACTATCACCTGTTCCAGCACCTGCTGGGGCCGGAACCCAAGGATGAGCTGGTGGCCGAGTGGCTGGAGCGGTTGCAGATGGGCAGCAAGCTCACCATCAAGGATGGCTTTATCGCCGATATCGATCTCTCTCAAGGGCAGCGCAAGCGGGTCGCCCTGCTGCTGGCGCTGGCCGAGCAGCGCGAGGTGATGCTGTTTGACGAGTGGGCTGCGGATCAGGATCCCCAGTTCCGCCGCATCTTCTATCAGGTGCTGTTGCCGCGCCTCAAGGAGATGGGCAAGACGGTGATTGCTATCAGTCACGATGATCACTATTTCCCGCTGGCCGATCGCCTGCTGGAGATGCGTCAGGGTCAGCTCACCGAACTGACCGGGGCGCGCCGCGCCGAAGTGAGCCGTGATGCGATTGCCCATCTGGATTGCGAGGTGCTGGCTTGATGCCGGCACCGATGAGACTGGCGGCAAGCCAGCACAGGAATTGCTTATGTTCGAGATGAAATCAGCCAGCTTCACGGTCAATGACCGCACGCTGCTGCACCCCACCGACCTGCGTTTCGAGCAGGGACAGGTCTATGGCCTCATCGGCCACAATGGTTCGGGTAAATCGACCCTGCTCAAGCTGCTGGCTCGCCAGCAACCCCTCAGCGACGGCGAGATCCTGTTCGATGGCAAGCCGCTGCCCGACTGGGGCAACCGGGAGTTTGCCCGTCAGGTGGCCTATCTGCCCCAGCATCTGCCGAGCGCCGAGAATCTGCTCGGGCGGGAGCTGGTGGAGATGGGCCGCTACCCTTGGCGTGGCCTGCTGGGCCGGATGGGGGCGGAGGATCACCGTCAGGTCGAGCGTGCCATCGCTCTGACTCATACCGAACGTTTTGCCGATCGGCTGGTGGATACCCTCTCCGGCGGCGAGCGGGGCAGGGTCTGGCTGGCGATGCTGCTGGCCCAGGAGAGCCGCTTCATCCTGCTGGACGAGCCGCTGGCCGCGCTGGACGTGGCCCATCAGGTGGAGGTGCTGACGCTCGTCAAGCAGTTGAGCCGTCAGCTAAACCTCGGGGTCATCATCGTCATTCACGACATCAATATGGCCTCCCGCTTCTGCGATCGGCTGGTGGCACTCCACTCCGGCCGCCTGCTCACCCACGGCGAACCTGAGGGGATCATGACCAGCGAGACTCTGCACGCCATCTATGGCATTCCGATGGAGGTCATTCGCCACCCGGCCTATGACCACGCCATCGCCATCGTCTGACCGGGGGCATCCTTGAACCTTTTATTGAAGATGGCCCCTTGTCTCGTCAGCCTGCTGCTGCCACTAGCGGCGCAGGCCGACAAATCCCCGATCGCCTCTGCGCCGCTACCCCGTATCGCCACCGTCGACTGGACCATAGCCGAGACCCTGCTGGCACTCGGGGTGACGCCGCTGGCGGTGGGGGATGCAGGCCCCTATCAGGCATGGGTCGGCGAGCCACGGCTACCCGCCGGAGTGGTAGATATCGGCCTGCGCACCCAGCCCAACCGTGAGCTGCTGGCGGAGCTCAAACCCGATCGCATCCTCATCTCGCCGCTGGCGGCCCCGCTGGCGCCAACTCTTTCCCGCATTGCACCGGTGAGCACCATCGCCCTCTATGATGGGCAAACCGATCTATGGCAGCGGCTGCACGAGGTGACCCTGACCCTCGCCCGTATAGTGGGCAAAACCGCCGAGGGCGAACGGCTGCTGGCCGGGCTGGATCGGGATCTCGCCAGTATGCAGGCCAGATTGCCTGCGGATTTGCCACCCCTGCTGGTGGTGCAGTTTATCGATGAGCGCCATGTGCGGGTGTTTGGTCGCCACAGCCTGTTCGATGCGGTGATGACGCGCCTCGGGCTGCGTAATGGCTGGCAGGAGCAGACCAATGACTGGGGTTTCTCGGTGGTCAGCATCGAGCAGTTCATGACCTTGCCAACCGCGCGGCTGGTGGTGGTCGATCCCATTCCGGTCGGGGTGAGTGAACGGCTGCAGGAGCCTGGGCTGTGGCAGCATCTGCCGCTGGTACGCCAAGCCCCCGTGCTGCATCTGCCTGCGGTCTGGAGTTTTGGCGGCGTATTGGCCGCCCACCGTTTCGCCGGTCTGCTCAGCGATGCATTGCTGCAAGATGCCGAGCGTATGGAGGCGAGCCGATGAAGCGACTGCTCACATCGCCGCTGCTGCGGCCTGTCTCGATCCTGCTGGGGTTGACCCTCTTGCTCGCGTATTGGGAGCTGGCTCGCCAGCTGCCCGGTGCGCTCTGGTGGCAGAGCCTCTTCGCCCCCAATCTGGATGATGTCAGCCAAGCGGTGGTGCATTTCAGCTGGCTGCCCCGCCTGGTTGTCACCCTGCTGGCCGGGGCGGCGCTCGGGCTGACAGGCACCCTGATGCAGCAGGTGCTGCGCAACCCGCTCGCGTCACCGACCACCTTGGGGGTGGCCTCCGGTGCCCAACTGGCGTTGATGATGGTGACCCTGTTTGCCCCCTCCTGGTTGCTGCTGGGGCGGGAGTGGATCGCCATGGCCGGTGGCAGCCTTGCGATGGCACTGGTGTTTGCCTTGGCCTGGCGTCGCCAGCTCAATCCGGTGGTCATCGTCTTTGCCGGGCTGGTGATCAACCTCTATCTGGCGGCCATCAGCATGGGGCTCTTGCTGTTCTTTCAGGAGGAGCTGAAAGGTTTGCTGGTGTGGGGCAGTGGCTCGCTAGTGCAGAACAGCTGGAGCGGGGTGAGTTACCTGTTACCCCGCCTGCTGGCAGCCGCTTTGCTGGCCGCAGTACTGGTGCGCCCGCTGGCGGTGCTGGAGCTGGATGATGCCAGCGCCCGCAGTCTGGGGGTCTCCCTTCAGCATCTGCGTTTTGCCGGACTTGGGCTGGCGGTGTTTGTCACCGCTTGCGTGGTGAGCGTTGTGGGGCTGATCGGCTTTATCGGGCTGGCAGCGCCCGCCATGGTGCGGCTGCTCGGGATCCGCCAGCTTGGCCAGCGCCTGTTGTGGGCACCGATCCTCGGCGCCCTGCTGCTGGCGGCGACCGATCTGCTGCTGCAGAGTCTGAGCCGCTTCTGGCCGGTATTGATCCCCACCGGCGCCATGACCGCATTGCTGGGGGCTCCGCTGCTGCTCTGGCTGATCCCGCGCCTTGGCATCAAGTCGGGTACGCCTAAGGCAAACGCCGCTCTGCAGGTGGCTCGCCATCCGGCTCCGGCTCGCCTTATCGGCCTGTTGCTGGTCGGGCTGCTGCTGGCCGTGGTCGCCTCCCTGCTGGTTGGGCAGGGAATGGCGGGCTGGAGCTGGCCAAGCTGGCTCCGCTGGCAGGCCCAGCTGGAGTGGCGGCTGCCGCGCACTCTGGCTGCGGGGGCGGCTGGCGTGCTGCTGGCGCTGGCGGGCACCCTGTTGCAGCGGGTCAGCAACAATCCTATGGCGAGTCCGGAGCTGCTGGGGGTGAGCGGCGGCACCTTTATGGGGGTGATAACGACAGCCTTACTGCTGCCAGCTTTGCCGTTGCCCATAATGCTGCTGGGTGGCCTTCTCGGTGCCTTCGGCTGCCTGTTGCTGCTGGTGGTGGTCAATCGCAAGCACGGCTTCCAGCCGGAGCGGATCCTGCTCTCCGGCATCGCCATCACGGCGTTGTTTGAGCCGCTGCAGGCCATCGCGCTAGCCAACGGCGACATGCGGGTGCAGCAACTGCTTTCCTGGATGTCCGGCTCCACCTACTACGTCACCCTGCCGGTGGCCTATGGGCTGGTGGGGCTGGCGCTGTTGATGCTGGCCGCCTGCCTGCTGGTGAGCCGCTGGCTCGATCTGCTGCCGATGGGGAGTGCGGTGGTGACCGCGCTGGGCATTCGCCTCAACCGTGCCCAGCTCGCCATCCTGCTGCTGGTGGCCGTGCTCACTGCCAGCGCCACCCTGGTGGTAGGGCCGCTTTCCTTCGTTGGTCTGCTGGCACCACATATGGCCAAGCTGATGGGGTTGGTGCGGGCACGCTGGCACCTGCTTGGGGCCGCCGCTTCCGGCGCCCTGTTGATGGGCTCGGCGGACTGGGTCGGCCAGCAGATCATCTTCCCGCAGGAGGTGCCGGTCGGACTGGTCTCCACCCTGTTGGGGGGCGCTTACTTCATGTGGTGCCTGCGCCGCCTTTAGGTTTGTGGATTGGCTATCGTGTAGTCGGATCAGGGTTGCCAATATGGCAGTAACGATAGGCAGTGTTTTTTGGGGCCAATAACTTGGCCCCCAATATGAGCCGACGTGGCAACTGTTGGGATCATGCTGTCTCTGAATCGTTCTTCAGTTCGCTGAAAAAAAGATCGCATCATAAAAAGGATCAACAAAACCCACGATCTGGCCCGCGCCGAAATCTTCGATTGCATTGAAGCGTTCTACTACAGAGTGCGACGCTAGAGCCACCTTGGATGCGCGCCACACCAAAGGTCTTCGAATAAGTCTCGTCGTGAGAACAGAATATGTCTACCATCGTGGGCTAAGTCCATCTGATCTGGGTATGATCCTGCGCCAGATTGTCTCGACTTCACTTGCTTATTGTCTTATAAATACAAACGTTTAGATATTGCCAACCTAGCGAGGCAAAGGATGAAATTTATTTTCGATCTCGACGGAACTCTTAGCTGCTGTGAAACATTGCCTATCATAGCTAAAAGTTTCAATGTCACTACGCAAATAGAAGAGTTAACTGCCCAGACTATTAATGGTCAGATCCCATTCATGGAAAGTTTCATCAAGCGGGTTGACATACTTGGTCACCTAGATGTGGCTCAAGTTGCTCGCATCGTAGCGGATATTCCCCTTAACCAGTCTCTGCTCGATTTTATCAATAGTAACCGTGATGACTGTATTATTGCCACTGGAAATTATAATGGCTGGATCGCAGAATTAGCCAAAAAAATAGAGTGCGTAATTCGTTCATCAGAAGGGGAAGTTGATGCCAATGGCAAGGTTCGATTAACCAAAATACTAAAGAAAGAAGATATTGTTAAAGAGTATCAAGCGCAAGGTGAGCAAGTCGTTTTCATCGGTGATGGAAATAATGATGCTGAGGCCATGAGGATCGCTGATGTTTCTATTGCTTGCGGCTTGATTCACCAACCGGCAAATACGGTCATGCAAGTTGCAGATTATGCAGTATATGATTCTGTTGCTATGCTCAGGTTACTGCAACAGATAAAATCACCTCAAAATGGAAGGTCAGTGGTAATTAGTGCTGCGGGGGTTGGTTCGCGCCTTGGGCTGGGACAAACAAAGTCGCTTATTAAGCTACAAGGGGTGCCACTTATTCATCTACAGCTAGAACAATTCCGGCATGTAAGTGATCTTAGAATAGTTGTTGGTTTTCAGGCTAGCAGTCTTATTGATGAAGTATGCTCGATCAGAAAAGATATTATTTTTGTTTTCAATCACGATTATTTTCACTCTAAAACTGGCGCTAGTCTCTATCTTGGTGGTAAACATGCTAATGAAATGATTATTGCTTGGGATGGGGATCTATTAGTTCACCCAGATGATATTGCTCAGTGTATTGAAGCAGAGCAAGAATTTATTGGGGTGAGTCAAAAAGTGAGCGAAGACGCAGTTTTTGTGAAGCTCAATGAACAAGAACAAGTTGTTTCATTTTCCAGAGATGATGGTGATTACGAGTGGTCTGGACCTGCTGCCATCCGCAGGGAAAATATAAGATTTACCTCGGGCCATCTTTACAATCTTTTAGAACCATTATTGCCAATGTCTGCGAAGATAATACGAGCGCAAGATATTGACACTTATGAAGACTATAAGAAAGCTGTTGATTTTGTGGACTCGTGGAGTAGTGGTAATCATAAAATAAATAGTTATTATGAAAAACTAGCCAGCAAAATAAAATCACCAATAGAGACTAGAAATAAAGCCCCCGATTTTTCTATTTTTGATATTGAGTTAGTCAAACGTTTCTCAGATAAAAGTAAAACCCTGCTTGATCTTGGTGCTGGTACTGGGTTGCTTGTTAATCACCTTACAGAAGATTTCTCTAAAATAGTCGCTGTAGAAAAATATTCTAACTTTAGCGATTTTATAAAAAGAACGGACAACCTGAAAGTTATTAATGAAGACCTCAATATATTTGATGTGGCAGAGAAATTTGATCTTGTTACCATTTTTGGTGTGATGAATTTCTTCAATAGAACAGAGGCGGAACGGATTTATCAGAAGGCTCGCTCATGGATACGACCTGCTGGTACTTTGATAGTCAAGCATCAGATGGGGTGTACTGAAGATGTCATTGTTGATGGTTACTCCAAAGAGCTAGGAACAGATTACTACTCTGAATATAGATGGCTACAGCATGAGATAGATCTTATACGTCAAGCCGGTTTCAGCATTAAGGAAGTTGTTGATATTTATCCAAAAGAGTACAACCGATGGGATAACACCCATTTCTATGCCCTTGTCTGTATACCTGAAGAGAGCAGTTAGGCAAAACTGTATGAATAATAATTATT
The DNA here is from genome assembly GCF_049174455.1 of Aeromonas sp. 601027. Lineage (NCBI taxonomy): Bacteria > Pseudomonadati > Pseudomonadota > Gammaproteobacteria > Aeromonadales > Aeromonadaceae > Aeromonas > Aeromonas sp. 601027. The sequence continues at coordinate 97,412 of NZ_JAAKTN010000016.1, read as the reverse complement.
GGATGACGATACCATGAGTCGATTTACGCGTTTTCTCCAATCATTCCTGAGGCGTTCAGGAAAGTGCGATGCTGATCTCATTTTTTCAGAACAGCTGGTTAATCTGAGTCAGGGGATTGAGCAAGGTAACCAGCAACTGTCAGAGGGGCAGCTAACTCTGCGTGATGATATCTCCAGACTTCAGGCTATAACAGAACTTCTGCGCGAGAAAGTCAGTTCATTACCGGTGATGTCATCAGCCAATGTCCACGATGTGATAGTTACAGCGGCTGAGCTTGAAGATGTTTTTGTTGGTATTTCTAAAAATATCAAGAGTTGGCAGCAGTGCAATATAGTTTTTGCATGTCCAGTGCTACATGATGGTGTCTCGTTACTGTTGCAAGATCAGGAAGTTATTTATGTTCGCAATGTTGACGATTTTGTATTGCATTTGAAAGATCGTCATGTAACAAGTATTGGTATCGCATCACCTTGGCTGATGCAGGATTTTATTGGTGAGCGACATATCCTAAATCTACTTCTGAGGGCTTGTCAAAGTCATATTTTATATATCGATAATTGCCATTTTGTGGTACATAGCAAGAACACTAGAAAATGTCTTCATAAGGTTGGTTTCTATGAGATAGCACAGCTTTCGGAAAATCAAAAATGTGATTTTGTCTCTATTGGATGTTTGCCTGATGGTTCTTATTCTGTATTTGGTTCTGCACCGGCGATTTATACTGAGTCGCCCAGCTGTGTAACACTTAGGGCGGCTAGACTCCCAATTTGCAATACCGAAAATTTCTATTGGGAGAATTTGATGATAACACCATTTGATTCGACCAAGATTGGTTTTATGGCGCCAGCTGATGGTTTTTCTCTGGCCATTGCTCAGGCAAAAACTGCTGTAGATGATGTGATTAGTATAAAGGCTAAATTTTCGTGGTTGGGGGCTGGGAGTGGACATGCTTCTCTGGTCGCTTGCTATTCAGGCCCGCAAGATAGTCATATGTATGCCTGTATGCTTCAGGCATCCACGGCAGATATGCCTGTTATCACATTATGGGTTAATGATGGTAGTTGGAGGATAATAAGTGAGCCTAAATTTATACCATGTGAAGAGGTGAATGTTACCGCTGGGCAGTACTCTACTATTATTGCACTCTCTGTCATGTCTACCAAGGTAATGGTTGAGGTTGGCAGCACTCTCATTATTGATGTCATTGACACCAAGTTGACGCGTACACCGCGAGTGGGGATAAGAGCAAGCGATAATCAGTTTGCTGTTTCTCAAATTACCACATAATAAAAGGCCAGACCTCATGAAAATTGTTACCTCAGGCGTAGATTCTGAGTATGTGTTGGCTGATTTATGCAAATACCTTAGGGCGGTTGGTTATGATGTCACAGAGTTGGATTTTGGCCAACTCACAGCGCAGGGTGAAGATTTACTTGCCCCCTTTATTGGTGAGGATGTTGTCTACATTACATCAGCACATACTAATTTAACTAGAGATGTTGCAAAGTTTTTGGCGCCAAAATTTAATGAACACTACCCAAATTATTTATCGCCATTAGAAATAATTCAAAAATTAAAACCTAAGAAATCCATATATATTCCACATGATCTTCTTACTCCTTTTGGAGATAAAAATCTCAATGAACTAAGGTTTTTGGATCTTTTTGACTACATACTTACGCCTTTTTCATCCTCTGCACTCCAGGCGACCTTGGGTCGTCATACGAAAGTCATAGAAAGTGGATGGATAAAGCATACAAAAAGTGCTCGTCCTAGCCAGCCAGCCCAAAAAAATAAACCGAGGATTGTACTGTTCATCAGTATGTTTGAACACTTGCGTCTGAGATTTGGTGATTCAGGAATAGTCGATTACTTTGCTCCGCTTATAACGGAAAATGTCAGAGTCAAGTTACCTGCTTGGCGGGACGTGGCGCAGGTAGAGAAATTATTCAATAATCGTTTTCCCGATTGCATCATTCCCGCTGAGGAGTGCTCGATCCGAGCGATTCAGGAGGCTGATGTTGTGTTGTGCAACGGTGCTTCCTCCATACACGCCGAGTCCATTCTAATGGGGCGGCCCACAGTCTGCCTGTTGGATGATGAGGGCTTGCCCTCCGATGAGCAGCGCAGCAAGCTGGGACATCTCCAGGCCATTCTGTTTCATGACTATCGGCAACGAGCACCATTGGCAGATGAGTTTGTCGAGCAGGCGATGAAATATCACAGCAACTTCCCGTCAGCCCACTTTGATTATGGTGTAGTGGAAAACATCATCAGCAAGTGATGCTGTGGTCATTGTGATGGCGCAGTTGCGTTTGTGCTTGCGGATGCCCGTGGTTGGTTCAAGGTAGGAGCCGGCGTAATAGGTTAAGCGCAGAGCGCGCTTGCCTTCGGCGTCAGGTTCGCGGAATTCGATGCTGATCTTCATAATTGTCCCCCGAAAGTACCCCGAGAGGTTACTTCGGGGTACTCTCGGGGTAAATTCTCACGAAACAAGATCAGGCAAGAATAGCCAGTAAAAAACAAAGTTCAATATTTACAATGTCTTATGTTCTCACTGGCTGCTTTTTATTGCTGATTTTTCACCACATTACTTCCCGATGCAGAAGCTGGAGAAGATACGGCCCAGCAGATCGTCGGAGCTGAATTCGCCGGTGATCTCGGAGAGGGACTCCTGCGCCAGGCGCAACTCTTCGGCCACCAGCTCGCCGGCCACGAATACTTCCAGCTGCTCCTTGGCCACCAGCAGGCGCTCGGCAGCACGCTCCAGCGCATCCAGATGGCGGCGGCGGGCCATAAAGCCCCCTTCGGTGTTGCCCTGGAAGCCCATGCAGGCCTTGAGGTGCTCGCGCAGGGCAGGCAGCCCCAGCTCGGTTTTGGCGGAGATGCGGTAGACGGCGTGGCCCAGCTCCTGACTCGGAGCCAGATCCTCGCCGGTCAGGTCTGCCTTGTTGCGAATGACGGTGAGGCCGATGTTTTTTGGCAACCGATCAACAAATTCCGGCCAGATCTCCCGCGGGTCAACCGCGTCTGTGGTGGTGCCATCCACCATAAATAGCACCCGATCGGCCTGTTCAATCTCGGCCCAGGCGCGTTCGATACCGATCTGCTCCACCTTGTCCTGAGTGTCGCGCAGACCGGCGGTGTCGATGATGTGCAGCGGCATGCCATCGAGATGGATGTGTTCGCGCAGCACGTCGCGGGTGGTACCGGCAATCTCGGTGACGATGGCTGACTCGCGCCCTGCCAAAGCGTTGAGCAGGCTCGATTTGCCGGCGTTGGGACGACCTGCGATCACCACCTTCATCCCTTCCCGCAGCAGAGCGCCCTGTTTGGCTTCACTGCGCACGTCGTCCAGCTCGGACATGATGCTGTAGAGGTCGCCCGCCACCTTGCCGTCAGAGAGGAAATCGATCTCCTCGTCCGGGAAGTCGATGGCCGCTTCCACATAGATGCGCAGCCGGATCAGGCTCTCCACCAGTTGCTGGATTTTGCTGGAGAACTGCCCCTGCAGGGAGTGCATGGCGCTGCGAGCGGCCTGTTCGCTGGAGGCTTCGATAAGGTCAGCGATGGCTTCGGCCTGGGCCAGATCCAGCTTGTCGTTGATGAAGGCGCGCTCGCTGAACTCGCCGGGGCGGGCAGGGCGGATGCCATCGATTTTCAGAATGCGGCGGATCAGCATGTCCATGATGACGGGGCCGCCGTGGCCCTGCAGCTCCAGCACATCCTCGCCGGTGAAGCTGTTGGGGGCTTTGAACAGCAGGGCGATGCCCTGATCCAGTACCTGGCCTTGCTCATCCTTGAACGGCAGATATTCGGCGTAGCGCACCCGAGGGAGCTTGCCGAGCACTATCCCGGCGACCTGTTCGGCGGCGGGGCCGGAGACCCGGACTATGCCGACGCCACCACGGCCTGGCGCGGTGGCCTGGGCCACGATCGTATCTGTTGTCATCTTGCTTGGCTCGTTTGTTCGCTGATAGGAAAACGTAGTGGGGGACATTGTAATAAAAAAGGCGGCCCGAAGGCCGCCTCTTTTGTCATCACGGGAAGATTAGCTGCGTGAATGCAGTCCTTTCTTCTCCAGCTGACGATAGATGATGGTCTGCTGGATGATGGAGATGACGTTGCTCACCAGCCAGTAGAGAGTCAGGCCAGCCGGGAACCAGAGGAACATGAAAGTGAAGATGATCGGCATGAACTGCATCACTTTCTGCTGCATCGGGTCGGTTACGGTGGTCGGGCTCATCTTCTGCAGATACCACATGGAGGCACCCATGAGGATTGGCAGCACGAAGAAGGGGTCCTTCACTGACAGGTCAGTGATCCACAGGGCAAACGGCGCGTGGCGCAGCTCAACAGACTCCATCAGTGCCCAGTAGAGGGCAATGAAGATGGGCATCTGAACCAGGATCGGCAGGCAGCCACCCAGCGGGTTGACCTTCTCCTTCTTGTACAGCTCCATCATGCCCTGAGACATCTTCTGGCGGTCATCGCCGAAGCGCTCGCGCAGGGCCGCAATCTTGGGTTGTAGCATGCGCATCTTGGCCATGGAGGTGTACTGGGCCTTGGTCAGCGGGAACATGATGCCGCGCACCAGCAGGGTCAGCATGATGATGGCCAGACCCCAGTTCTGGACGAAACCGTGGAACACGGTCAGCAGCCAGTGCAGCGGTTGGGCGATGAACCACAGCCAGCCGTAGTCGACAGTCAGGTCGAGGTGGTTAGCTACCTTGGCCATCTGGTCTTGCAGCTTGGGGCCGACCCACAGTTTGCTGGTCACTTCGGCCTGTTGACCGGCAGCCACGTCAACCATTGGCGCCTTGTAACCGATGATGGCCTGGCCTTTACCCGGGATCACGCGGCTGTAGAAGCTGTTGGTATCGTCGGCATTCGGAGCCCAGGCAGAGACGAAGTAGTGTTGCAGCATGGCGACCCAACCACCCTTGGTGGTCTTGTTCAGGTCGGCATCCTTCATCTCGTCGAAGGTGTACTTCTTGTAGCGTGTATCTTCAGTGGAGAAGGCACCACCACGGTAAGCGCTGGCTACCATGGCATGACCTTCCTGATCCTTCGGCGTTGCTACGGTCTGCTTCAGCTGACCATAGAACTGCACCTGAACCGGCTCGGCAGATTTGTTGTCGATCTTGTAATCAACGCCAACGGCATAGTCGCCACGCTTGAGGATGAACTCCTTGGTGAAGACCACGCCTTTGCTGTCGGTCCAGGTCATCGGAACGACGACTTGATCCTGACCATCGGCCAGCTGATAGCTGGTCTGGGCGGCTTCATAGGTAGGACGACCTTCGGCCTGACTGTCCGGACCGTTGCGACCCACCAGACCGCTCTGGGCGATATAGAGGTGCTCAGGCTTGCTGGTCAGCAGCACGAACGGTTGGTCCTTGCCCTCTTCCAGTTTGTGAGACAGCAGTTCGGCAGACACGATGTCGCCACCCTGGGTATCCAGGGTCAGCTTGAGCACGTCAGAGGAGACTGTGATCAGCTTGCGTGCGGCAGTCGCGTTGGCTTGCTCGGAAACCTGAGGAATATCACCGGTCTGACCGGCTTCAGGTACGAAATGTTCGGTTTGGGCCACGGTAGTCGGGGCCGGCTTCGGAGCCTTGTCGGACTCCCACTGTTGCCAGAGCAGAAAGCTCACGAACAGCAAACCGATCAGGAGTAGATTGCGTTGTGATTCCATAGTTTTCAGTTTCTTCGCTTTGGTTGCGGAACCGGGTCATAACCACCCTCGGATAAGGGATGGCATTTTAATAGACGTTTGCTGGCTAACCAAACGCCTTTTATGAAACCGTGAAGTCGGATGGCTTCTATCGCAAATTGGGAACAAGTTGGAGTAAAACGGCAGCGCGGCCCGAGCAGAGGGCTAATGATTAGCTGATACAGGCGTATCAGTTTGATAGCTACCCATTGCAACGGCGTGACAGGGTGCGCCATAGCTTTTCCAGTAACTTGAACAGTTCCTCGTTATCCATCTCTTTCACACCGGCCTTGGCGATCACCACGATGTCGATAGCGGGCAGCTGATGTTGTTTGAGGCGGAAACTTTCCCGAACCACCCGTTTGACACGATTACGCCAAACGGCACGCTTGAGTGCTTTTTTGGGCACAGCGAGACCAAGACGAGGGTGTTCGAGCGAATTGGGAGAAGCGAGAAGGGTAATCTGCGGAGAGGCGGCCCGGACAGGCTCGGCGAAAACGCGTTTGAAGTGTTCGGGAGTTAACAGACGTAACTCCCGAGAGAAGGTGTGCTGGGTAGGCATTAGACTACCAGGCGGGCACGACCCTTGGCACGACGAGCGGCCAGAACTTTACGACCGTTGGCAGTTGCCATGCGGGCGCGGAAACCGTGAGAGCGCTTGCGCTTCAGGTTGGACGGTTGAAAAGTACGTTTCATGATTCGATTCCGTATTTCTGTACAGTTTTGATTGTCACACTTAGCCGACGCGCCAGCTATAGCGTGTGACGACTAGCAAAAGAGGCCGAATTCTAAACAGAGTTCGGCTTTTAGTCAATCCGCCGTTCCCTCTCATCCTGCCGTGGTCTTGAAAAGGCCGCTGCCGAGCGTGAGGATCCAGAGGATCAAGGGCTCCGGATTATACTGGCAACCCGGGGTTAAACAAGGGATCCCTCAATAAAAAAGGCGGCCAGGCCGCCAAAGAGAGAGCTATTTAAGGACTTTCCGCAAGAACTCCCGGGTACGGGGATCCTTGGGATCGACCAATATCTGATCCGGCGGGCCCTGCTCGACGATCCGCCCCCCTTCCATGAAGATCACTCGATCGGCAACATCACGAGCAAATTCAATCTCATGAGTCACCACGACCATGGTCTGGTGCTGGCGGGCCAACTCTTTCATCAGTCCCAAAACCTCGTCGACCCACTCGGGATCGAGGGCCGAGGTGGGCTCGTCAAACAGGATCACCTTGGAGTGGGCCGCCATGGCGCGGCCAATGCCGACCCGTTGCTGCTGGCCGCCGGAGAGGGAGGCCGGATAGGCATCCTGCTTGTCGGCAAGACCAATGTCCTTGAGGATGCCGAGCGCTGTGGCGCGGGCCTCCGCTTTTGGCTGCTTCCAGACGGTGATCAGCCCTTCGGCGATGTTGTCGAGCGCCGTCTTGTTGGCAAAAAGGGCGTAGTTCTGGAACACGAAGGAGGCCCGTTTGCGCAGCTCGATCGCCTGCTGTTCGCTGGCCTTGGCCAGATTCAGCTCGAGATCGTCGATGGCAAGGGTGCCCGCATCCGGGGTCTCCAGCAGGTTCAGGCAGCGCAACAGGGTCGACTTGCCGGTGCCGGAGGGACCGATGATGACGACAATTTCCCCCTTTTTGACCTCCAGATCGATGCCGTTGAGCACCTGATTGCCGTGATATGTCTTGGAGAGGCCGGTTAGCTTGATCATGAACGCCCTCCTTTAATAGGCACGGTTGAGACGGACTTCCAGCAGATGCTGCAAGCGGGTAAAGAAGATCACCACCACCCAGTAGATCAGCGCCACCGCCATAAAGCTCTCGAAGAACTTGAAGGAGGAGGAGGCTTCCATCTGCGCCTTGCCCATTATCTCGGCCACCCCTAGGGTGAAGGCCAGCGAGGTGCTCTTGATCATGTCGATGAAGTAGTTCATCAGCGACGGGGTGGCGATGCGGGCCGCCTGCGGCAGGATGATCCGCTGCATCGCCTGATAACGGCTCATGCCGATACTGAGCGCCGCTTCCATCTGGCTTTTGTGAATGCCGAGGATGGCTGCGCGGATCGATTCGGCCATGTAGGCGGCGAAGTGCAGGGTCAGACCGACGATGGCGGCGGTAAAGGCATCCATCCCCACGAAGATCGGGAACAGTTGCGGCAGTCCGTAGTAGAGCAGGAACAGCTGAACGAGTAGCGGTGTACCCCGAAAGAACGAGATATAGAGCATCGCCAGCCAGTGAATCGCAGGGACGCGAAACACCCGTACTATCGCCAGGGCCAGCGAGAGTACGAGTGCCAGCACGAATCCCCACAGGGCCATCTCCATCGTGGTGCCCAGGTATTTGAGCAGGATGGGAAACAGCCCCAGCGTGTATTCGAGGTCAAATTCCATCATTTATTTGTCGGTGATGTCGGAAGCGAACCATTTCTCGGAGATCTGACGCAGGGAGCCATCCTTGCGCATGGCGGTCAGGGCCTCGTCGACCTTCTTCAGCAGCGCCTGTTTCTCCGGGGTCTTCAGGAAGGGCAGGGCGTTCTCGATAGTCTCGAACGGTGCGCCAGCCTGTTGCAGCGGCAGCTTGGACTCCTTGATCAGCTGGGCGGTGGAGACGCGGTCCATCACGAAGGCATCGATGCGACCCAGCGCGACATCCTGCTCGAAGGCGGAGTCATAGGTGCGGATATCGATCTTCTTGTTCGGGTCGTTCTTGCGCAGCAGCTCTTCGAAGTTGGAACCCAGGTTCACGGCCACCTTCTTGCCTTCCAGATCCTTGATACCGTGGATGGTGCTGTTGCCCTTGCGTACCACGATCTGGGCGCCGTCATAGACGTAAGGCTGGGAGAAGTCGTACTTCGCTTTGCGCTCGTCGGTGATGGTGATCTGGTTGGAGATGGTGTCGATGCGGCCGGTTTCCAGCATGCCGAACAGGCCGGAGAAGCTGGCGGTCACGAATTCGACCTTGTAGCCGGTGCGCTCGCCGATCTGGTTCCACATATCTACTTCAAAGCCCTGCAGCTTGTCCTGCTTGACGAAGGTGAACGGGAAATATTTTCCAGACATGCCGACCTTGATGGTCTCCTGGGCGATGGCCTGACCGGACAGGGTGGCGAGCAGGATGGCTGCGCCGGAAATCAGTTTGATGGATGTTTTCATGGTGTTTCTCTCTCTCAATGTCTTGTATTTGTAGTTGTAATAACTGGTTTGGCCCTGATGTTATTGGAATAAAATTTAAAAAATAAATGACATTTGGTTATATGAAATAACAGGAGAGAAGCTCGGGATCGACCAATCCGGACGGTGGATCAAGCTGTGGGTAACTTTGGGGATGAAATCCGATCCAAAGGCGCTGGATCCTTGAAAGTCAAGGATCTTATTTGCTGGATCCACCGGGCGATGGCTGGAGATCCGGCAGCTAAAAACGTAGAATAGCCGGTCTTTAGTTAATCAATCGACAGGAGTTTAGAGTGACTGCTTCGCTATGGCAGCAGTGCCTTAACCGGCTGCAAGATGAGTTGCCCTCGGCAGAATTCAGCATGTGGATCCGGCCGCTTCAAGCGGAGTTGAGTGACAATACTCTGACCCTGTATGCACCGAATCGCTTTGTTCTGGACTGGGTACGAGACAAGTATCTCATCCGGGTTAACGGCATCATCAACGAACTCTGCGGGGTCGACGGCCCCGCCCTGCGTTTTGATATAGGTAATCGTCCCCATCCTGTTGCTGTCGCCAGAGCGCCGGTACAGGGTGCCGCGCCTGTGAATAACTTGCAGAAGAGCTGGGAAAGCAAGGCTGAAGCCAAGCCCGAGCCGAACCACAAGAGCAACACCAACGTGAACTATACCTTCGAGAATTTCGTCGAGGGTAAGTCCAACCAGTTGGCGCGTGCGGCTGCCCGTCAGGTAGCGGACAATCCGGGTGGTGCTTACAACCCGCTGTTCCTCTATGGCGGCACCGGCCTGGGTAAAACCCACCTGCTGCACGCCGTTGGCAATGCCATCAAGGAGAGTAAAAAAGATGCCAAAGTCATCTATATGCACTCCGAGCGGTTTGTTCAGGACATGGTGAAAGCGCTGCAAAACAACGCTATTGAAGAGTTCAAGCGTTACTACCGTAGCGTCGATGCCCTGCTCATCGATGACATCCAGTTTTTCGCCAACAAGGAGCGCTCCCAGGAGGAGTTCTTCCATACCTTCAATGCCTTGCTGGAAGGTAACCAGCAGATCATCCTGACCTCGGATCGCTATCCGAAGGAGATCAACGGTGTCGAGGATCGCCTCAAGTCCCGCTTCGGCTGGGGCCTGACCGTGGCGATCGAACCGCCGGAGCTGGAGACCCGCGTCGCGATCCTGATGCGCAAGGCAGACGAGAACCAGATCCATCTGCCGGACGAAGTGGCCTTCTTCATCGCCAAACGTCTGCGATCCAACGTCCGTGAACTGGAAGGCGCCCTCAACCGGGTGATAGCCAACGCCAACTTTACCGGCCGTGCCATCAACATCGATTTCGTGCGCGAAGCGCTGCGCGACCTGTTGGCACTGCAGGAGAAGCTGGTCACCATCGACAATATCCAGAAGACGGTGGCGGAGTACTACAAGATCAAGCTGGCGGATCTGCTCTCCAAGCGTCGTTCCCGCTCTGTTGCCCGTCCGCGCCAACTGGCGATGGCACTGGCCAAGGAGCTGACCAACCACAGTTTGCCGGAGATAGGTGATGCCTTTGGTGGCCGTGACCACACTACCGTTCTTCATGCCTGCCGCAAGATCGAGCAGCTGAAGGAGGAGAGTCACGACATCAAGGAGGACTATTCCAACCTGATCCGTACCCTTTCTTCCTGATAACGGAATCGAGTGGACAGATGCAGCGCGAATATTCCAACCTGATCCGAATCTTTTCCTCCTAATCACAACGGAGAGCACAGATGCAGCTCGAAATTAGCCGTGAGGCCCTGTTACGTCCTCTGCAACTGGTGTCCGGCGCCCTCGGCGGCCGACCGACCCTGCCGATACTCGGCAACGTGCTGCTTGATGTCAGCAACGGTCTGCTGTCACTGACCGGTACCGATCTCGAAGTAGAGATGATCGGTCAGGTCTATCTGAACGGGGCCAGCGAAGATGGCCGCACCACAGTACCGGCGCGCAAGCTGCTGGATATCTGCCGTGGTCTGCCGGAAGGCGCCGAGATCCGTCTCAATACCGAAGGCGAGCGCCTGATCATCCGGTCCGGTCGTTCCCGCTTCAACCTCTCGACCCTGCCGGCGACCGAGTATCCGAACATCGAGGATTGGGAATCCGTGCTCGAGTTCGATATCAGCCAGCTGGAGCTGAAGAAGCTGATCGATGCGACCCAGTTCTCCATGGCCAGCCAGGATGTGCGTTACTACCTGAATGGCATGCTGTTCGAGAGCGAAGGTCACGGTCTGCGCACCGTAGCGACCGACGGTCACCGTCTGGCCACCTGCCGCCGCGAGGTAGTCGGGGAATCGCTGCCCGATCATCAGGTTATCCTGCCGCGCAAAGGGGTACTGGAGCTGGTGCGTCTGCTGGAGGCGGAAGACAAGCCGGTACGTCTGCAGATCGGTCGCAGCAACCTGCGCGCTGCGCTGGACGGCTTCATCTTCACCTCCAAGCTGGTGGATGGCCGCTTCCCGGACTGGCGCCGCGTCATTCCGCGCAACAGCGACAAGGCCCTGATCGCCGGCCGTGAGGATCTGCGTCAGGCGTTTGCCCGCGCCGCCATCCTCTCCAACGAGAAATTCCGTGGGGTGCGTCTCAATCTGCAGGAAAACCTGCTGCGCATCACCGCGAACAACCCGGAACAGGAAGAAGCCGAAGAGCTGCTTGACGTACAATATGCCGCTGGCGAGATGGAGATCGGCTTTAACGTCTCTTATGTGCTCGACGTGCTGAATACGTTAAAATGTGACCAAATTCGGATTAGCCTGAGCGATTCCATCAGCAGTGCCATTATTGAGGATTTTGAACATCAGGATGCTCAGTACGTGGTGATGCCGATGCGGATCTAGTCGTGTCCCTGGTCAAACTCCAGCTCAGCGACTTTCGCAATATCCAGCAAGCCAGTCTCAAGCTGTCGCCCGGCCTCAACATTCTGGTCGGGTGCAATGGCAGCGGCAAGACCAGTGTGCTGGAAGCCATTCACTACCTTGGTCTGGGGCGCTCCTTTCGCACTCATTTGACCGGGCGGGTCATCCGCCAGGGGGAGAGGGCCTTTACCCTGTTTGCCCAGTGCGAGCTGGAGGGGCGTCAGGTACCGATCGGTCTTGCCAAAGACAAGAGTGGCGAGACCCAGCTCAAGATTGCCGGGGCACAGGCCCAGCGGCTTGCCGATTTGGCGGAGCTGTTGCCGGTGCAGTTGATCCATCCCGATGGTTTCAACTTGCTGACGGGCGGGCCTCAGGCTCGCCGCGCCTGGCTCGATTGGGGTGTCTTCCATCAGGAGCCGACCTTCTTTGCCCTGTGGGGACGAGTGCGGCGGCTGCTGAAACAGCGCAATGCGCTGTTGCGCCAGAGCACCCAATACCGCCAGCTGGCGTTCTGGGATCAGGAGTTGGTGCGGCTGGGTGGTGAGCTGGCCGAGTTTCGCGCCAGTTATTGTCAGGCCATTACGCCCCTGATCAAGGAGATGACGGCGGATTTTCTGCCGGAATTCGATATCAGTCTCGGCTTTTACCGGGGCTGGGAGAAAGATACTCCCCTCGGCGATCTGCTGGAGGCGGGGTTTGAGCGGGATCGGGCGCTGGGCTATACCGGTGTCGGTCCACAGAAAGCCGATGTGCGTCTCAAGGCGAACGGGGTGCCCGCTCAGGATATTTTGTCCCGGGGTCAGCTGAAGTTGCTGGTCTGCGCCATGCGACTGGCCCAAGGGCTCTATTTGAATCAACATAGCAGCCGTGGCTGTATTTTTTTAATTGACGATTTTGCCTCTGAACTGGATGTCGACAAGCGCCGCTTGCTGGCCGCAAGGCTGAAGCAGTGTGCGTCCCAGGTGTTTATCACCGCCATCGACACCGGTCAGCTCGCAGACATGATGGATGCGAATGACTGCAAGTTGTTCCACGTGGAACAGGGTAAAATCTCCGAAACGTTAGAGAAGGCAGAGAGTAAGCTATGAGTGAAAATACTTACGACTCCTCGAATATCAAGGTGCTGAAGGGCCTGGATGCGGTCCGCAAGCGCCCGGGGATGTATATCGGCGATACGGATGATGGCTCGGGACTGCACCACATGGTGTTCGAGGTCGTCGATAACTCCATTGACGAGGCGCTCGCTGGCTACTGCTCCGATATTCAGGTCAAGATCCATTCCGATGGTTCCGTCTCCGTGCGCGATAACGGCCGTGGTATTCCGGTCGATATTCACCCGGAAGAGGGCCGATCCGCTGCCGAAGTCATCATGACCGTGCTGCACGCTGGCGGTAAGTTCGATGACAACTCCTACAAGGTTTCCGGTGGTCTGCACGGCGTCGGCGTCTCCGTTGTTAACGCGCTCTCTGACAAGCTGCTGCTGACCATTCGTCGTAACGGCCACGTCTACGAACAGACCTATCATCTGGGTGAGCCGCAAGCGCCGCTCAAGCAGATTGGCGACAGCACCGGCACCGGTACTGAAGTTCGCTTCTGGCCGAGCCCGACCATCTTCAGCGACACCCTGTTCCACTACGAGATCCTGGCCAAGCGCCTGCGCGAGCTCTCCTTCCTCAACTCCGGTGTTTCCATCCGTCTGATGGATGAGCGTGACGGCCGTGAGGCGCACTTCTGTTACGAAGGCGGCATCAAAGCGTTCGTTGAGTACCTGAACCAGAACAAGACCCCGATCCACCCGAAGGTGTTCCATTTCACCACCGAGCAGGATGGTATCGGCGTTGAAGTGGCGATGCAGTGGAACGACGCCTATCAGGAAGGGGTCTACTGCTTCACCAACAACATCCCGCAGCGGGATGGTGGTACTCACCTTGTTGGCTTCCGTACCGCACTGACCCGTACTCTGAACTCCTATATGGACAAAGAGGACTACAGCAAGAAGGCCAAGTCTGCCGCCAGTGGCGACGACGTGCGTGAAGGTCTGATTGCCGTTATCTCCGTCAAGGTGCCGGATCCCAAGTTCTCCTCCCAGACCAAGGACAAGCTGGTCTCTTCCGAAGTGAAGACCGCCGTTGAACAGGCGATGGGTGAGAAGCTGGCTGACTTCCTGCTGGAAAACCCGGGCGATGCCAAGATCGTGGTCAACAAGATCATCGATGCGGCCCGTGCCCGTGAAGCGGCCCGCAAGGCTCGCGAACTGACCCGCCGCAAAGGCGCGCTGGATATCGCCGGTCTGCCCGGCAAGCTGGCTGACTGTCAGGAAAAAGACCCGGCTCTCTCCGAACTCTACATAGTGGAAGGGGACTCTGCTGGCGGTTCCGCCAAGCAGGGTCGCAACCGGAAGAACCAGGCCATCCTGCCGCTCAAGGGCAAGATCCTGAACGTAGAGAAGGCCCGTTTCGACAAGATGATCTCCTCGCAAGAGGTGGGCACCCTGATCACCGCACTGGGCTGCGGTATCGGTCGCGACGAGTACAATCCGGACAAGCTGCGTTATCACAACATCATCATCATGACCGATGCGGACGTCGATGGTGCGCACATCCGAACTCTGCTGTTGACCTTCTTCTATCGTCAGATGCCGGAAATTATCGAACGTGGCTACGTCTACATCGCCCAGCCGCCGCTCTACAAAGTGAAGAAGGGCAAGCAGGAGCAGTATCTGAAAGACGAAGACGCGCTGCTGCAGTACCAGACCGCCATGGCGCTGGACGGTGCCACCCTGCACGTCAACGAGTCTGCCCCGGCCATCGGTGGCGAGGCACTGGAGCGTCTGGTCAACCAGCACCGCTCGGTGACTCACCTGATCACCCGCATGTCTCGTCGTGCGCCGGAAGCCGTGCTGACCCAACTGATCTATCAGCCGGAGTTGAATGAAGCGCTGCTGAACAGCGAGAGCGATCTGCTGGCCTGGTGTCAGGGTATGGAAGCCGTGCTCAACGAGAGCAACCACGGTATCCAGTACCAGATCCAGGTTCGTCGTGACGAAGAGCGCAGCCTGTACGTGCCGCACGCCGTGGTACGTCAGCACGGTGTCGATCGCGAATATCCGCTCAGCTACGACTTCCTGCAATCCTCCGAGTACCGTCAGCTGGTCTCGCTGGGCAAGGAGATCGCCAACCTGATCGAGGAAGGCGGTTACATCAAGCGTGGCGAGAAGGTCAAGCCGGTCTCCAGCTTCGTCGAAGCGGTCGAGTGGCTGATGGGCGAAGGCAAGCGCGGCATCTACATCCAGCGCTATAAAGGGCTGGGCGAGATGAACCCGGACCAGCTGTGGGAAACCACCATGGATCCGGAAGCCCGCCGCATGCTGCGCGTCACCATCGACGATGCCGTCGGTGCCGACCAGCTCTTCTCCACCCTGATGGGTGATGCCGTTGAGCCCCGTCGTGACTTTATCGAGACCAACGCTCTGCGCGTAGCCAACCTCGACGTCTAATCGACTGTGGGATCTCATTGCAAATGAAATGACGTCTCATATACGTGCAATGGCGTCTCATTGAAAATGCAATAGGTTATGAGCACCAAAGAGAGGGACTTATGTCCCTCTCTTTTTTTGCTTACTGTTTGCCTATCAATAGAACGAAGTTGACATCATCGTCAAAAATGACGATGATTTGTATATGAGATATCCAGGCGGTAAAGGCAAGTGCTATCAGCGCTTGATCAATCTGATGCCTCCGCATCAGACATACATCGAATCCCATCTTGGTGGTGGGGCTGTCATGCGCAACAAAAAAGCTGCGCAGCGGAACATAGGCTTAGACCTTGATGCGACAGTCATAGAACTTTGGAAAACTCAGTTTCCAAGTCTTTGTGAGTTGTACCAGGTTGATGCCGTAGCTTTCCTTGAAAGCTATACCTATGACGGCCAAGAGCTTGTATATGTGGACCCACCTTATGTCCCAGAAACTCGCAGACGAGCCAAGATATATCGCTGTGACTATACAGAAAGTCAACATATTCGATTATTGAAATGCTTACTCACTTTACCTTGCAAAGTGATGCTCTCTGGCTATGACTGTGAACTCTACAATCGTGAGCTTTCTGGATGGCACAAGGTTAGCTTTCCTGCTAAGACACATGTTGAGATGCGTGATGAAACTGTCTGGATGAACTTTGAACCACCTGTGCGTTTGCATGATAGTCGTTATATGGGGGAGACTTTTCGAGATCGCCAAACCATTCAACGTCGTCAAGCTAGACTCCGTTCTCGTATTCAGAGCCTAGATCCAGTTGAGCGTCACGATCTACTGGAGTGGATGCAAGAACACTATGGTAATGCCGAGGAGGTTGCTTAATGCAGTTAGGTGCAATTTTCATGGGGCAAGCAGTCTTTAATGTTGAGTTACCCAAACCTGAAGATGAGGTTATTCCTGGTGTACCTTGGGGCTCAATAGAGAAGTTCCTTACTCCCGCTTATTGGGCTTACCAAGTATATGCACGCCGTCTAACAGGTGATCGTATCAACTACAAGCTTGGGTCAACCTTGAAAGAGGAGGTTGGTGCTTGCTTGTTAGGGGGGTATGGGATACCTGCCAATGTAGGTATTGCTGCATTTAACCATCTTAGAAATAGCGGTGCTTTTGAAGTGAAACCTCCTTCAGAAGAAAAGTTACTGGAATGGTTGAAAGAACCATTGGAAGTTGATGGTCGCCAAGTAAGATATCGTTTTGCCAAACAGAAGGCTCGCTATCTTTGTGCTGCACTGAGAAGACTATCTGAAGAACAACCACCACTCGATACTGGAAAATCGTTGCGTAACTGGCTGCTAGATATTCCTGGTATCGGTTACAAGACTGCTTCATGGGTCGCACGTAATTGGCTAGATGCTGACGATGTGGCAATTTTGGATATTCATATTCTTCGAGCTGGATTATTGGGCAATTTCTTTGATAGTCACCTGACAGTAGAACGACATTATTTAAAGCTCGAGGAGCAATTTATCCGATTCAGCATAGCTTTAGGGGTAAGAGCATCCGAGCTGGATGCTCTCATGTGGATGGAGATGATGTCTTCTCCTGCTACAGTTCATAGCATAATGGGGATGGGGCGTCAGACAATAGCATCAAGTCAAAGGAGGAGAACCAAGAAGAGCGAGACCTACTCCGGCCAACTTTCCCTGCTCTGCTAGATTGCTTGCCCATGGTTCTCCAGTAATGCCTAAGGGACAAAAATTGAGCCCTTGTGCTGTTGCTGTGAGGGCCATAACACCCAGTAGGACTCCTGCATCACGCCAAATTAGGCTACATCCGTTTTGATATTTCCCCAATGTTTTACCTGGTTCAGCTAAAAAAAGAATACGTGTTGCGTTATCGCCTCCCAATACAGTTAAACTATGCTTATAAAGGGGGGCAAGTTTCCAGTCTGCTTGTTTTATTTCTAAAATTGAATGTGTTTGTGGTTGATATAACCACCAACGAGAATCTTCAGGGCGCTTAATAATAATGTGTATTGGATGAATAGCTCCGGCTGAAGGAGAAGATCGATGCTCTAAATCGAAGCCAAGCTCCGACACAGCAATCCCTCGAGTTCTACAGGCATTCCACAGAAATGAACCAAGGCGCTTTTCATCCAAATAATCAAAATCTCGCTTTGAGAACCTCTGATTCAGGACCTCATTAAATGGCCATATAAGCTCTTCTGAACACTCAGGAAGTTGAAGGCTCTCGCCCACATCCCACACGATTGGGTCATATCTATTAACACTTTGTTTCGGATGTGGGTCACCCAAGTCGATCCAAGTCATATCCTACCTCTTGAAATACCTCCATATACTTATTACAACCACGGCAGTGGCCACATGCTATATGTGATTTATGACAACTATGCGCCCATGCCAGTAGATTTGCAGGTATCCCAGATTTACGAACCAGCTCTGAAGTAGTAAGTTCGATCGCAGGAGCCTCCACAACAATACCTCCTTCCTGCATAGACAATAAATGGCTGATTGCTGACATAAACTCTGGCGTTCCGTCTTTGTGGAGGCCATCAGATTTAACTGTACCTAACCAAAGATGAGTGATACCAAAAGCGATAGCTTTCATGGCTGCTAATGTAACTAACATCTGGTTTCTATATGGCCACCAATCTGAAGCTGGTGCTAGGTGATCTGGTTTACAACCAGCCATATCTCCAGAGCCGAGCTGCCGGCAATCAATTTCAATTACTTGATGAGGGATTTTTAGTTCCTGACAAATTATTTTTGCAGCATCTATTTCTGCTTGGGCTGCTAGTTGGCCATAGTTTAATGTGAAAGCCATATCTGGTCTTTTCCACCATGCTAAAGCAACGGAATCCATACCACCAGAAAGTAAAAGTCCAGTCTTCATAGTACTATTGCTTCCCAAACAGTGTGGTAGATTGCACTCACATAATCATCAGTGATGTAACAGTTGGAACCTTCTATCATTTTTTTATCTTGAACTGATTCATTCTCGGCATAGAAAATAACCGGTTTATTTAGAGCTCTTGCATAGCCAATTTCATAGATAGTACCGGAATCAAGACCATCTCCTATTGCTAATAGAACATCACATTTCCGTATGCCTTCCAGGTCTTTTTCTACAACATCTTCGGCGGAGCCAATTCCAACATCGTGGTAAGGAGAAAACACATCCAATCCCATTGCTAGAAGATCTCTACGAGCCTGTCCAACCATCCACAGTTCTGCAAGAGTAAAAAATGGGCCTGCTAGGTAAACATTTGGAGTATAGCCATCGCAATAACGGGCAGAAGGGACTAAAGGATCAGGGGAGTAAGTCTTTAATAGTTCTTGGTCAGGAAACCCTTGGTGTTCGCAATAGAAAGCTGTTGCAATAGAGGCTTTTTCAGCAGCAGCGTGAGCTGATAGACCATTATCCATCCACCCAAGAGCAAAGTGGGCTGCAAATGTATCACCCGAGCCAATTTTCCATATCTTCCTAGTTCTATAGGCCGGTACGGTAGTAATATTTCCTTTTTCGTAAACTAGAGCACCTTGCGGCCCCATTTTGATAATGACAACTTCAGCTCCCTCTTGCTTAGCAAGTTTAATTGCCAGTTCTTCTACTGACATGATACTAGAATCCGGCATTAATAAATTAGCTTCGTAGCGGTTCAAGACGAGAGCTAAATGTTCAGCTGTAGAACCATTACTTTTAAATGATTCTGGACAATCTGCATTCTGTGGGTCGAAGACGGCATACTTGGCATTAACTACAGCGGTTCCATCAATCATGCCAAACCGGAGAACTTTTTCGGAACAAATTTCTATTTTCAAATTAGAATTTTTTTCACCCAAAACATCCGGGGTGGACAGCCCATGAATATACTCAAATGTAAAGTTAGAATCTGTGAGTGATGAGTTTAACTTAAATCCTTCAAACATTGCGCGAGCATCAAGAACATCTTGAGTGTCTTTGTCTAAACAAGCGCGCAATTCAACTTGCCCACCAAAACGGGAGATTGCAGTTGCAGCCCTCCCTGCAGAGCCGTAGATATCATCCCATGCTGGACGCATGCATCTCTCCCGGTAGACTCCCCCAACTACAGTAATCATGATATCTCCTTGCTCCTGATTAGACGTGGTAAACCCTAAGACGGACTTGGCCACCACTTACAGAAAGTACTTTTGCCTGGAATTGTTCTCCTTGGCTCATACAGTTACGCAGCTGGGCAAGATTTGGGCCGACAATGCCTCCTGCTTCCTGCCCGTTCCAAAGGGCAACAACGACTTGTTGATTCCCATTCTGAAAAGCTACATCGAGCAGGTGACCGATAGTTAATTGTGTAACTACCTGTGCTTTTGGTGAGGCAAGTTGTGCGTCAAATTGAAGCGCCTGACATGATGTTGCAGGAGTTGAGGGGCCGAAATAACTACCACCAGATCCAGACATTTGCATTCCCTTTTGCTACTCAATTGGAGTCTTTTTCTATACCACAGAACAATGATGTAAGACTATGATCACACCGCCATAATGATAAAAAGCGTATCTAATCATGAGGTTCTGTAGCCATTGGTGACTTATGTCCTCATTTGTCCATGGCAAGGATTACTTGGTGTGGAGATTCAAAATATGTGATCTTGATAATCAATGTGTACATCATTGATTTTATGTATTTTTTTGTTTTTTTAGTTTGGTTTTCGAGTGACTTTTCCTATATTCTGGACAATAAATACACAAATTTGGACCGTGTGTTTATGACTCCTTTTGGTATCTATCTTGAAAATCTCCGGCGTAGTCGTCGCATTCAGCAAAAGCAGCTCGCGGACCTGATGGGCATCAATCCATGCTATGTAAGCACTCTTGAGCGAGGGCGTAAGGGGCCACCATCGGCAGAAGTGCTCAATCGGCTAATCAAGAACTTGAACTTATCTCGAAATGAGCAGGAAGGGCTGTGGCGCTCTGTTGAACTATCAGAGATGACGTTCCGTTTGCCCGAAGGTATGTCTCAAGATGAGTTTGAAATGGTCCACGATTTACGAAATCACTTAGGTACGCTGAATGAAGACCAGGTACTGATCATACGGAAGGTTATTGGCTTGGGGGTCAACTCTCAGGAGGGGATTGCAATGTAGATATAACGGGACGCACCGGGTGGATTGTCCCGCTATTTGGCGCAAGTAATGATACTCACGACTTGAGAAATCTAAGTATCTCCACTTGCTCCATTGGCGTCAATCTGCCTGCCTAGACATTAATCCAGTTAGTTAACTTCGTTACTCGTCAGAGTAAGGGGAACTTATGTCTTCAAAGAACACTGTCGTGCCGTTTGGCACAAGGCAGAAGGCGAAGCTATGCCAAAAATCTGTGCGACAACGTAAAGATGTTCGCGTTCGTGAGCCGGTTCGGCCGACAACTGGGCGAGTTGTCGGGTTCTACCCGTCAACGAAGAACAACCGACTCGTTGCCTGGGAATCACAACTGGAGCAGAAAGCTTGCGCTCTATTTGAGTTTTCAGCTGATGTGGTGAGTTATCGAGAACAGCCGATCACTATCTACTTCGAAAGCGATGGTCAAATGCGGCGTTATACCCCTGATTTTGAGCTGAGGTTTCATGACGGCAGATCGATGTACTTGGAGGTTAAGCCTTTTGCCAAGCTCCAAGGTCATTCTGTCAAAAGACGGTTTCAGCAGGTTGCAAGATTTTGGGAGATGCACGGCCAACAATTTGGCGTTATCACGGATATAGAACTTCACCACCCGACCTTACAACGTAACCTGAAGTTACTCAGGGCTCATCAACGTATCCATGTACCTGATGAGGTGTGGTTGCGAATTGGGCATTGGCTCCGTGCTATAGGTTCCGTCACTTTCGAGCAATTAGCCGAGCTACTGAACTCACCAACACAGGTCTATGCGCTGATTGCCCAGCAAGTCCTGCACGTCGACCTTCTCACTCCTTTTTCTCCTACTACCACATTGCATTCGCCGGAGGGTATCGGCCATGAAACTTGCCTCTTTTCATACCGGACTGCGCCTGACTTTGAATCGCACGCGATACCGCATCGATAGGATTCTGGTATCAGGAGAGTGCTACCTGGAGCGGCTGTCCGATGGCGGAGTTCTTGTTAAGACTAAGCCAGAATTGGCCGCTTTACTGGCAGCAGGAGAGCTGAGCATTGAGTCTCCCAACAACCGGGAGTCGAATTCCGATGCTGGATTGAGCTCCCGAGCTTCACGCGATTTAAAGGCGTTATCCAAGTCACAGCGCGAAGAGGTTCTGCGTAAGTACGAATACATCAAGGAGGCCATCAGTCGGCTTGGGAAGGAGCCTAAAGCGGCAGGTCTGGGGCCCGTTATCGAAACTGTTTCCGCTAATATTGGGGAAATCAGGCCCCCTAGCGCGACAACGGTTTATCGTTGGTGGAGGCGGTGGCTAGAATCCGGCCAAGACCTGATGTGTTTGGCCCCCCAATACCAAAAGCCTTCTACTCAAAGAAAATTCTCCAAAGACATGATGGATGAACTTCATGCACTCGTTGAGCGCTTATGGTTTTCTAGGGAAAAGCTACCCATACAGGCTGTCTACGATGCTTTTCGCCACCGTATCAACGAGCTTAATGCGGAGCGGCTCAAGCCGTTAAAGATTCCGAGCCGCGCCCAGTTCTACCGGATCGTAGATCAGATCGATAAATACGATGCCATGGCTGCCAGAGAAGGGAAGCGAGCCGCCGATAAGCATTTTCGGGCAACCGGCGCCGGGGCGGTTACACAGCACATTCTTGAAAGGGTCGAGGTCGATCATACCCCTCTGGATGTGATTGTTATTAACGAGCGGACAGGTCTGGCGGATGGCCGACCTACCCTGACCCTCCTGTTGTGCCGTCACTCACGTATGGTGTTGGGTTTTTCCATCGGGTTTGAGCCGCCCTCAGAGCTGTCGGTGATGAGGGCCTTACGTCACGCGATTCTGTCCAAAGCCTACGTTAAAGAGCATTACCCGGATATTTGCTATGAATGGCCAGCGTACGGGATTCCTCACACTCTGATCTGCGATAACGGTTTGGAGTTTCACTCCCATCAACTGAGGCGCGTCTGCGCCGAGCTCAATATTGAGCTTCAGTTCTGCCCCAAGCAGCAACCCCACTACAAAGGGGCCGTGGAGCGTTTTTTAGGCACGTTAAACCGAGCGGTCTGCCACCGTATCCCTGGCACCACTTTCTCTAACATTGTGCATCGTGGTGACTACAACTCCGCCGACATGGCACGGATCACTCTGGCTGATCTGAAATCGCTTATCCATGAGTGGGTTATCGATATCTACCACCAAGAGGTGCACAGAGCCACGCATCGAATGCCAACAGCGATGTGGAAGGATGGACTCGGTATGGTGGAGCCAATGTTGCCTGAGAGCCTGATGCAGCTGAACTTGATCCTCACCAAGGAAACGACCCGCCGACTTTCCCATCAGGGCGTCCAGGTGTATCACCTGTTCTATAACTCGGCGGAACTTGGGCTTTTGCGCATACGCTCGAACGCCCGGTATGACGTGTCGGTGCGCTACGACCCGGAAGATATGGGCGCGGTATGGGTTTATGACGAGCTGCAGGGGGATTACATCCATGTGCCCTGTACCAACCCTGACTACGCGGAAGGCCTGACGCTACGTCAACACGATCAGATCCTGAAGGACACTAAGCAGCGCGGACTGGATGAACAGGACGAGGAGGCGCTACTGGAGAGCAAGGCCAGGTTCCAGCAGAAGATTGAGGATCTGAGCCGCAACAAGCTGATTCGCGAACGTAAGAAAGCCGCCAGGGACGCCATGCCTGTTCCTCCTTCCTGGAGCTCAAACCCGGCACTGGAGCGCCCCAAGGAGTCTGATACGACTGCTGAGTCACTCTTCGAGCCCCTGAACTTCAAGGTGGTGACGAGGGGGCAAGGCGATGACTGACAGCCTAAACATCCATCAGAAAATCGCTGAACTCCGAAAAATTGTGATCTTCCACCCTCAATGCCAGACGGCTTTCGATGCTATTCGGGATGCCTACTTGATGAGTGCCCAGGTAGGGTTTCCTCAGCATCTGCTGTGCGTCGGCCAGTCCGGTACCGGCAAGTCGACGCTGAAGTCCCTGATATTCGATGAGTACCCACCCGAACTACTGCCAGACCGCGAGTTACTGCCTGTACTCTGTGTGGATACACCATCGCAGCCAACCATACGCAATATGGCAGAAGCGATGCTGGTTCAGTTGGGGGAACCCTGTTTTATGCGCGGGTCTGCTATCGACAAAACAAACCGGATTCTCAACCTAATCAAAGAGAAGCAGGTGCGGCTGATCATTGTGGATGAACTCCAGCACTTCATCGACCGAGGCCGCCGCAGAGCGCCTTTGGAGGTTTCGGATTGGTTGAAGACACTGATTGATCAGTCCCAGGTCTCGACGGTGCTGATGGGCCTTCCGCGCTGTGAACAGATCCTCCAGGTAAACGAGCAACTGAGACGTCGCTATGGGCGGCGCCTAGAGTTGAATCCGTTCTCCATCGAATCGCCGCATGAACAGTCGATCTTTGCTGGTGTAATTACCCACTTCGATCAAAAGCTTGGTTTAAAGAGGCCCTTGCAGCTGGATGGCGACCTGTTAAGACGTTTCCACTTCGCCACAAATGGCATTATCGATTACGTCGTTCGGTTGATGACGGGGAGCTACGCCTGGGCTACTCAGCACTCCGTGCCGGCCATCGATCGCTCCGTACTCGGAAGGGCATTTGTCGATTGGGTGTGGCACGAAGGTAAGGGCGCGCTGAACCCCTTCAATGATGGGTTCCGTTGGAAGCGGCTCGATAGCCCCGGAATGCCATTTAATCTGTTCGAGCCTGCTTCTGCTGTACGGGCTTCCAAGACAGGAGGAGAGTCATGGAGTTGATCAAACCACCGCTGCATCCAGATCGCTTCCCGGACGAACTGCCTTATGGATATTTGAAGCGTCTGGCGGAACTGAATCAGTACGAAAGCCCAACCTGGTTATTCAGGAACCTGTCGTCACGATGCGTACTTCAAACCCCCGCGCTCTCCGTTGCTGAGCTATCAGCCGCTGATTGGGCAGGTAGTCAGCCAACAGCTAGTGCCGTTGGTGCGAATACCCAACACCTCAGATATTGTCCGCTTTGCATCGCGGAGAGAGGCTATTGGCGTAGCGCTTGGCAAAGCTGGGTATCCAGCGCTTGCACCAAGCACCAAATCTGGCTGGTTGATCGGTGCCCAAGCTGTCATTCCCGGCTCCCATTGGCATCAACGAACCTATCGTACTGTGCCTGTGGTGCGCGGTTAGCTGACGCGCCTGCGGAGATAATCGATAGTCCCATCGAGCAAATGCAGCTGTTCCTGGATGAAGGATCTGTGCCGGACGGAGCGTATTCGATACTCCCCATGGAACACGGTCTGGATTACCCGGCCCGGACCGCGCTGATCAGCTTGTTGTGTAACTGGTTAGACTATCCGAAGCTCACGGTGCATAACTTCAATCTCGAGCTGAAGCAGTGCGGCACGGCGCGGATTCACCTTGTGAATGCCGCTGAGCTGCTGTTTCAGCCTGAGGGGTTGGATACCTTTCTGTTCCGCTTGTCTCAGCTAGATAGTCCCGAGTATTACACATCTCTCATATTGAAGTTTGTTCTGCGGCTGAATATCGACTTTCCACAACCGTGCTTCGACACTCTGAAGCACCAGGCTCTCAGCTACTGGGTGTATCTGAGAAAGGCCTTAGACCAGGAACTGGGCCGGTCATCCGATATCGCCGACCTATGGGAGTACGCCGAGTGGCAGGTGCTGCCGCATGACCCGAAGTAAGGGCCTGGAGGGTATGCGGGCACCAGTCATAAGTCACGGCTGTGCATTGATATACCCTCCGATCTATCCTGCCAGCAGCCCGGACGAGTCACCGATAGGTTATTTGGTTCGCTTGGCGGAACTGAATTGCTATGGCTCTACCCGCTGGATGTGCGCAGTGGGGCAACTACCGAGACTATCGGAGCTGCATTTGTACCATGACCTGCTCGCAGGAGTGGGTTGGACTGGTTGGGGGACAGAAACGTCATCGATCTCGGCGGCGGTTTGTTTGGTCGATCAGAGCCACCGCCTGGGTCGCTTACGTTATTGCCCCGTCTGTATCAGGGAAACGCAACGATGGAAGGCTGCGTGGCATCTGAAAGCGTCAGTGGTGTGTGCTGAACATGGAGGCTGGCTTAGAGATACCTGTCCGACCTGTAACAGCCCAATGTTGTTCAAGGCTCGCAGTACCAAGCTTTGTAAGTGTGGTGCAGATCTATCTGAATCAGCCCTGTGCCTGGCCCCCGAAGCTGTAAGACGACAGCAAGGATGGTTGGAGCGAGGCTCTGTATCAAGGGCTTTGATAGCCGCAGGGCACAACCTGGATCTCCAAATGCGATCAGAGCTCATTCTGTTGTTTGCTCGTTTTGTCGGTCGTGACGGTATGGGTAAAACCGGCATCGATACGCGTGTGCTTCATATGGATATGGCAGCCGACGTGATGACCCAAGTAGCAGATGCGCTGTTTGGTGGGACCGAGGGCTTTACCAAGTTCCTCGACACGTCTTTTTCGGTGAGCGCCTCTGAGCAGGGAGAACGGCGGCTAAGTCGATTCTATAAAGCGTTCTACGGGTCTTTTGAGGATGGCTGCTTCGACCCCTACAAGCAACTGCTGGAACAGTATCTCAATGAGCACTGGCCAAAGGCTTTGAGCCGCCGGAACTCACTCTTCAAGGATCGAACCATCCAGTCCCACCCATGGCTCGCGCTGCAAGCTGCTTGCCGAGAGTTCGCAGTTCCCAAATCCCACATGAGGCGTGCTATTGCGGATGATGATGTACGCAGTATGTCAGTACAGGGGCCAAAGCGAGTATCGGTACTGGTGTGGAAGCCGGACGTGGTGAGGCTTAAGGTATGGCTGGCCGACTCCCTAACAGCTAAGGATGCGGCTGACTATCTCGGCGTTACCAAGAAGCAGTTCGGACAGCTACGCCAGAATGGATATATCACATACCAGAAGGCTCCAGGATCAGCCTCTAGGGGCGTTTGGGCCTTTTCAATGGCGCAGTTGTCCGGGTTTCTGAAGTCGCTTGCTCACAGCAGTTCAGCACCTCTCGAGGCTATGACCATGAATCAGGCGCTGAGGCGGTTTCGAGCAGGGGTGAAAGAGCCGTTGGTGATCATCATCGAGGCGATCAAGCAGGGCTTGTTGGGTGCATATGCGTCGAGCCCAAAGCCAACAATCCGGGAGCTGGTTTTCGATAGTCACCAGTTCGAAGATTGGTATCGGGAGCGATCTTCCGATTCTCAGCTCTTTTCGATAACCGAAGCCGCGAAGCGTATGGGGATTCATCAGGAGTTTGCTTACCAGCTCGCCAATACAGGTCTTCTTGAAACATATTCCAGCAACCATTCGTCGGGGCAACTGGTCAGCCAGCACTCGATAGACAAGTTCTGCTCGGAGTATGTTTTGCTGCGTGACCTGGCCCGAGAAGCCGGTCGGAGTTCGGCCAGTGTGATGAACGACTTGGCTTCTCGGGGGATTCAGCCGATTGATGCTGTTTGGGATCAGCAGATGCGGCAGAAGGTGTACCTAGCTAGCAACCTCAGAGGTTTCTTGCGTGGACTCTGTATTTCGAGCGTTGGAGCTGGATGATTGTTCGTTGGCCTCGGCCTTGATCCGTTTCCTATTGGCTAGATACGCAGCTGTTTCAACAGCCGTCAGCCTTCGGAAGATCTCAGTGAATGACGAAATTGCAAAGATTATGAACTGGAGAGCAAACACCAAGAATATTTTTTGACCTTTTATAATCTCGTCGATACGTGCCGCGTCGGCTGCATTGGTGAACGAATCGCAAATACTGGCGATGGTTTCGGTCTTTAGTTGAGTCTCTTTAGCTGCTGACTCAGCACTGAATGTTTCCTGTGAGCAGGTTCGTGCGGTGAACCGCCAGTCTTTGGTGAGATTGTAGGGGGAGTTGTACGCTTGGTCATGATCCAGCCAGATCCATTGGGATTCGCCTTTGAACTTGATCAACGCAGCATTTCTTAATCCCAGGTCGAGCGGCGGGACCGACACCAAAGCAAGCGCAATCCCCAAAAGCATGAAGCCAACAGCTTGGGTTCTAGTCGCTTTCTTTATTTCCAGCTTTTCAATGTCAAACCAGCCCTTAAGGCGGGCGAATTTTTTATGGTCCAGGTCATATTCGTCGAACCATTTAATGAGCTTATGAGCGTCATCTAACGATTTGGCTTTGAAGTTGAAAATCGCATTAAAACGCTCAAGTTCCTTATTGCGTCGCCAGAATTCGGCAAGGGTGTCGTCTTGGTACTCTGAGCGACCTACAAGTAATGCATACAGCCTGCTTACAAAACCATATGAGGTTCCTGCTCTATAGTGGAAAAAGAGTCGCAATCCGATAAAAGAGACTACAAGTATGGCCATATTCAACAACGGGCCGGGTAAGCCCGAGATATCAATGGCCATTCCGAAAACAGATTCTTCCATGATGATAACTCCTTGTGTATCAGATGGTTTCGAATCGCATAGACTACCGTGTAGCACGCCTCAGCGGAATCACTTCTGAGCCGGGGGGGCCAAGGAGGTTACGAGATGAGTTATCGGCGTCTAACAGAGCAAGAAATAGAAGATCTCAGGAATGAGATGAAGCGGGCAGGCCAATGGGTGAAAGAGGAGCTCAAGCGCCGGAAGCAGAGTAAAGATTCAGATCTTCAGGAACCGAGTTCTCCAGCTGACCCGAAACCACTGCGGGAAAAGCCATAATCTCCTTGGAATTGCTCAAGTCATCAGATGTGTTCATAACTAACTGAAATTTAAGGTGTTTCATGAGTTATGAGATTTCGTAAGATTCATTGCAACATTGATGAGATTTTTCGTGCGCACGAAGGCCGATAAGTGGCTGTTTTCATTGAATGGTGATTCTCAGTAGGAGTGAGATCCGACATCGACGCTGTCAGCCCGATATAAAAAAGCCGCTCCCTGTGAGCGGCTTTTTGTTTTTGGGCGGAAGGAGTTGCACGTTCCACGTGAAACATCGAGTCTGTGTATCAGTGGTTTTGGCCACGAAAAGATCGTCGCCACTCGCTGGGGGAGATGGCAAAGCGGGCACGGAAGTGATTGCGCAGGGAGGTGGCACTCTTGAAGCCAACCAGCTCGGCGATGCGATCGATGGAATGGCCGCTTACCTCCAGCAGCTCCTGACTGCGCCTGAGCCGTTCCGCCAGCAGCCATTCACCCACCGAGAGGCCGGTTGCCTGATGAAAACGGCGGGTAAAGGTGCGTCTACTCATTAGGGTGAGGTCTGCCAGAGAATCCAGGGTGTGGGGTTCGGCCAGATGGGCACGCAGGTGGTCGAGCAACTGGTTCATCCGGACATCGCGGGTGGAGGCGGGCACCGGCTGCTCGATAAACTGGGCTTGGCCCCCTTCCCGGTGAGGCGGGATCACCAGCCGCCGCGCCACCTTGTTGGCGATGGCCGAGCCGTGGTACTGGCGTACCAGATAGAGGCAGCAATCCAGCCCGGCGGCAGTGCCTGCCGAGGTGACCAGCCCCTCGTCATCCACATAGAGAGCATTGGTATCGAGTTGCACGCAGGGAAAGCGGCGGCAGAAATCTTGTTCGTACTCCCAGTGGGTCGATGCCTTGTGATCATTGAGCAGCCCGGCGTAGGCGAGAACATAGGTGCCGAGGCAGAGTCCGACCAGCCGTGCGCCTCTGGCTCTGGCGACAATCAGGGCATCGAGCAGTGCTGCGGGTGGCTGTGCTGCCGGGTCGTGCCAGAAGGGGATGACGATGATCTCAGCCTCGGCCAGCACCTCCAGCCCATGAGGAGCCTGAATGGTGAAGCCTTGCGCCGAGTGTGAATGAGGGTTGCCATCACCGCAGCAGATCTTGAGCTCGAACAGCTGCTGGCCCGGCAGGATGTCTCCGAAGATGAGGCAGGGGACGGCGCAGTGAAAAGGGCTGAAGTGATCGAAGGTCACCACGGCAACGATCGGGGTGGGCATTATGTTGGCTCCTCTCTGCGCGCAGACACTCATCATAAACGTCAGGCTGTGAAAGCCGAAGGGCCATGTCTGGCATGGGCCCTCCTGCGGGTCACAGCGATATCTCCTCGCCATCTTGCGGCACCCGTACCCGATCCATCATGCCCCGTTCCGCCAGATAGTCGCGCAGTTCCTGGCGCGACAGCACGGCGTGGTTGACCGCCTCCATATGGCTGGCGATCAGCGTGGCTTGCGGTGCGGCCTGATAAACGGCGGCGACATCCTCCTTGCCCATGATGATGGAACCGAGTCCGGGCACCTGTGCATCGCCACAGTTGAGGATGATGACCTCGGGCTGATGCTGTTGCAGGGCTTGCTCGACCCGGGGATGCCAGATGGTATCACCGGCCAGATAGAGGCTCTGTTCATCGGGGTGGGAGAAGACCACGCCGCACACTTCTCCCATTCGCTCGCTCAGTACCGCCATCAGTTGATCGCTGCCGTGCTGGCCACCGGTCTGCTGCAGATGAATGCCGGCAAACTCGGGCTGGTCGCTCAGCAGCCTCACATCCTCAAAGCCACTGGCACGAATGGCATCGGCATCTTTCTGATGTTGTACCAAGAGCGGCAGATGTTTGGGGATTAGCGCTCTGGCGGCATCATCCCAGTGGTCGGGATGGTCGTGAGTGACGATCACGGCATCCACATCGACCAGCTCATCGATCGGTAGCGGCAGCTCGACCAGCGGATTGCGCAGATGGCTGTTGGCGGTGCCCTCAAAGCCGGGGAAGACCCCTTTGGCCGAGAGCATGGGGTCGATCAGAAAGCGGGTGCCGGCATAGTCGAGCAGCAAGGTGGCGTTACGAACCTGGGTAATCTTCATGAGATGGCTCCATGTTGGCTGGTGGATATGCAACCAATTATGGAGTGCGGAGCGCATTGCCATCAGTGGCCCACGGGTCGATTATCATCACTATCGGGCCAACAGGTTGATGTTCTACAGGTCGGTGCGGCCATTTAAAAAATTTGAAAAAATCCCCTTGAAAGGAAAAAGTGAGCCCCTATATAGGTAACAAGGCCGGAACGCTCGACAGAGGTTTCGACCAGGCGCCCGTCCATAAGGAGGGCAAACAATCCGTTATCGCTCACAAGAGGGTAATACTATGCGTTCTATCGACTTTTCTCCGCTCTATCGTTCTGCCATCGGTTTCGATCGTCTGGCCAATCTCATCGAATCTGCGGCCAGCAATGGCAATGCCGGTTATCCCCCGTACAACATCGAGCAACTGGGTGACAACGACTACCGCATCAGCATGGCGGTGGCGGGCTTTACCCAGGAAGAGCTGGAGTTGAGCTTCCAGGAAAATCTGCTGACGGTGAAGGGCAACAAGCAGGCCGATACCGGGCGCAACTATCTCTATCAGGGGATTGCCGAACGTGGTTTCGAGCGCCGCTTCCAGCTGGCCGACTATGTGCGGGTGAAAGGGGCCGACCTGAAAAACGGCTTGCTGCACATCGAGCTGGTGCGTGAAGTACCCGAGGCGATGAAGCCGCGCAAGATTGAGATTAACGGCTGATAGTCTGAATTCACTGAAATTTTAAAATTTCCCGGGTGCCGATGACGGGCCTGTGGAGAGTTGAACCTGTTGCTTATTAGAAGGATAGGAATATGCGTAACCTCGATTTTTCTCATCTCTATTCCAACGCCGTCGGATTCGAGCGGATGGCCCGTGAGCTGGAAGGTCTGTTCGAGCAGAAGACCGCGGCTTACCCCCCTTACAACATTGAAAAGCGCGATCAGGATGGCTATCGCATTACGGTCGCCGTGGCTGGCTTCGAGCGCGAAGAGCTGGAGCTGGAGACCGAAAACGGCACCCTCAAGGTGAAGGGGCGCAAAGGGGCTGCGGCCGGTGAGCGTCAGTTCCTCCATCAGGGGATCGCCGAGCGCGACTTCGAGCTCGCCTTCAAGCTGAGCCAGCATGTGGAAGTGCAGGGTGCCAAGCTGGAGCATGGTCTGCTGACCATCGATTTGGCGCGCGAACTGCCGGAGGCGCTCAAGCCCAGAGCCATCCCCATCGGCAAACCCGAGCAACTGGCGCTACCCGGCTAAGCAAACCGGATCGCGATAAACAAGAGAGGCCTGCATCTGCAGGCCTCTCTGTTTTTGGCTGGCCGGACTGACTTAGCCAGCGTAGAGGGCGTTGATTTCGTCGGCCAGAATGGCGATGCCGCGGCGCACCAACTCCTCGCTCTGGGAGTAGTTGAGGCGGATGCACTCCTGGCTGTGGCGCCACTCGGGGTCGTCGATGCCGGGGAAGAAGTAGTGACCCGGCACGATCAGCAGGTTCTTCGCCTTCAGTCGCTCATAGAGTTCCTGACTGTGGATCGGCAAGCCTTCAAACCAGAGCCAGAGGAAGAGGGCGCCTTCCGGCTTGTGGATATGGAAGCGTGGGTCGGGGATCGCCTCGCGCAGCAGTTGCACCGCCAGCTCCGCCTTCTGCTGATAGAAGGGCTTCACCACCTGTTCGCTGAGGGAGATGATCTCGCCGCTCTCGATCATCGGGATGGTGATGGCGGGGCCCAGACTGCCCGGCGCCAGATTGATGATGCCGCTCAGGTTGGTGATGGCCTGAATGATCTTCTCGTCGGCGATGACGATGCCGCAGCGGGTGCCCGGCAAGCCGAGCTTGGAGAGGCTCATGCAGAGGATGGTGTTGGTGTTCCAGAATGGCTTGGCTTCGCTGAAGATGATGCCCGGGAAGGGGACGCCGTAGGCGTTGTCGATCAGCAGCGGAATCCCCTTGTCGCGGGCGATCTGATCGAGGTGTTCGATCTCTTCGTCGGTCAGCACGTTGCCGGTGGGGTTGGTTGGGCGAGAGACGCAGATCACCCCGATGTCGTCACCTACCCGCAGGCTCTCGAAATCCACGTGGTATTTGAACTGGCCATCGGGCAGTTTCTCGAGGGTGGGTTTGTAGGCCACGAAGTAGTCGTCGGCCAGCGCCGAGTCGGCATAGCCTATGTATTCGGGGGCGAGCGGGAACAGCACCTTCTTCTTGCGGCCATCGGCAAATTCGCCGGCCAGCAGGTTGAACAGGTAGAAGAAGGCATTCTGGCTGCCGTTGGTCAGGGCGATATTGCGGGCCGAGATATCCCATCCCAGCTCCTTGCTGAGCAGGGCTGCCAGCGCTTTGGTGAACCTGTCTTTGCCCTGTGGGCCGTCGTAGTTGGCCATCGCTTTGATCAGCTCGCCGTTGTCGAGCAGGCTCTTGGCCTCGGCCTGAAAGCGTTCCAGCATGGCGGGGATGGGGGCCGGATTGCCGCCACCCAGCATGATGGCGTCCGGATTGGTCAGCCCCTGATTGAGGTCATCCATGAGTTGGGTAATACCGGCGTGGCGAGTGAACTTCTCGCCGAACAAGGAAAATTCCATTCGGTGACAGATCCAGAGTCAGTTACGAAGATGTAGCACCATAGCTCAGTTTAAAAGCGGGTGTCGATCAAAAAGATGGGACGTTCCACGTGGAACATGGTGCAAAAATCAAGCGTGGTTAAAAGCACCAACTGTTGGTTTAAAATTGACCGAGCGGGATGCATTTTGCGACTCAATTTGGTATCGCAAGATAGTTAATTTAAACAAAATCATCATGTTATGAATTGTGTGAGGATTGGCACAACTATTGGAATAGCTATCTGGTCATCTCAACCATACCGGAGCAAACCAGATGAAAAGCCTGATCGCCACCCTGATTGTGAGTGCCCTGAGCCTGAACGTGATGGCCAACGAAAATCCGCGGCCCGAGCTGGAGAGTGCCCAGCTGGAGCAGGATGTGCAGAGCGAGTTGCAACAGGCATCCCATGCCGTGGTGAAGGATGCGTTGCATAACCTCAAGCCGCTGGCGCTGGATACCCTGGTTGTGGAAGCTAGTCAGGCTGTGGCGACTCACCCCGAGAGTTGAGGTAGCGCAGGGGGGTCTGTCCCGTATGTTGTTTGAAGAAGCTGATAAAGGCGCTGTCGCTGGAGAACTCCAGCGCAGCGGCAATCCGGCTGATGGGCTCGCTTTCTGCCAGCAGCTCCATGGCACGCAACAGCCGCCACTGCTGACGCCACGCCTGATAGCTCATGCCGGTCTCCCGCATAAAGATGCGGCCAATGGTCTTGTCACTGGCACCCACCCGCTCGGCCAGCCGGTTGAGCCGGTCGGGCAGGGCATCCCCCCGTTTCAACTGCTGTAGCCAGTCGCCCAGTCTGGGATCCGTCGGCAGCGGCAACTGCCACGACTCCCGCGGTGTCTGCCCCAACTCCTCCATAAACAGTGCCACCGTCCGTTGTTGCTGCTCTTGCGGTTTGTCCCACGGCCAGAGCGCCATCCGTTCGATCAGTTCGTGCAGCAGCGGATTGACCGCCAACACCTCTACCGTGCCGGGCAACTCGGGGTGTGGCTGGAAGTAGAGAGAGCGGTAGGCCACCACACCACGCATCAAGATCCTGTGGGCGGTGCCCGCTGGCAGCCAGGCAGCGCGGGTGGGCGGTAGCAGGCAGACCCGACCTTCCAGCTCCATGGTCATGCAGCCGGATTGGGCGAACAGCAGTTGATGGCGCTGATGTTGATGCAGACCCGAGTCGTGCCAGCCGAGGGCGGAGGCAATGCCGATAACGCTGCCGGTCAGCTGGTCAGGGTCAAAAGGGTGATCGGGAAGAATAAAGGCCATATGTCTGATTTTTGATGTTTATAGTCCTGTTTATTGTAATCAGACAATCGGCGTCTCTCTAGAATGGCGACCTCTTGTGAAGGAGGTTTGTCATGAACAACAAGTTGCCACCGCTCTGGCTGGTGGTGGGATTGATGATGTTTCCCCAAATTGTGGAGACCATCTACAGCCCGGTCCTGACCCACATCGCTACCGAGTTTCAGGTGAGCGAAGGGCAGGCATCCCAGACCCTGTCGGTCTATTTTCTGGCGTTTGCGGTGGGCGTGGTCTGCTGGGGACGGCTCTGCGATCTGATTGGGCGGCGTCCCGCCATGCTGGCGGGTCTGCTCACCTATGGTGTAGGCACCCTGCTGGCGCTGCTGGTCAATCAGTTTGAAACCCTGCTGCTGGCCCGGGTCATCTCGGCCTTTGGCGCCGCGGTGGGCTCCGTGGTGACCCAGACCATGCTGCGCGATAGCTATCAGGGGAGCGATCTGGCGCGGGTCTTCTCGGTGATGGGCATAGCGCTCTCCCTGAGCCCGGTGCTGGGGTTGCTCTGTGGCGGCCAGCTGG
Source organism: Aeromonas sp. 601027 (assembly GCF_049174455.1). NCBI lineage: Bacteria > Pseudomonadati > Pseudomonadota > Gammaproteobacteria > Aeromonadales > Aeromonadaceae > Aeromonas > Aeromonas sp. 601027. Next base: position 62,864 of record NZ_JAAKTN010000016.1, on the reverse strand, counting down.
CGAGCGGGTTTGGCTATCTCGGGGTGTTCAGCGGTCTGCTGGTCCTGGCGGTAGGCTTGCTGCTGGTTGCCTGCTGGCAGCTGCCGGAAACCCGCCCGGCCACCACCCGGAAAGTCGCACTCTGGCCGCTGGCGTGCCGGATGATGAAGGATGGCGGACTCTGGTGCAGTGCCATGCTGGTCGCCCTGTTCAACACTATGCTGTTTGGCTACTACAGTCTGGCCCCATTCCTGTTTGCCGGATTGGGATTGAGCACCGGCGAGTTTGGCTATTCGGGGATCTTGCTGGCGCTGGCGACTCTGCTCGGCAGCCTGCTCAACAAGCATCTCCTGGGGAGGGGGTGGCTGCCGTCATCTCTGGTCAGACTGGCTTGCGCTCTGGCGCTGGTTACCGGGCTGCTGGTATGGGCGACTCAGGGCAGCCTCTGGTTCCTGTTGCCCATGATGGGAATCGTGGTGGCCTATGGGGTGGCGATCCCCAATGTGCTGAGTCAGGCGCTGTTGGCCTATCGCGAGGTGGCGGGTAGTGCTGGCGCCCTGTTCGGGCTCGGCTACTACCTGCTGCTCAGTCTGGGGTTGGCGGTGGCGGCCGGATTGCAGGATCTCGGCCTGTTGCTGAGTGGCTGCGGTCTGTTGGTGCTGCTTTGCAGCGGGCGTTGTTCCACGTGAAACGTCAGTTGCCGATAAAGCGGTAGCCGATACCGGATTCGGTCTCGATAAGCGTCGGTTGCTGGGGGTTATCCCCCAGCTTTTTGCGCAGACTGGCGATGACGATGCGCAGGTAGTGGGTGTCCTCCTTGTGGCTCGGCCCCCAGATGTCGTTGAGCAGCTGGGTCTGCATCACCAGCTTGCCGGGGTGGCACACCAGCGCCTGCAGCAGGGCGAACTCCTTGCGGGATAGGGGAATCTCCTCGTCTTTCATGGTCACCTTGTGGCTGCTGACATCCAGCGTCAGGCCGCATTGGGGGAAGTGGCGCCGCTCGCCACTGCTGACGCCAGCCCGCTGGCGCAACAGCACACGGATGCGGGCCATCATCTCGCCGATGCCAAACGGCTTGCTCATGTAGTCGTTGGCACCGGCATCCAGCAGCCGCACCTTCTCCTGCTCCGAATCGCGGGCCGACAACACCAGCACCGGATTGGGGTGGTGTTCGCGAATGGCCTGCAACACCTGAATGCCATCGCCATCCGGCAGACCGAGATCGAGGATCACCAGATCGGGGTTGAGGTGGCGATACTGCTCCAGCCCTTCATTGACCCCCACCGCCTCACTCACCTGATGCCCCTCGGCAATCAGGCTGATCCGCAGAAAGCGACGGATCGCCGCTTCATCATCTATGACCAGAATGTGCGCCATCGAACCTCCAGAGGCGAATGGTGGGAGGGGCTGAGTGACCCAAGCTGGCGGTCAGCCATCATACCTCCGGTGAATTGAGGGCGAGCGGCAGGGAGATGCGGATGCAGGTTCCGTTGCCATTGGGGCCGGAGAAGGCCCAAATCTTGCCGCCGTGGGCCTCTATCATAGCGCGGGAAATGGCGAGGCCAAGTCCGGTGCCACGGCTACCGCAATCGCCCACCGGCTGGGTGTAGAAGAGGTTGAAGATCTTCTCCCGATCCGATTCGGCGATACCGACCCCGATATCGATGATGTCGATGATGAGGTCGGGTTCGGCCACCATTACCTTGAACTCGATGGGGGTGCCTGCCGGCGAGTAGCGAGAGGCGTTGTCGAGGATGTTGACCAGCACCTGCTCGATCAGGGCGCCGTGCACATAGAGCTGGGGCACATGCTGATCGAAATGGACCAGCAGCTTGTGCTGGCGCCAGGAGGAGTCGAGCCGCTTACGGGCGCTCTCCACCAGATCCGCCAGATCGACCCAGTCCCGTTTCAGCTGGAAGTCGGGGGAGCCGATGCGGGTCATATCCAGCAGATTCTGCACATAGCTGTGCAGGCGGCGCGCCTCCTCCTGCACCGAGTGGAGCAGTTCGTCACGGTCTTCGGCGGGGATCCGGTCACCATATTCCAGCAGGGTGCTGCCAGCCCCCATGATGGTGGCCAGCGGTGTCTTCAAATCGTGGGAGACCGAGGAGAGCAGGGCGGCGCGCATCCGGTCGGTCTCCGCTTGCAACTGACTGTCGGCCAGCCGCTCGTTGAGGTCGATCCGCGCCAGCGCGGCGCGAATGTCGGTGAGCAGCGCTTGTAGCTGGTGTTCGGCAGAGGAGGAGAGCGGATTGGCCAGCGTTATGCCGATCACCAGATCATCGCTGAGGTGGTGATACTGGGCTTCGGCGGCATTGAGAGTTGCGGTGTGGGCTCCGGCGCTTTGCTTCTGGGCCAGACACCAGTCGATGGCCGCCTTGTCGGTCTGGCCTGGCCTGTGCTTCTCGTTGCCGAGCCTGTCGTTGAACTCCTTGTCGATCACCACGGTCGGCTGGCCGAGCGCCAGTGAAATGGCCTGGGCACCTTGTCTCAAAACCTCCTCCGGGCTGCTGGCAGTGGCCAGCCCCTGACTGAGGGAGAGCAGGGCATTGCCCAGCTGCTGGGTCTCTCGTAGACCGATCAACTGCTGGCGCTGACGGGAGGCGAGCCGTCCCGCCGTCATGCCGACGATAAGCAGCACAAACAGGGTGAGCAGATCGCTGTGGTTGGCGACGCTCAGGGAGAAGTAGGGGGCGGTGAAGAGCAGATTGTGGGCGATAAAGCCCAGCACAGCCGCCAGCGTGGCGGGTACCAGACTGGTGGTGAGGGCCGTCGCCAGCACCCCCAGCACGAAGATGAGCGGTAACGCTGCGGGGGGCAGCCAGTAGGAGAGCCCCCAGGCGGCGGCCGAGGTGATCCCCATGATGGTCACCGCCAGCAGGCTGTGGTGAATATCCTTCGGCGTCGGGACGCGCATCCCTACTTCGGGCTTCTGCTTCTCGGTATCGACCAGCGTGATTTCGAGCCCCTGAGCCTGCTTGAGCAGGTGTTGCACCAGCGAGCGACGCCACGGCGCCTTGTGGGGTTTGCCGAGCAGCAGCTGGGAGACCTGCTGCTGTTCGGCGGTCTCCAGCAGGGTGTTGGCGACCGCCGGACTGGAGAGGGTCAGCACCTTGGCACCGAGGTGGGAGGCGAGCGCCAGCGCCTGCTCCACATCGGCCGAGCGGCGGCCATTGCTGTCGACATGCACTACCAGCCAGGGGAGTTGGCGGCGCTGGGCAAAGCGGTGGCCGTAGCGCACCAGCGCCGAGCCGTGCAGGTCACCGAGGCAAACCATCAGCTTGCCCCGTAGCGGCAAGGTGCTCTTGCCTGCAGCCTGCCACTGCAGTTGCAGATCGCCCTCCACATGGCTGGCGGCGGTCTGCATCGCCAGCTCCCGCAATGCGGTGAGGTTGTTGAGGGAGAAGAAGGATTGCAGGGCAGCCTTGGCCTGATGGGGCACATAGACCTTGCCCTCCTTGAGGCGGCCGAGCAGCTCCTTGGGGGGCAGGTCGATCAGCACCAGACTGTCGGCTTCCAGCAGCACCTGATCGGGCAGGGTCTCTTTCACCCTGACCCCGGTCAGCTGCCACACCAGATCGTTGAGGCTCTCCAGATGCTGCACGTTGAGGGTGGTGTAGACGTCAATCCCGGCGTTCAGCAGCTCCTCCACATCCTGCCAGCGCTTCTCGTGGCGGCTGCCGGGGGCGTTGCTGTGGGCCAGCTCGTCCACCACGGCGATGGCCGGTTTGCGGGCGAGCAGGCCGTCGAGATCCATCTCTTCCAGTCGCTGCTGGCGGTGCATGTGGATCTTGCGCGGCATGATGGCGAGCTTGTCGAGCAGGGCCAGGGTCTCCTGCCGGCCATGGGTCTCCACCACGCCGATCAGGATGTCGACCCCCTCTTTGGCCTGTTCCCGCACCGCCTGCAGCATGGCGTAGGTCTTGCCCACGCCGGGAGCGGCCCCGAGAAACACCTTCAGCTTGCCCTTGTGCTCCTGTTCCAGGCTCGCCAGCAGGGCGTCGGCCCTTACCTCATCACGCATCCCCATGCTCCTGCATCAGATTCGCCAGCAGGGCGTCGGCGCTTGCTACATCAGCCATTGTTATCCCTATCGAGCCAACCGCCCGTTTCGAAAATCGAGGTCATCACCAAACCGGAATGGGCGCCATCAGGCGCCCTTTTTATGATCCAGTTGCAGATTCAGCTGGAGAATGTTGACCACCTGCGGGCCAAGGATACCAGCTTGTGTGGCCGACTTGACCTGCTCCGTCAGTTGGGCGGGATCCAGTCCACGTTCTTTGGCGACGCGGTCGACCTGAGCCAGCACCGCATCCAGTGGCAGGTGGGGATCGAGGCCGGAGGCGGAGCGGGTCAGCATGGCGGGGGAGCTGGTTCCCGGCTGTGCCTTGGCGGCCTGTTCGGCAAACTCAGCCCGCAGCGGTGAGCTCATCCCCAGATTGCTGGCGCTGCCGCCAATGGTGTTGAAATCGCTGGCGGAGGGACGGGGATGGAAATAGTCAGCCCGCTCGAATTTCTGCCCCAGCAGGGCGCTACCGATCAGTTGCTGCTTGCTGTCGGTGAGCTGGCTGCCGTTGGCCTGCCAGGGGAACAGCAGCTGTGCCAGTCCGGTGACCGCCAGCGGGTAGGCGACCCCCAGCAGCAGGGTGAGGGTCAACAGGGTTCTGATTGCTATCATGATTCGCTTGCTCCAAAAAGATGGCTGGGGATGCGGGTCTGCCCCGCATCCCGGTTATGTCGTTACACCAGACCCAGGCCGGTAATGACCAGATCGATCAGCTTGATGCCGATAAAAGGCACCAGCAGGCCACCGACACCGTAGATCAGCAGGTTGCGGCGCAGCAGGCTGGCGGCCGAGCCTTTCAGGTCGACACCACGCAGTGCCAGCGGCACCAGCGCCACAATGATCAGGGCGTTGAAGATGGTGGCCGACAGGATGGCGCTCTGCGGGCTGCCCAGCTGCATCAGGTTCAACGCCCCCAGTTGCGGGTAGGCGGCGATGAACAGGGCTGGCAGGATGGCGAAGTACTTGGCCACGTCGTTGGCGATGGAGAAGGTGGTCAGGGCGCCACGGGTCACCAGCAGCTGTTTGCCGACCAGCACCACGTCCAGCAGCTTGGTGGGGTTGGAGTCGAGATCCACCAGATTGCCCGCCTCCTTGGCTGCCTGGGTACCCTCGTTCATGGCCAGACCCACATCAGCCTGTGCCAGTGCCGGTGCATCGTTGGCACCGTCGCCGCACATGGCAACCAGACGACCATCGGCCTGCTCCTGCCGGATATAGGCGAGCTTCTTCTCCGGCGTCGCTTCGGCGATGAAGTCATCCACCCCGGCTTCGGCGGCGATGGCGGCGGCGGTTTTCGGGTTGTCACCGGTGATCATCACGGTGCGGATCCCCATATGGCGCAGGATCTGGAAGCGAGCCTTGATACCGGGCTTGATGATGTCCTTGAGGTAGACCACCCCCAGCAGTTTCTCCTGAGTGCATACCAGCAGCGGGGTGCCACCCTGACGGGCGATGCTGTCGACTGACTTGATCACCAGCTCAGGCACCGCCTTGCGGTCGAGGCTGAGGTAGTTCAACACGGCATCCACCGCACCCTTGCGATATTGATGACCGTTGCGATCCAGTCCGCTCAGCCGGGTCTCGGCGCTGAAGGGGATCACCTTGTCGCTCTCCAGCTGGATCGGCTTGGCCATGCTCTTGCTGGCCAGAGTCAGGATGGATTTGCCCTCCGGGGTATTGTCACCCAGCGAGGCCAGCATGGCGGCTTGTGCCAGCAGGGCGGGGTCGACGCCCGGTGCCGGGATCAGTTCGTCAGCCATCCGGTTGCCGAAGGTGATGGTGCCTGTCTTGTCCAGCAGCAGGGTGCGCACGTCACCAGCCGCTTCCACGGCACGGCCAGACTTGGCGATGACGTTCAGCTTCACCAGTCGATCCATACCGGCAATGCCGATGGCGGAGAGCAGGCCACCGATGGTGGTCGGGATCAGGGTGATGAAGAGGGCGATCAGGTAGAGACGCGGGACCTGGGTGCCGTTGTAGTCGAGGAACCAGGGCAGGGTGGCGACCACCAGCAGGAAGATCAGGGTCAGACCCACCAGCAGGGCGTCGAGCGCCATCTCGTTGGGGGTCTTCTGGCGCTTGGCCCCTTCCACCAGTGCGATCATCCGATCCAGCGTACTTTCGCCCGGATTGTTGCTGACGCGTACCCAGATCTCGTCGGAGACGACCGTCGTGTTGCCGGTCACGCCGCTGCGATCGGTACCCGACTCGCGGATGACGGGGGCTGATTCGCCGGTGATGGCCGCCTCGTTGACCGAGGCGATGCCAGCGACAACTTCGCCGTCGGCCGGGATCATCTCGCCGCTGCGTACCAGCACCAGATCCCCCTTCATCAGGCTGGTGGCGGGCACCCACTCGCCCTGACCATCTTTGGCATTGATCACCCGACGGGCCTTGAGCTGGCTCATGCCCGCTTTCAGGCTATCGGCACGGGCCTTGCCGCGTCCCTCGGCCAGAGTTTCTGCGAAGTTGGCAAACCAGAGGGTCAGCCAGAGCCAGGCGGTCAACTGCCAGGCCAGCGAGGGAGCAACCCCCGAGAAGGGCTGCCCCAACAGCGATTCCACGGTGGCCATCACGGCAGCCAGCCAGAGGGTGAACAGGATGGGGCTGCCAAACAGCGCCTTGGGATTGAAGCGATAGAGGGCCTCAACCATTGCCTGGATGATCTGTGATTTCTGTTTTTTGCCCTTCACCAACATGGTGTCGGTGCTCATTGCAGTGGACTTGCTCATTGGAAAGCTCCCAGCATCAGATAGTTGGCCATTGGCATCCGGATGGTGATCGACAGGGTCAGGTTCATCAGAGTGCTCCTCCGATCAGGCTCAGATGTTCGGCCACCGGGCCCAGTGCCAGCACCGGCAGGAAGGAGAGGCCACCTATCAGCAGGACGGTGATGATCAGCAGGGTAACGAACAGCGGGCCGCTGATGGGGAAGTCCCCTTCGCTCGTCTCCTGACGGGGCGCACGGGCCAGCTGACCGGCGATGGCCAGTACCGGAATGATGTAGCCGAAGCGACCGAGCAGCATGGCCAGACCGATGGCGATGCACTGCCAGTTGTCACCGGCGGCAAAACCGGCGAAGGCGGAGCCGTTGTTGCCGGCAGCCGAGGCGTAGGCATAGATGAGGCGTGACAGACCGTGGGGGCCATCATGGCCGATGATGGTGTTGGCATCCGGCATCAGCAGGGTGACACCACCGATCACCAAAACCCCCACCGGCATTACCAGCATGCTGGCAACCACCCACTTCATCTCGGTGATGCCGAGCCGTTTGCCCAGATAGGTCGGGGTACGTCCCACCATCAGTCCACACAGGAACACGGTCAGCAGCACGAACAGCATCATGCCGTAGATACCGGAGCCGACCCCGCCGAAGATGACCTCGCCCAGCAGCATGTTGATCATGCCCACCATGCCGCCGAGCGGAGTAAAGCTGTCGTGCATGGCGTTGACGGCACCGTTGGAGGCGGCAGTGGTCGCCACTTCCCAGATGCTGGAGAGCACAGGGCCGAAGCGGCTCTCCTTGCCTTCCCAGTTGCCAGTCATGTTGCTGGCGTCAGTGGTGAGCTGGGCGAGGGCGTGATCCGGTTTCAGCTCCTGAGAGAGGGAGACGAAGAGCCCCAGCACCAGTATGAGGGTCATGGCACCGAGAATGGCGCGGCTGTGGGCCATGTCCTTCACATAGCGGCCCAGAGTAAAGACCATGGCGGCGGCGATGGTGAGCAGGGCGACCATCTCCAGCCAGTTGGAGAGGGCTGTCGGATTCTCGAACGGATGTGCCGAGTTGATACCGAAGAAGCCGCCGCCGTTGGAGCCCAGCTGCTTGATGGCGATCTGCGAGGCCGCCGGGCCGAGGGGCAGCAGTTGCTCCTGACCTTCCACACCGTGGAACGGCAGATAGGCGGAGAGGCTTTGCGGCACCCCTTGCCACACCAGCACCAGCGCCATGATCAGCGCGATGGGCAGCAGCACATAGAGGCAGAAACGCACCAGATCCTGCCAGAAGTTGCCAAGGTTGATGGTCTGCTGGCGGGCGATGCCGCGGAACAGGGCAATGGCGACGGCGGCGCCCGTCCCTGCGGAGACGAAGTTCTGGGTGGTCAGGCCAACCATCTGGCTGAAGTAGGAGAGGCTGGCCTCACCGGAATAGGCTTGCCAGTTGGTGTTGGTCATAAAGCTGACCGCGGTGTTGAATGCCAGTTGCCAGCTCAGACCCGGCAGTTGTTGCGGGTTGAGGGGCAGCAACCCCTGCGCCATCAGGATCAGGAACAGCAGACCGAAACCGGCGCCGTTGAAGGCCAGCAGGCTGAGGGCGTAGGACTTCCAATCCTGCTCCCGCCCATCGGTGCCACAGCAAGCCAGCGTGGCGCGCTCGACCGGTGCCAGCCAGCGGATTTTGCCTTCAAATACCCGGTAGATGTAGTTGCCCAGCAGCGGTGCCGGCAGCAGAACCAGCAGCACGAAGGCCACCGGATAGATTATTTCTTGCCACATGTTCTAGTTCCTCACTCGTGGTCACGGTGCGTCAGGGCACGCATTGGATTGCTCACGAGGCTCGGCAGTTTGCTGGCCACCGGGTAGATAATTTCTTGCTGCATCTAGGTAGTCCCTCACTCGTGACTGCGCGTGAGTGCGCACATCAGATAGGCCATCAAGGCGAGGACAAGCAGCAGATATAGCCAATTCATATCGACTCCATTGAGATAATTAGCTGCGAGAGCCGATGTAAGACCATATCGACTCTGTTGGTGTCATTGACGCTGAAAAGGGTATGTAAAACAGGCGTAAAGGCGCCATAAAGCGCCATGTGGCAGGCGTAAAATCGGCGTAAAGAACGACGGATTTGCGAGAGAAATAGCGAGGAGGGATCAAAAAACCCGGCCTGAGCCGGGTTTGGGGGAAGGGGTTACATGGCTGTAGACGCCTGCTGCTCGTGACAGGCCAACTTCATCTACCCTTAACGCATAGTGACAGACTCTTCCGCGCTGGTGGGATGAGGCATGGGAACGCAGTTGTTGAAGTTGGCCTGATAATGACAGGCCAACTTCAAACGTACCTATCGCATTGTCACGAACTCTTCTGCACTGGTCGGATGGATAGCCACGCAGTTGTCGAAGTCCGCTTTGGTGGCACCCATCTTCATGGCGACGCCGAAACCTTGCAGGATCTCGTCCATGGCAAAGCCGATACCGTGCAAACCGACCACCTTCTCTTCCGGGCCGACACAGACCAGCTTCATCCGGGTGGGCTGGCGATGCTGGGTCAGTGCCGAGTACATGGCGGTGAACTGGCTGCGGTAGACCTTCACCTGGTCCTCGCCGTATTCGGCGATGGCTTCAGGTTCGGTCAGGCCTATGGTGCCGATGGGCGGGTGGCTGAACACCACGGTCGGCACCAGATCGTAGTTGAGGTGCTCGTTCGGCTTGTTGTTGAACAGCCGCTCGGAGAGGCGACGGCCCGCAGCGACGGCTACCGGGGTGAGCTGGATGCGCCCCGTGTTGTCACCCACCGCATAAATGTTGGCGACGGCGGTGTTCTGGAACTTGTCGGTCGGGATAAAGCTCTTCTCGTCCTGCGTGATGCCTGCGGCAGCCAGATTGAGGTTGTCGGTAGCCGGTACCCGGCCGATGGCCCAGATCAGGCAGTCGACGGTGAGATGGCGACCATCTTCCAGTTGCAGGGTCAGGCTGTTGTCAGCGTTCTTGAGCACGGCCTTGGGAATGGCGTGGGTGTGCAGCTTGGGCCCTTCCTGCGCCATGATTTCGACCAGTGTCTCGTGGATCATGGGGTCGAAGTTGCGCAGCGGCGCGTGCTTGCGCACCACCAGATGGGTCTCTGAGCCGAGCGCCTGCATCACCCCTGCGATCTCGACCGCGATATAGCCAGCACCCACCACGGCAACCCGCTTGGGTTGGCTTTGCAGGTCAAAGAAACCGTCGGAGTCGATACCCAGCTCGGCACCCGGGATCGCCGGAATTTCCGGGCGGCCACCGGTGGCGATCAGGATGTGATCGGCCGTGTAGTGCTCGCCATTGACCTCGATGGTGTTGCTGCTGACGAAGCGGGCGAAGCCCTTGATGACGGTGATCTGGTTCTTGCCCAGCACGTTCTGATAGGACTGGTGAATGCGGCCTATGTAGGCCTGGCGGGACTCGACCAGCTTGGCCCAGTTGAAGTGGTTGAGGGTGGTGTCAAAGCCGTAGTCGGCGCCATATTTCAGGGCATCGGCGATCTGGCCTGCATACCACATAGCCTTCTTCGGTACGCAGCCTACGTTGACGCAGGTTCCACCCAACTCTTTGGCTTCAATCAGGGCAACTTTCTTACCGTACATGGCAGCCCGGTTGGCAGAAGCAATACCGCCGCTGCCGCCGCCGATGGCGATATAGTCAAAATGCTGTGCCATTGCGAGGTTCTCCGCTCATTAAGAATGCAATCACAGCATGATGGGGATAAAGCGGCTGGCTCACAAGAGCCAGCACTCAGTTATGTTGGATCGGCAGGCGAATATGGAACTGGGCGCCCTGGCCCGGTTCGCTGGCACAGCTGATACGGCCTTTCAGCAGTTGCACCACCAGGTTGTAGATGATGTGGGTGCCCAGACCGCTGCCACCCTGACCCCGCTTGGAGGTGACGAAGGGATCGAAGATGCGCGGCAAGATTTCGGGCGGGATGCCGCGGCCATTGTCCGAATAGTCGATAAACAGCTCCTCTCCCTGCTGTTCCACCTTGATGGTGATCTTCTTCGGTTTGTCCCAGTTGTCGAACCCGTGGTTGATGGAGTTGAGGATCAGGTTCGAGTAGATCTGGGTAAAACTGCCCGGGAAGGAGAATATAGACAGCTTGGGATCGCACTGGATATCCACTTCGCACTGGCTCTTCTTCAGTTTGTGGCCAAGCGAGACCACCACCTGATGGAGGTTGTCGGCGAGGCTGAAGTTGTAGCGTGCTTCCGATGACTGGTCGACCGCCACCTGCTTGAAGCTGGCAATCAGCTCGGAGGCGCGCCGCAGGTTGCTCTGCAGCAGCTGCATCGACTCGTCGAGGTTGACGGTGAACTCGTTGAGATAGGAACGCGACAGCTGTTTTGACTCTATATGAGATTTGAAATCGGCAACCCGTTCCTGCAGGTAGGAGGAGGCGGTCACACTGATGCCGATTGGGGTATTGATCTCGTGTGCCACCCCGGCCACCAGCGAGCCGAGGGAGGCCATCTTCTCCGACTCCACCAGGGTTTGCTGGGCTTGTTTCAGGTCGTCGTACGCCTTGCCCAGCTGGTTGTTGGCTTCGCTCAGGCTGCGGGTACGCTCCACCACTTTTCCTTCCAGCTGCTCGTTGAGCTGGATTATCTCCCGCTCGACCTTTTTCAGCTGGGTGATGTCGTAGCCGAAGCCGATCTGGTACTTGAGGTTCGGCCCTTCATAGAAGGGTACGAAGGTCCACTGCAGCACCAGCTCGTGGGCCTGCTGGTCATGCATGATGACCTCTTTGTCCGCCAGTGAACCTTCCGCCGCCAGAATATCGTTCAGCTCTTCCCGTTGCGCCGGGCTGACAAAGAGATCCAGCCAGTTGTGTTGCAACAGCTCCTGCTGGTGGTAGCCGGTCAGCAGTATGGCTGCCGGGTTGATGCTGGCGATGGTCAAGTCTGGTTCCATGCAGCAGATGACCATGTTGGCGGAGTTGATCAGGGTGGCGGAGAAATCCCGCTCCTGTTGCAGCTGTTCCACCGCCTGATGACGAGCGACCAGCTCGTCACGTAGCCGGGTGCGCATCTGGTTGAGGGTGGATACCAGGGTATCCAGTTCGTCGGGTTTCTTGCGCGGCTGCGGGCGGCCTTCCAGCTCCAGCGCCATGTCGAGCCGATCGAGGTTGAACTTCTGGGCGTAGTTGGCGATGCGGTTGATGTGCCTGACCACCAGATAGTAAATGATGATCAGGATACAAAATGAGACCACCAGGGTCTTGATGGTCTGGCTGACCATGATCAGCACCGATTTTTCGATGAGGCGCTGGTAGATCTGCTCGAGAGAGGCGGCAACGAACAGCTTGCCGACAATCTCCCCCTGATAGGTGAGGTTGAATTCTCGGGAGATATCATAGCTTTCCCGCTCGACCCCCTGGGTCAGCAGCGGGACTTCGGAGTTGCCGAGCATCTCCTTGACCATCACGAACTGCATATTGGGCAGGTTCATGATCCCTTCAATTTGCACTTTGACCTGCTCTTCATCCAGGTTCCACAAGCTGGCGGCGATGGGTTGCAGGAACGAGGCCTCGATCTGGCCGATGCTGTCTTCGATGACGGCAACATCCTTGCGGTAATCCCAGGCGAGTTGCAGCGCCGTAATGATCATCGCCAATACGGTACTGCAGACCAGAATGTAGGAGAGCAGGCGATATGAGAGTCCGTTGCGGCCTACGGCCCTGGCGGTCTTGGTGAAGAGTCCTGACATGGCGTCCTTGCGGTCTGGATGTGGTGTTTTTTAGTTTAACTGCTTCATGCACTTATGTCGTCTTTCCTGCGAAGCATAAAAAAGGCCCCGTATCGGGGCCTTCGCATGTGATTGATGATTAATGTCCGCCGTTTGCTTTGGGCGGAATGGTTTCATCGAATACCGGCAAGGGTTTGTGCTCGGAAGCCAGATAGGTGTAGATCACCGGCAGCACGAACAGGGTGAACAGGGTACCGATGGCAAGACCTGCCACGATGACGATACCGATACTGAAACGCTGTGCCGCACCGGCGCCAGCGGCGTAGAGCAGCGGGATCAGACCGGCAATCATGGCGGCAGTGGTCATCAGGATCGGACGCAGACGCACCTTGGCGGCCTGCATCACGGCTTCCATCCGGTTCATGCCGCGCAGCAGCTGCTCTTCCTTTGCTACTTCACAGATCAGGATACCGTGCTTGGTAATCAGACCCACCAGGGTGATGAGGCCCACCTGGGAGTAGATGTTCATGGTCGCCATCCCCCATGCCAGGGCAATCAAGGCCCCGCTGATGGCGAGCGGTACAGAGACCATGATGACCAGCGGGTCACGCACCGACTCGAACTGGATCGCCAGCACCAGGAAGATGATGGCCAGTGCCAGCGCGAAGGTGGCATAGAGCGCATTGCCTTCGGTGACGAACTGACGGGCTTCACCCATGAAGTCGTAACGATAGCCTTGCGGCAGCTTCTCGTCGGCGGTGGTCTGGAACCAGTTGATCGCATCACCCATGGCCACACCCGGAGCCGGAACGGCACCGATAGTGGCGGAGTTCAGCTGGTTGAAGTGGGGCAGGGCGCGGGGCTCGCCAACCACTTCAATGGTGATCAGGCTGCCGAGCGGGATCGACTTGCCATCTGCGGCCCGCACGTAGTAGCCCTTGATGGACTCCGGATTGAGACGGTATTTGCGCTCGACCTGCGGGATCACCTCGTAGGAGCGGCCATCCAGGTCGATACGGTTGACGTAACCGTCCGCCATCATGGTGCCCATGGTGATACCGATATCCTGCATGGTGATGCCGTAGGCACCCGCCTTGTCCTTGTCGATGCGGATCTTCATGGTGGCGGAGTCGTAGTTCAGATCGAGATCCGAATAGACGAACTGACCGTTACTCTGCGCCGCGGCCAGAATTTCACCGGCCACCAGGAACAGGCTTTCGAAGCTGTTCGGGGTGGTGATGACGAACTGGATCGGCAGACCACTCGATGCTCCCGGCAGTTCCGGGAACTGGAAGGTGGTGATGGCCATACCCGGGATGTCTTTCACCAGATTGGCGACCCGATCCAGCACCTCTTTCTGGCTCGCTTCACGTTGGCTCCAAGGCACCATGGAGGCGATACCGAACGCCTGGTTGGCGTTGAACACCCCTGAGAAGACCTGGGAGAAGGCGATCTCGGGCTGCTCGTCCAGGATCTTGTTCACATCCGCCATGGTGTTTTCGATGTAGTCCAGGTTGGCGTTGGACGGTGCGGTACCCAGCACGGCCATTACCCCCTTGTCCTCTGACGGTGCCAGTTCGCTCGGGATGAACTTGAACAGCAACGGCAGGCTGGCGAACACGATGACGGCGAACACCACGATGACGGGGCGCTTTTTCATCACGGCGTGCAGCATGCTGTCGTAGCGATCGGTCATCCGTTCCAGCAGGTGGTGGACCGTGCTCTCGAATTTGCCCGGTTGCTCGTTGGCCTTGAGCATCTTGGAACACATCATCGGTGACAGGGTCAGGGCGATGATGCCCGAGACGAACACGGCACCTGCCAGGGTCAGGGCAAACTCCTTGAACAGGGAGCCGGTGATACCCCCCATCAGGGCGATAGGTGCGTATACCGCCGCCAGGGTGACCGTCATGGCGATAACCGGCACCGCAATTTCACGGGTACCGATAATGGCGGCCCGGAACGGCTCTTCACCTTCTTTGATATGGCGGTCGACGTTCTCCAGCACCACGATGGCGTCATCCACCACCAGACCGATCGCCAGCACCATCGCCAGCAGGGTCATCAGGTTTATCGAGAAGCCGAACATATCCATCATCATCACCACGCCGATAAGACTGAGCGGAATGGTGATGATCGGGATGATGACCGCGCGGAACGAGCCGAGGAACAGGGTGATGACCACCAGAACGATGGCGGCTGCCTCCAGGATGGTCTTGATAACCTCGTGGATGGACTCGTTGATCGCCACGGTGGAGTCATACATCACGTTGAGACGCATGGTGCTCGGCATATTGCGCTCAAGGCTCGGCAGCAGTGCCAGCACATCGCGGGCGATGTTGATGGGGTTGGCTGTCGGGGCGGCATTGACCGCCATGACCACGGCTTCGCGACCATTGGCGCTGGCACGATAGACATCGTGACTCTTCTCGAGGGTTACCTTGGCGATGTCCGCCAGACGGATCACCTTGCCGTCGCGGGTAGCCACCACCAGTCGCTTCAGCTCGTCGACATCCTTGACCTGGGTCTCGGCATTGCCATTGAACAGGGTGAAGTAACCGGTCGCCTGACCTGTCGCGGACTGATAGTTGTTGCTGTTGAGCACCGTCATCACGTCGCTGGCAGTCAGGTTGAAGGCCGCCATCTTGGCCGGATCCAGCCATACCCGCAGGGCAAACTCGACACCGCCGTAGAGGTCAACCTTGGAGACCCCGCCGACAGTAAAGAGCTGCGGCTTGATAACCCGCTCCAGATAGTCGGTGATCTGGCTGGAGTTGAGCTCCGGGCTGGTAAAGCCGAGGTAGAGCACCGCCGTGGTTGAACCGGTGGAGGAGGTGACCGAGGGGTCTTCCGCCTCTTTCGGCAACTGAGAGCGCACCGAGTTCACCTTCGCCAGGATGTCGGACAGCGCGGCGTTGGGGTCGGTATTGAGCTTCATGTATGCAGTGATGGTGGAGCTACCCAGCTGGCTGGAGGAGGTCATGAAGTCGATGTTGTCGGCTTGCGCGACCGCCTGTTCCAGCGGCTGGGTGATGAACCCCTGGATCAGATCAGAACTGGCGCCATAGTAGCCAGTGCTGACGGTGATCACCGTGTTGGTCACCTCGGGGTATTCCCGTACCTGCATCTTGAAGATGGCCTGAAAGCCCAGCAAGGCGATCAGGAAGCTGAGCGAGATCGCCAGCACAGGCCGTTTTATAAATATGTCAGTAAATCGCATCGCAGATCTCCGCGCTTACAGCATCGGGGTTTGTGCCGGAACGGCCAGGGCATCGTTCTCGACCACATGCACCTTGGTGTCGTTGCTCAGGCGAACCTGACCCGACAGTACGATCTGGTCACCGGCCTGAATGCCAGAGAGCACATGCACATCGTTGCCACGGCGCTCACCCGCCTTGACCACAACCTGCTTGGCTCGCAGCACTTTCACCTTGTTACCCTCTTTGTCGGTCTCTTCGCCCTCTTTGAGCACATAGACGTTCTGACCGTAAAGGGTGAAGGAGATAGCGGTCTGCGGGATCACGATCTGATCTTTCACCGTCGGCAGAATGATGCTGGCGCGGGCGAACATACCGGAACGGAGCTGACCGTCGTTGTTCGGAATGTCTGCCTGTACCTGGATCAGGCCGCTCTGGAAGTTGACCGCAGGCTCGATGGCGGTGATATGGCCGTCAAACTGGGTTTGCGGATAGGCATCCACATTGATCTTGATGGTCTGGCCCAGCTTGATTTTGGAGATATCGGTCTGGGGCACGGTGAAGCGCAGACGCATCACGCTGGTATCTTCCAGGCGCACGATATCTGTGCCTGGTTGCAGATACTGGCCAAGGAACACATTGCGCAGGCCGACCACGCCGCTAAAGGGCGCGCGCACTTCACGACGGGCAATGGTCGCCTTCAGACTCTCGATATCCGCTTCCAGCGAGCGATAGGCCGCTTCGGCTTCATCCAGCTGCTCTTTGGAGATGGAGCTGGTCTTGTAGAGGTTCTGGAAGCGTTCGAATTTGGCTTTTGCCGCTGGCAGCTTGGCCTGGGAGGCGCGCAGATTGGCCTTCTCCACGGTGGAGTCCAGGCTCAGCAGCAGTTGGTCAGCCTTGACCGGTTTGCCCGACTCAAAGGTGATGGCATCAATGGTGCCAGCCAGTTCGGTGGAGAGGGTCACCCCCTGATTCGGCTCGATGAAGCCGATCGCTTCGATGGTCGGTACCCAATCCTGCGCCTTGGTCACCATGGCGGTGACGGGGAACTCGGGTTCCGGCCGGTTGGCCATGTATTGGGCAATCATCTTCTGTTTGAACAAATTGAAGCCGATGACGCTGCCAAACAAGGCGATCGCTATCAGCAACATAATGGCCATCCACTTTTTCATGAACAGGCTCCTGAGGTGGAAAGATTGGGGGATAAAATGGCATTCCAGCTGGCCCGGATCGCGGTTTCCAACTGCGATTCGGTCAGCGTGATGTTGTGCACCCTGCACTGCAGGGCCAGATGCATGACACTGTCCAGACTCAACACTTGGAGTGCCCGTATCGGTAAATCAATAAACAATCCTTGTTCAACGCCCTGTTCAAAAAATCGGTCCAGAGGCTCCCAGGCGGCCAGAATGACAGGATTGGTCTCCAATTCTGCCCCTAGCGGAGAGCTCTCGTACTGCAATTTGCACCGGATAGCGTTGGGTTCGTTAACAAAAATGGCATGAATATTGAGCCATAATTGGCGAAATTGTTGAAATGAAACTTTATCGATTGCTACATCGGCCATGACCATGGGCACACACTGCAAGATAGTGTGCTGGTGCAGTTGCCGGATCAGATCATCCTTGTCGCCGAAGTAGCGATAGATGGTGCCGGTGGCAACATTGGCCTTCTTGGCGACTTCTGCAATCGACAGACCATGAAAACCCCGTTCACCCAGCACCTCATGGGCCGCGTTGAAGATGCTCTCTTTTTTATCCAGAATCATCAGTGTGACTTTCGATTGAATGAACGTTCATTCATTCTAGATGGGCATCAAATCAAGTCAAGGCAGCAAGGTGATTTGTGACAGCGATCTGCCCCTTTTCGGCTGGCAGCAGGGGAATAGTGGAAGAAAAGTGCGCAATGTGCTTGAAAAAGCAACGAACAGTGTTTCGGTGACAGAAAAGTGTAGACAAACCAGCAACCATCATTAATAATGCGCCCCGTTCGACAGCGTAGCGCCCGTAGCTCAGCTGGATAGAGCGCTGCCCTCCGGAGGCAGAGGTCACAGGTTCGAATCCTGTCGGGCGCACCATCAAAAGTGCGTCGGTTAAACGGGCGTTGTTGTGGAACGAAAACAGCTGTGGTGGCTGTAGCTCAGTTGGTAGAGTCCCGGATTGTGATTCCGGTTGTCGTGGGTTCGAGCCCCATCAGCCACCCCATTTTACAGCTTGTCAGGTACGCGAAGGTGGCGGAATTGGTAGACGCGCTAGCTTCAGGTGTTAGTGCCCCCCGGGTGTGAGGGTTCGAGTCCCTCTCTTCGCACCATACTTGCTGTATGACGAGGATGGCCATCAGGTCGTCTTTGTTTTTTTGAAGTAAACTATTTTGAAAGAAATAGCCTCGGTGATTAGCGCAGTCCGGTAGCGCATCTGGTTTGGGACCAGAGGGTCAAAGGTTCGAATCCTTTATCACCGACCACGTTTAGAAAAACCTCGCTTCGGCGGGGTTTTTTGCTTTCCGGCCTCCGCCGTGCCAGTACTCTCTCCCTGTTACGTCTGTTTACACTCTATTTGGGCAGCGCGCCCCGCCTTTCGGTTATGCTTCAGCCTCGAGTCACTGACAACCGGATGTCATCGGCCCATTTCAGGCATTTTTCCATGAATAACAAAATTTCCTTTGCTTGCTCTCCTGCCCTGCTGGCTGCCTTGCTGCTGGGGGGGTGTACCATCAAGCCGCCATCCACCGATGTGATGATTGGCTCCATTGCATCACAACCGCAGGAGGATCGCTCTCTCTCCCCCTTGCTAACCAGCGGTGATTTTTGCGTTGCAGTGTCCCAACAGAAGGTGTTGGCACAACCTTGCAGCGGAAAAGACGATCAACTGTTCGAGTGGGATCTGGGTGAGTTGCGCCTGCAGGATCTCTGTTTGCAAGCTAAAAACGACAGCGAAGTGATGCTGGCCCCCTGTGACGGTCAGGCGCAGTGGGAGTGGCAGAAAGACAAGCTGTTCAATAGCAAGGTCTCCCGCTGCCTCGATGTGGCCGGGCGACGCCATACCCCCGGCACGCCGCTGCGGCTGGCCGAATGTTACGGTGGCGCAAACCAGAGCTTCAGCTGGCAGCGGCCCAATCCCTGGCTGGAAACCCTGAAAAAACAAAGCCTCACATGGTGAGGCTTTGTTGAATCGAATGTCGGGATGAAGAGGATCAGGCGGCGCTGACGCTCTCCAGCTCGAACAGCTTCTCCAGATAGACGGCGACGCCATCTTCGTCGGAGGTGAGGGTCTGCTCATACTCCGGCAGCGCCATTTTCAGGCGGTCATGGGCGTTGCCCATCACGATACCGCGTCCCACCATGGTCAACATCTCGAAGTCGTTCATGCCATCCCCGAAGGCGATCGCCTCGGACATATCGAACCCGTTCTGCTCCAGCACGGCACGCACAGCATTGCCCTTATGCACCCCGGCGTGCATCACTTCGAGACAGTCCGGCAGGGAGAAGGTGACGTTGAGCTGATCGCCATAGCGCTGGTTGAGGTGTGCCTCGATTTTCAGCAGCTTCTCGTGGTCGCCGATGTAGAACACCTTGTTGATCTGCTCTTTCGGTTCCTGCTTCAGGTCATCGACCAGACGGTAGGTGAACCCTGACTCGTCGTGGAACTGCAGCAGCCAGGGCAGCTCCTCTTCCACCACCCAGTCATCACCCTGATAGACATTTAGGTGGATAGAGGGGTCGCGCTCCAGCGCAATCAGTTCTGCGGCGATCTCGGTCGGCAGCGGCTGGTTGAAAATCAGCTGATCCTGTTTGTCATGGACCACGGCGCCATTGGAAGTAATAAGGTAGATGTCCATCCCCAGCGCATCGCGGAAGCTGCGAACGTCAACGTGATGACGGCCGGTGGCGACCACGAATTTCACACCTTGTTCTACCAGGCGGTGCAGGGTATCCCGGGTACGGGGAGAGATCTGGTGCTGCTTGTTGAGCAGAGTGCCATCGAGATCGGATACAACTACCTTGAACATCATTACCTCGGCATCGATTGAAAACAGGGGCAGTTTACCTTAGCCCGCACTGTCACCCCATTTATTTAGGGTTACAAAAAATAGCCAGCTCAGAAGCGGGCGAAAAAGTCGACCATCGCAGTCAGGGCGGGCTGGCGCTTGTCATCGGATTCGATAAACAGCTCGTGCCAGGCCCCCTCGATGCGCAGCGGTTTGCCCCCTTCGCACCTGGCAATGGTGCAGAAGCGATCCTGCGCGGCATTGTCCACCACGCTGTCGTTGCCAGCCTGCAGCACCAGCAGCGGGGTTTTGATGGCGCCCGCATCGGCGATTGCGGCATCTGCACCGGTGATCCCCTGATAAATCCAGTGGGCGGTCGCGCCACCCAGCTTGATCTGCGGGTGCTGCTCGTAGATTTGGCGGAAGGCTTGATAGCGGGGCTGGCTGTGAGTCAGTTCGTTGTCGGCAAAGCCGTGATCCTGATAGGCGCCCTGACCGGGGCCGTAGGGAGGCTCACCAATCCAGCCGCCGACCGTGCCTATGGTGCTCGCCAATCCCTTGGCCAGCCACTTGGGCAGACCGCCGAGATTGATGCCCAGCATGGGGGAGGAGAGCACGGCCGCCTTGATATCATCGGGCCAGCGTTCCAGATAGCGGGCCGAGATGGCTCCGCCCATGGAGTGGGCCAGCAGGAACAGCTTGGCAGGCTGGTCCGCCATGATTATCTGGTCGTGAAACTGCTTCAGATCGACGACATAATCGTCGAACTGGTCGACATATCCCTTCTGTGGATCATCCAGCATCCGGTCGGACATCCCCTGACCGCGATGGTCGATGAGATAGAGGCTGTAGCCCTGACGCCAGAGATCCCACGCCAGCTCCTGATACTTGAGGTAGCTCTCGACCCTGCCATTGACGATCAGGATGGCGCGATCAACCTTGGCTTGCCGTAGCGCGACATAGCGGATGGTGACGCCATTCTTGCCCTTAAACTCTCCTTCAACCGCATGCTGGCGCCAGAAGTCGGGCAGGGTTTGCTGGTAAAGGCTGGGTACATCGGCTTCGCTGGTGAGCTGATAGGTATTGGTCACGGCAAGGGCTCCGGCAGAAAACAGGGTCAGGGCCAACAGGGAAAGAGAGAGTGGTTTCATCAGGCACACTCCTGTTGCCAATGGTGATAAAGGGCCGCGATATCCCCCGAGCAGAGCAGCGCCATGCAGGCTTGCAAGCGAGGCAGGGGCCAGTCCCACCACTGCATCTCTTGCAGCATGAGGATCTGCTCATCGCTGAAACGGCGGCGGATCGGCTGGGCCGGGTTGCCGCCGACTATGGTGTAAGGGGCCACATCCTTGGTCACCACGGCGCGGGTGGCGATGACCGCACCATCACCTATGGTGATGCCGGGCATGATCATCGCTTCCGAGCCGATCCAGACATCGTTGCCAATCCGGGTGTCTCCCTTGCGCAGAAAGCCGCTACGGGCCCCTTCGCCAAAGGTGTCGGGATTGAACGGGAAGGTGGAAACCCAATCCAGCCGGTGGCCCTGATTGCCCGCCAGCATGAAGGTGGCGCCCGAGCCGATGGAGCAGAACTTGCCGATGATCAGCTGATCCACCTCGCCCCAGAGGCCGCTCTCCCAGGTGTCGCGGGTCGAGCCATCGCCGAGCAGGTAACGGACGCAGTGATCCTCGAACGGCTTGCCGTGATAGTAGCCGGAGTAGTAGCTGTAGTCGCCGGCCTCTATGTTCGGGTTGGTCAGGTGATCCCGGATGATTTGCGATTCCAGCCAGCTGCCAAAAGGGTTCTCCATCACTCCTCCTGCGGATCGTCCTGCTCGCTCTGCTGCGCCCACCCTTTGCGGGTCAGCTGCATCCGTTGCCACCACTCTTCGTCCGCCAGAATTTCACCGGCCGGGCCGAGCTGGGGGTAGGGCATCTCTTTCTCTTTGCAGAGCTGGGCATAGATAGGATAACCCCCCTCGAACAGGATGCTGTTTTGCTCCTCCAGCGTGAGCGGGCAGCCGCGTTGATAGCAACCGGCCAGCTCGCGCTGGCGCTGCGCCTCGTAGAGGATGGCGGCGGCAGCCACCGAGACGTTGAGGGACTGCACCATGCCCACCATGGGGATGACGATATGGTGATCGGCCAGGGCCAGCGCCTCTTCACCGATGCCGTGCTTTTCCTGACCCACCAGAATGGCAGTCGGTTTGGTGTAGTCGATGGCGCGAAAATCGACCGAGCTTTCAGAGAGATGGGTCGCCAGGATCTGCATGCCGGAGGCTTTCAGCTCGGCAACGGCTGTGCCGATATCCGGGTGCAGTTTTACATCCACCCAGTTCTGGCTGCCGCGGGCGGTGCCCTTGCGCTTGTGGATCCAGGTTTTGGGCCAGACGGCGTGTACCCGGTGGATGCCGATGGCATCGGCGGTACGCACGATGGCGGCCAGATTGTGAGGTTTGTGTACCTCTTCCATACAGACGGTCAAATCGAGCTGACGCTGGGCCAGCATGTCGGTGATGCGCTTGAAGCGTTCGGGGGTCATGGCTTGTCTCAATAAAAGCAGCAGGCGGCTTGCGCCGCCTGTGTTCAGTTCTTCTGTCGGCTCACCTTGAGCACGTTGGGCATCACGCGGATCTTGCGCATGATGTTGGCCAGGTGGATGCGGCTCTTGGTGGTGATGAGCAGGCTGACCTGATAGACCCGGCCATCCTTCTCTTCGGTGCTGATGGCGTGAATGTTGGCGCCGGTGGCGGCAATCACGTTGGCCAGCTCGGCCAGCGCACCCTGATGGTTGACGATTTCGATGCTGATACCGGTGCGGAACTCCTGTTCCTGCTCCTTGTCCACTTCCCACTGCACCGGCAGGTACTTGTCCGGCTCCTTGCTGTAGCCCTTGATGTTGCGGCAGGCTTCCTGGTGGATCACCAGACCCTTGCCCGGGCTGATGTGGGCGATAATGGCATCCCCCGGGATCGGACGGCAGCAGTTGGCGAAGGTGACCAGCATGCCGTCGGCACCCTTGATCGGCATCTTCTTGCTGCTGGTTTTGGGCTGCTCTTCCGGCGGCAGTTCATCCCCCAGCATGCGGCGCGCCACCATGACGCTCATGGCGTTGCCGAGGCCCACATCGGCCAGCAGCCCCTGTAGATTTTCGTGCTTGGTATCGGCCAGCACCTGCTTGATGCGTGGCTCGGGAATATCTTCGATATTCTTGGCGCCTAGTGCATGGTTGAGCAGGCGGCGACCCAGCACCACCGACTCTTCGGTGCGCAGGTTCTTGAGGAACTGGCGGATCTTGGAGCGAGCCTTGGTGGTCACCACGAAGTTGAGCCAGGCTGCATTGGGGCGAGCCCCCGGCGCCGTGATGATCTCCACCGTCTGGCCCGAGTGCAGCGGGCTGCTGAGCGGGTAGGGGTGGCGGTCGACCCGCGAACCGACGCAGGCGTGGCCGATGTCGGTGTGCACCGTATAGGCAAAGTCCACCGGCGTGGCGCCAGCGGGCAGCTCCATGATTCGTCCTTCCGGCGTGAACACGTAGATCTCGTCGGGGAAGAGGTCGGTTTTGACCCCTTCGATAAATTCAAACGAGCTGCCGGCGCTCTGCTGCAATTCCAGCAGGCTCTGCATCCAGCGCTGGGCGCGGATCTGGGCAGTGGTGCCCGAGCTGTCGCCATCCTGCTTGTAGGCCCAGTGGGCGGCAACCCCTTTGTCGGCCATCTGATCCATGAACTCGGTGCGAATTTGCACCTCGACCGGTACCCCGTGCGGCCCCACCAGAGAGGTGTGCAGCGACTGGTAGCCGTTGGTCTTGGGGATGGCGATGTAATCCTTGAAGCGGCCGGGGCGCGGTTTGTAGAGGCTGTGCATCTGCCCCAGCACCCGGTAACAGGTATCTATGTCCTTCACCTTTACCCGAAAGGCGTAGATATCCATTACCTCATGAAATTGCAGCTCTTTTTTCTCCATCTTGTTGTAGATGGAGAAGAGATTCTTCTCGCGGCCACTGACCTGATGCTCGATCCCCGCCTCTTTCAGACGACCGCTGATTTCGCTCTGGATGGAGTCGATGATCTCGCGGCGATTGCCACGGGCGCGGCGCACCGATTCGCGCAACACGCGGGATCGCATGGGATAGAGCGCCTCGAAACCCAGCTCTTCCAGCTCGTTCTTCATGGTGTGAATACCGAGGCGGTTGGCGATGGGGGCGAAGATTTCGAGGGTTTCCCGGGCGATGCGGCGGCGTTTGTCAGGGCGCAGGGAGCCCAGGGTGCGCATGTTGTGGGTGCGGTCGGCCAGCTTGATCAGAATGACCCGGATATCCTGGGTCATTGCCATCACCATCTTGCGGAAGTTCTCGGCCTGCGCCTCTTTGCGATCGCGAAATTTCAGCTTGTCGAGCTTGGAGACCCCGGCCACCAGTTCTGCAACCGCATTGCCAAACTGTTCGGCCAGATCGGCCTTGGTGACCGAGGTGTCTTCGATGACGTCGTGCAGTACGGCGGCCATCAGGGTTTCATGATCGAGGCGCATGTCACCCAAGATTCGGGCAACGGCAACAGGGTGGGTGATATAGGGTTCGCCACTGGAACGCATCTGGCCCTGGTGGGCATCACGGGCCACCACATAGGCTTGCTTGAGCTTCTCAACCTGCTCTGGCGGCAGGTAGGAACTGGCTATTTCTTTAAGGTTTTCAAATAAATACAAGACAGTCCCCGCAGCGGTGAAACGGCAATTCGTGGAATTGAGGGTATAGCCCTGAGTTTGCGAGGTTTTCGAGCGGTTGTAAATGGGGATGAACAGTCGGCACCCGGGCGGGTGCCAACCGGAGGAATAACTTAACCGCGGCCTTCGGCGATGGCAGCAACGGCAGCCAGCTCGGCGGCTTCCTGCTCTTGCTGTTCGTAGCGGTCCTGGGTGTCCATCACTTGATTGTTCACCAGACCCAGCTCGATCTCACGCAGGGCGATCACAGTCGGCTTGTCGTTCTCTTCGTCGACCAGGGGATCTTTGCCTTGTACCGCGATTTGACGAGCGCGGCGCGCGGCGACCAGCACCAGGTCAAAACGGTTACCTACCTGTTTTACAGCATCTTCTACAGTAACGCGTGCCATGCAGGACTCCAGTGTTTGGGCTTTCTGTATTTAGAAAAGCAGTGTTTAAAAATGACGCAAAAGTTTACTTGTTTTTGGCTTACTCTGCCAGTAGCTGTTGCAGCAAGTTTTTTTGAGCCTGTTGCTGGTGACGCATCTCCAGCCGTTGGCACTCAATAATGGACCTGAGCTGGAACAGCGCCTGCTCGAAGTCTTCGTTGATAATGACATAGTCATACTCGTCGTAGTGCACCATTTCGGCAATGGCTTTCGCCATCCGGCCGGCAATCACTTCGGCGCTGTCCTGACCGCGCCCAATCAGGCGGCGCTCCAGCTCTTCGCGGCTGGGGGGCAGGATGAAAATGGATTTGGTCGGCATCTGCTCGCGGATCTGGCGGGCACCTTGCCAGTCGATGTCGAGGAATACGTCGATCCCCTTGGCCAGGCAGGCTTCGATGGCGGCGCGTGAGGTGCCGTAGTAGTTGCCGAATACTTCGGCCCACTCCAGAAAATCACCACGCTCGATCAGCGCCTTGAACTCTTCCACCTGAACGAAGTGGTAGTGTACGCCGTGCTCTTCGCCCGGGCGGGTGGCGCGAGTGGTGTGGGAAACCGATAGCTGCATCTTGCCAGCTTGATTGTGGTTGGTCAGCAAGGCATTGAGCAGACTGGATTTACCCGCGCCGCTCGGAGAAGAGATGATATAGAGTGTGCCTTGTTGCGCCATATTATTACCTTTAATCGAAACCGCTGTTTTGGTTGTAGCAGAGACCGCCGTCTTGTGCCCGAAAGGGAGACAGCCAAACGCAAAACGCGGAAAATTCTTGAGTCAGGGTGATGTAAAGGCGGCGAATTTTACCAGAATGCGGCGAATAAAAAAACGGCCGGAATCATATTCCAGCCGATCAAAGTATTCGTAGCTTGCTGCGGGAGCGTAACCCACATCAGCCTGCATTGTGCCTTTGGCTGAGGGCAGAGGCTATCAGGTTATCCCTGCCTGATGGCTCGGAATTCCCGAGGTGCCCTGTCATTACGGCAGTTGACGATCTGCACAGAGGCGGTCGAAGGCGGTGATCACCTGCTCGCTGGTGATTTTTCGCATGGCCTCCGGGTCTTTGAGACGGGTGCGCCAGCTCAATTCGGCCAGCGGCTTGCCGGTCTCCTGTTCGACCAGCTCCTGATAGACGCTGAGCACGTAGTCGCGGCACAGATAGGGGCCGGTGCGGGCCGGATTGTGGTGGGCATAGAGACCGATCACCGGCGTGCCCACTATGGTGGCCATATGGGTGGGGCCGGTATCGGGGGCCAGCACCAGACTCGCCTCACCAATCAGCGCCAGCAGTTGCTTGAGGTTGGTCTGCCCCACCAGATCGACCGGTTTGCTCTGGCTTAAGCGCTGGATCTCGGCAGCCAGATCCCGCTCCAGTTTGGCAGGCCCGCCACAGAGATAGACCTGAAAGCCCTTGTTGGCGGCGTGATCTGCCAGCGCGGCATAGCCTGCGGCCGTCCAGTTTTTGAATGCCTTGCTGGCGGCTGCGCAGATAAGCAGAGTCGGTTTGCCGCCAATCTTCTCCCTTGCCCACGCCTGATGATCGGCGCTGATGGGCAGTTGCCAGTCCGGGGTCAGATCCTTGATGCCAAGCTCTTTGGCGAAGGCGAGGAAACCGTCCAGCACATGGGGGGAGGCAGGCGAAGGCACTTTGTGGTTGGTGAACAGCCACTGGCCGTCGTTGGCCCGCTCCCGATCAAACCCGAGTTTGACCTTGGCGCTGATGCCGAGGGTGGCAATGCTGGCCCGCATCGCAGCCTGCAGGTGGAGCAGGGCATCGAATTTGCGCCCCTTGAGGGTATGCCAGAGATCGCGATAGCCGCGCCACCCCTTGCTCTTGTCGAAGGGGATTACTTCGACGCCGGGCAGATCAGCAAACAGGGTTGCCTCGATTTTGCCGGTGATCCAGGTGATGCGGGTTTGTGGCCACTCCCGCTGGATGACGCGCACCAGCGCCAGTGCGTGGCAGCAATCCCCGATGGCGGAGAGCCGCAGGATGCAGATGGAGGAGGGGGGCGTTTGAAATAGCGGCATGTTGTGGCGCACGGCTGGCAAAAAGGGTGGATGGCATTATGCAAACTCCCCTCTGGATTGTAAAATTGCGCACAATCGTCAGCCGGGATAGGCCGGGCCCAGCGCCATGACCTGTCTCTGCACGTTGTTGATTAAAGGCCACTATTGCGGGCATGCCAGAGCGGCAGCCTCATCGCCAATTGAAAAATTGCGATCCATGACCCACCGAGCGGGATCTCCACGATGCGAGTACAGACCGAACACAACCAGATCTGCTGGTATGCCGAAGGGGCCTTTCGCGACCCTTCTCCCCAGTTATTCGATCCTGCCTGGTGGCAGAACAACCGTCAGGTGGTGGGAACCTCCATCGGACGGGGAGTGACCTGGTTCGTTAAGGATGAGTCCCGCCATCTGGTGCTGCGCCACTACTATCGTGGCGGCATGGTGGGCAAGGTGGTGCGGGATCGCTTTTGGTTCGAAGGGGTTGAGTCGAGCCGCGCCATGGCCGAATACACCCTGCTGGCCAAGCTGTGCGAGCTGGGGCTGCCGGTGCCGCGTCCGTTTGGTGCCCGCATGGTCAAACAGGGCCCCTTCTATCGTGCCGATATCCTGATTGAGCGAATTCGCGGTGCCAAGGATATGGTGGCGCTGCTCAAGCAGGGGCCGGTGGCGACCGAGGTGTGGCACAAGATAGGCCAGACGGTGCGCCAGCTGCACGATGCCGGGGTCTATCAC
The DNA here is from genome assembly GCF_049174455.1 of Aeromonas sp. 601027. NCBI lineage: Bacteria > Pseudomonadati > Pseudomonadota > Gammaproteobacteria > Aeromonadales > Aeromonadaceae > Aeromonas > Aeromonas sp. 601027. Next base: position 35,323 of record NZ_JAAKTN010000016.1, on the reverse strand, counting down.
GCCGATCTCAACAGTCACAACCTGCTGCTCGATAAAGAGGGCAAGGTGTGGGTGATCGATTTTGACAAGGGTGCGATCCGTTCCCCCGGTGAATGGCAGAAGGCCAATCTGGAACGCTTGCTTCGTTCATTCAATAAAGAGTCTCAACTGCATACCAGTTTCCACTTCGTACCGGAGAACTGGCAGACCTTGATGAACGGGTATCAGGGAAAAGCGCTCTGACCCTGTTGCTCGGCGTGAACGCCAATGTTACTTATTGAGCAGGTATTCAGAGCCTGTTTCGAGGCGCCCCATGGAAATGCTCAAGACACCTTTGGTCGATGTGACTGCCCGGCTTGATCCGGGTCTGCTGTCTGATGCCATGGCGCTGCTGGAGGCGGGGATCTGGAGCTGGTCAGCCCAACATGGACTGCAGCGTGATCCCTCCTGCCTGCGCCTGTTGGGATTGGGAGAGTGCTGGCCGGATGATCTTGGCTGGCTGGATCGGGTGCATCCCGACGATGTTACCCGGCTGGAAGATGCCCTGCTCGCCTGCCAGAGCGGCCGCAGCAGCGGTCTGCGCCTCGAATACCGCATTCTGCATCATCACGGTCACTACATCCGGCTGGAAGAGCGGATGCGTCGCGATGAGCGGGGTTATCTGCTGGGGGTCGTCCGTCACCTCGATCCCGCTGCCGTGCTGGTGGAGGAGCGACATGGCACCGATCCGCTGACCGGACTGGAGAGCCGTGGCCGTTTCGAGCAACTGCTTGAAGAGCGGCTGGCGACCGAGAGCGGCACTTTCAGTCTGTTGCAGTTCTCGGTCGATCACATGGCCAAAATCCAGCAGTTGTTTGGTGAAGCGGCTTGCGACGCCATGCTGGCCAAGCTGGCGCGTATCGTGCGTCACGAACTGCGGCGGGAAGATCCCTTCGCCCGCTGGGATGAGGACGGTTTTATCCTGATGCTCTCCCAGACCGAGCGGATGAGTGCGCTGGAGATCGCCGAGCGGCTGCGCCTCGAGATTGCCGATGCCAGCCTGCTGTCACAGCGGCCGGTCACCGTCAGTATCGGACTGGTACAGAGTCAGGCTGGCGAGCTGCTCGATCATCTGCTGGCCCGGCTGGCCAGCTGTCACAGTCAGGCCAGACGGGAGCACAACACCGTCGTCGGCTGAGTGCGGTCAGGGTAGGCCGCGCTTGTCACGCTGGCAGACCCAGAGCGAGGCCAGCATCAGCAGGCCGCCGATGGTCAGTCGGGTCAGGTCGGTATCCTTGCCCCAGAGCAGCAGATTGACCAGCAAGCCGGCCGGAATTAGCGCATTGTTCATGATGGCCAGCACCCCGCTGGTGACCAGCGTCGCCCCCTTGTTCCAGAGGAAGTAGCCGAGGCCGGAGGCACCCACCCCCAACCAGAGCAGAATGCCCCACTGCAACCCTGACGTTGGGTATTGCGGCTTGCCCAGCAGCCACCAGGCGGGCAATGCGATCACCAGCGCTCCCAGATAGAAGCAGCCGAACACCGCCAGTTGCGGCGGTTGCTCCGCCTCCCTTGCCAGCAGTACCTTGTAGCCCACTTGACCTAGGGCGAAACAGAGGTTGGCCCCCTGCACCACCAGAAATCCCAGCACATAACTTTCGGTCAGGCCGTCGAAGCGGATGACGGCAGCCCCGAGCACCGCCAGCAGGGCGCCCCACAGATAGGTGGGCTTGAAGCGCCCCTCCAGCAGATCGTGGAGCAGGGTGACGTAGATGGGGGTGAAGATGGTAAAGACCAGTACTTCCGGCACCGTCAGCAGCAGGAAGGAGTGGTAGTAGAAGAGATACATGATGCCGAGCTGGATGGCGCCCAGCGCCATCAGCTTGGCCGCCAGATCGGGGCGCAGCCAGCGGCGGCGCAGGAAGGGGAGAAACACCAGACTGGCGAGGGCGATGCGGGTCAGCACCGAGAAGTAGGCATCCACCTGACCGGCGAGGTAGACCCCGATCAGGCTGAAGGAGAATGACCAGAGCAGGGTGACCCCTATCAAGTAGTTCATGTGTTTGATTTATCGTCAGTTGTCAATTTTAAGGGGGCTATGATGGCCGAGATGGAAGCGGCAATCCAGCGTTTATGGGCGCGATTGCCACAGGTCGGAGCATTTTTCTTTACCGCCAGCAATGGCGAGGGGTCGGCGACCGACTGGAATGGTCGGGGCGAGGGGCGTGTGCAGGTGGCCGATCATCAGGGGGGCTGGCTGTTTAACGAGCATGGCCGTTACATCACGCCTCATGGTAGGGAGCTCGCCATGCACAACCGCTTCTGGTGGCAGCGCAGTGCGCGGGGGATCCGTCTCTCCCATCTGCGTTATGAGGAGCCGGTCGAACTGTTCGAGCTGCTGCCGCAGGGGGATGGCTGCTGGCTGACCGCCGAGCCCCATCTGTGCGGGGCGGATCACTACAGCGCCGAGCTGACCGAGATAGACGGCGGTTTTCTGCTGAGCTGGCAGATCACCGGGCCGCGCAAGAACGAGCGACTCAGCTATCGCTATTCGGTTTGAGTTTCAGATGGTTGTCGTTGGCTTTTTTGGCCAGTCAGTCTGATATATCAGGCTGACTGGTGGAATGTGTATCAGTCTGGCGAGCTCGGCTAAGTTTCCCGTGAAGGTGTTGCTCACACTTTATGTTGTCAGTAGCTCTGCAAAAGCGTTTATCAGCCTTATCAGGGCAAACGCTGCTACGGCAACGCATAGGTTTTCTAACGGACTATTGGTCGCCAAGGCATGAAGGGTATCGGATATGACAAGATCAGTACGCATGTAAATTACCTTAATGAGTCGGTTTTATTCCTAATACCCAGTTCTTTAAGGATTCACTGTTGGTGAGAAACCACTGTTAGATCAGCCCCCCATCAAAACAGTTGATAACAGGTAACGGTCTTCTCCTGATCTCGAACATAAAAAAACCGGCGCAGAGCGCCGGTAGCGGGGGACAAATCGGAGGTTTTTTAAAACAGTCCCAAAAACAGGAGAGATAGACTCTCGTCACACATTCAGAGATGGACTTCAGGCATTCAGGGCATAGCTCAGCATGGCTTGCAGCTTGCTATCGAAGAGCCAGGGCAGCAGTACCATCAGCAGGCCCAGGATCCCGGCCAGCCGCTGGCGATACTGCCAGCCGGCAATCAGTACCAGACCACCGCACAGTGTGGTCAGGATGCCTGACATAGGGAGACCTCGCGCTGCATACGACGCTGTTGCGCCCACTGGTTCATGGCGACCGAGCCGAGGATCAGGGCCAGAGCAACACCTGTGGTGGGGTGGATCTGCTCGCCGAGGAACAGGGCACCCAGCATCACGCCGAACAGCGGCACCAGATAGTTGCTGAAGGAGGCGAACGTCGGGCCGGCCTTCTGGATCAGCGCCATGTAGAGGAAGTAGACCAGACCGGTACAGAGGGTACCCAGCACGGTAATCGCGCTCAGGGCCTGGGTGCTCGGCAGGGCCAGGCTGCTGAGGTCAACCATGAAGGGGGCGACCAGCAGCAACTGGATTGCCGAGGAGATCAGGATATTGCGGGCGACCACGACCGGATGGTCCTTGGCGAAGCGCTTGATCATCAGCAGGCCGATGGCGAAGCAGCTGGCACCCAGCAGGATGGCCATGGCACCGAGCAGACCGGCGTTCATGCCCTGGGAGAGTTTCGGCCAGAACAGGGTGAGCACACCGGCAAAGCCGATGATCACGGAAAGCAGACCGGCTTTGGTGATTCTTTCACCAGAAATAAACAGCGGTGCAGCCAGAATGGTCACAAACGGGATACAACCCATGACCACGGCGGCGATGGCGCTATCCACATACTGTTGGCCCCAGGCGACCATGATGAAGGGGATGGTGGCATCCAGCAGGGCGATCAGCATATAGGTGCGCCACGGGGTGTGCTCACTCTTGAGCCGCATGAACAGGCAGAGCAGACCCAGGGTCAGGCTGCCGCACAGGGCACGACCGGCAGCCACCAGAATGGGGGGCAACTCGGCAACGGCCTGGTGCATGAAAATGAATTGGGAACCCCACAGCAGGCCAATGGCCAGCAATAACAGATAGCTACGCATTTGAATCTCCGATGTATTAAGCCAGCGCATTCTAGGCAATCTGTTACTATGGTAAAAATGAATTGTTGGCATTTAACTATGGCTAATATCGATGGATAGCTCGCTCGCCCGTCTCGACCTCAACCTGCTCGCCGTATTCGACATGCTGATGCAGGAGCGCAATGTCACCCGTGCCGCCGAACGGCTGCATCTCTCCCAGTCCACCGTCAGTCACGCCTTGGGGCGGCTGCGGGGGGCGCTGGATGACCCGCTGTTCGTGATGAGTCGGCGCGAGATGATGCCGACCGAGCGAGCCAAGGCGCTGGCTGGGCCGGTGCGCCAGGCGCTGGCGATGCTGGAGCAGGGATTGCGGCAGGCCAAAGGGTTTGATCCCACCACTGCGCGGCGGATTTTCCGTATCGCCACCCCGGGCTCGGTGGAGCATGGGTTGGTGCCGGTGCTGGTGGAGAGGCTCCATCGGCAGGCCCCTCACTGTCGGCTTGAGGTGTGCGAGCTGGCGGACAGCGACTACGAGCGGGAGTTGGAAAAGGGTGAGCTGGATCTGGTGATCGGTTTCGCCGGGGCGAATCATCTCTCACCCCGCTTGTGGCGGGAGGAGTGGTTCAACAACCCGCTGGTCTGCCTGTCGCCGCTCGGCAGCGAATTGCCCGATGTGCTGACTCCGGTCGAGCTGGTGAGCCGCCCCCACATCCACACCTCCAGCTGGGGTCACAGTCAGGCGATGGTGGAGCTCTGGCTGGCCCGTTTCGGGGTGGAGCGGGAGCTGGGCGTGCGGTTGCCGAGCTTTATGGCGGTGCCGCCACTGATGGCGACCGGCCGCTATCTGGTGGTGGTGCCCGAGATGATCGGGCGCCACTTCTGCCGCTACTACCCGCTGCGGATGCACCAGCTCGACCCCGCAATCCCCATCGTCTACCTGATGGCGGGGCACCCGCTCACCGCTCACGACGAGGCGATCGGCTGGTTCAAGAGCCTGCTGCACCAGTTGGTGTTCGACCTCTACGGCGACGATGCGCTCGGGACCCCCGCTCAGCGGATGCTGGCGAAGTAGTCGAGCCCCATGGCGCTTTTCACCTCCGCCAATACCTCATCGGTGATGATGCGGGCCTGCTCGGTGCCCTGATAGAGCAGTTCCAGCAGCATCTTCTTGTCGGCGATAGCCGCGGCCCGGCGCTCCCGCATCGGGGCGAGCAGGGTTTGCAGGCAGTCATTGAGCACCTGCTTGCAGCGCATGTCCCCTAGTCCGCCGCACCGGTAGTGGGCCTTCATCTCGGCGACCAGCGCCTTGTCGGGATGGAAGGCATCGAGATAGGCGAACACCGTATTTCCCTCCACCTGACCCGGATCGCTCACCTTGAGGTGGTTGGGGTCGGTATACATGGCGAACACCGCCTGTTTGACCTCTTCCGCCGACATGCCGAGCTCTATGGTGTTGCCGAGGGATTTGGACATCTTGGCCTTGCCGTCGATGCCGGGCAGGCGGCCGGTGTCACTCAGGATCGGTTGGCATTCGGTCAGCACCTCTTTGCCTACCAGAGAGTTGAAGCGGCGGACGATCTCGTTGGTCTGCTCCAGCATCGGCAGCTGATCTTCCCCGACCGGCACATGGCTGGCGCGAAAGGCGGTGATGTCGGCGGCCTGACTCACCGGATAGACCAGAAAACCGGCCGGCAGCGTGCGCTCGAACCCTTTCTGCTGGATCTCCGCCTTGACGGTGGGGTTGCGCTCCAGCCGCGCGACGCTGACCAGATTGAGGTAGTAGCAGGTGAGTTCGGCGAGGGCGGGCAGGGCGCTCTGCAAACAGAAGGTGGTCTTGGCCGGGTCGAGGCCGACCGCCAGATAGTCAGCCATCACCTCCAGCACGTTGTCTGTCACCTTGGCCGGGTTGTGGCCGTTGTCGGTCAGCGCCTGCAGGTCGGCGATCATCACGAATTGACGGTAGTGGTGCTGGGCTTCGACGCGCTGGCGCAGGGAGCCGACATAGTGGCCGATGTGCAGTTTGCCGGTGGGACGATCGCCAGTAAGGATTACGGGGTTGTGCATGTCACTCTCTCCAGTTGGGTGAGCCGGGAGGCGACAAAGGGATAAAAACAGTTGACCGCCTCTCGGCGGTCACGGTGTTTTCTTTGGGAAATCTTGAATGGAAACGCGGTGCCGCCTGTTTAGGAGCAGCACCACCAGTAGTTGTGATTGAATGCGGTCATGTTCATAGCAAATCAAACTACGCCGGTTTCATTACTTCTGCAAGGGGACGACCAGCAGATCGCAGGGCACCGTATTCATCAGCTGACGGGCGCTCGAGGTGAGCAGGCTCCAGAAGCTCTGGCGATGGCCGCACACCAGCAGGTCGATCTCGTACTCCTTGACCGCCTGATTGACCCGCTCGCTCAGATCGCCGCAGATCACCAGCTTCTTCTCGATGGGATAGTCCACCGAGGCCAGAAATGCCTCCAGCTTCTCTTTCGCTTCGGCGATCACCTGATCCTGCACGTTGTCGATGTCGATATCGATCATCTCGGTGTAGAGATCCTTGAGGTCCACATCGACATGGATAACCGACAGCTTGGCGCCGTTGGAGCGGGCTCTGTCCACCGCCTTGTCGATCACCTTGCGGTTATCTTCAGAGAGGTCGATCGCGGCCAGAATATGCTTGTAATAGGTTGTTCCACTCATGGGGGTTCTCCTTACCGATCCTTCAGTCCACTATACCAATCTCTGCTGAAACTAAAATGGTGCCTCAGGCACAGTTTTGGGATTTAAATGAGTTTAATGACGTGTGACACAGGGTCAGCCACTCAGTTATTAACCACTATTTGCCTATAAATTAAACAAGAGTTTGACGCCGGTCACACCCCTCGGCTTGCCGATCAGGGGGGAGAGGCATAGGATGGGCCCGTGCTTCGCAATGAACACAAAACAACAAAAAGCATCTGAATACCGCTTTGGGGAGCCACGTGCTCCCTTTTGTTTTTCTGCCTCAATTCCCGCGGCTTTTCTGACTGATAGCGATCCGGCATCAAGTTAATCTCCTTCGATTTGGTTATGCTGTAGCCAGTTTCTTTGGAGGCCTTCCCATGATCATTCATCCCCAGATTCAAGGTTGTGTTGCCCGCAACTGTCACCCCATCGGCTGTCGCGCCGCCGTGCAGCAGCAGATCGAACGGATCAAGGCCGCTGGCCCGTTCAACGGCCCCAAGCGGGTGCTGGTGCTGGGTGCCTCCTCCGGTTTCGGGCTGGCGTCGCGCATTGCACTCGCCTTTGGTGCCGGTGCCGACACCATTGGTATCTCCTTCGAGCGCGGCCCTTCCGACAAAGGATTGGGCAGCGCCGGCTGGTACAACAACATCTGGTTTCGCAAGGAGGCGGAGCAGGAGGGGCGTATCGCCATCAACCTGATCGGTGATGCCTTCTCCGACGGCATGCGTCAGCAGGCCATCGACACCATCCGTCAGCAGCTGGGGCAGGTGGATCTGGTGATCTATTCGATGGCGAGCGGCATCCGGGTGCTGCCCGACGGCACGCAGGTGCGCTCCGTGCTCAAGACCACCGGCCAGCCATTCAGCGGCTGGGGGCTGGATCTGGAGCGCGATACTCTGGTGCAGCAGTCGCTGGCGCCTGCCACGCCGGAGGAGATCCGCGATACCGTCACCGTGATGGGGGGCGAGGATTGGCAGCTCTGGATGCAGGCGTTGCAGCAGGCCGATTGTCTGGCCCCCGGTGCCCAAACCGTCGCTTACTCCTATATCGGCCCCGAATCCACCTATCCCCTCTATCGGGATGGCACCATCGGTTATGCCAAGGAGCATCTGCACGCCACCGCCGAGACCATCAACCTGCAGCTGGCCGAGATTGGTGGCCATGCCTGGGTGTCAGTCTGCAAGGCGTTGGTAACCAAGGCGAGCGCCTATATTCCGGTGTTGCCGGTCTATCTGGGCCTGCTGATGGGGGTGATGAAGGAGCGCGGTGTGCACGAAGGCTGCATCGAGCAGATGCAGCGACTGTTTGCCGCCAAGATGTACGGGCCCAATGGGGTGGTGGCCGATGGCAACCGGCTGATCCGAATGGATGACCACGAGCTGGACTCGGCCATTCAGGCCGCCGTCTCGGCGCTCTGGCCCAAGGTGACGCCGGACAATTTCCACGCGCTGGGGGACTTTGCCGGGCTGCGGCAGGATTTCATGCAGCTCAACGGCTTCGAGCTGCCGGGCGTAGATTATGCTGCGCCCGTGGATGTCGCCTCCCTTGGGGAGCTGACCCCCTGAGCTGAAAGAAACGGGATCTCCCTCTCGTTGGCGGGTTGATTCGCGGCGGGAGTGTGGCGACAATCGATACCAAATCACTGAGGAGAAACAAGATGCTGGCCCAAGCCATGATTGAGAAGTTGAACGAGCAGATTAACCTGGAGTTCTACTCCTCCAATCTCTATCTGCAGATGAGCGCCTGGTGCGAAGACAAGGGCTTTGAAGGGGCGGCGACCTTCCTGCGTCAGCACGCGGTCGAGGAGCGCCAGCACATGGAGCGTCTGTTCACCTACGTGAGCGAGACCGGCGCCATGCCCAAGCTGGGTGCCATCGATGCCCCTCCCCACGAGTTCAAGTCGCTGGGCGACGTGTTCCGTACCACCCTGGAGCACGAGTACCACATCACCAAGTGCATCAATGGTCTGGCCCACGTAGCCTTCACCACTCAGGACTACTCCACTTTCAACTTCCTGCAGTGGTATGTGGCCGAGCAGCATGAAGAGGAGAAGTTGTTCAAGAGCATCGTCGACCGTCTGGGTCTGGTGGGTGAAGATGGCAAAGGCCTCTACTTCATCGACAAGGAGCTGGCCGAACTGGCCAAGGGCGCCCCTGCCAGCATCATGGACAGCAACGCCTGATAGTCGTGGACACTTAGTGTTCAGCCAGTACAATAACGGCCCTTTTAAGGGCCGTTGTTTATTCTGGTGGGCAGCCACTATGGTTCTGTTCCGCCAGAGGCAATCTCGGTTCTGGCCAGGTGCCGTTTCTATTTTGATAAGTGAGTGATGATGAAGCAGGTCGATGTGGTGGTGATCGGGGCCGGTGCGGCCGGATTGATGTGTGCGGCGCAGGCGGGCTACCGTGGCCGCTCCGTGCTGGTGCTCGACAACGCCAAGAAGCCGGGCCGCAAAATCCTCATCAGTGGCGGTGGCCGCTGCAACTTCACCAACCATCAGGCGGGCGCTCACGCCTACCTGTCGGAGAATCCCCACTTCAGCAAGTCGGCGCTGGCCCGCTACACCCAGCAGGACTTTATCGATCTGGTGGATCGCCACGGGGTCAGCTATCACGAACGCACCCTGGGGCAGCTGTTTTGTCTCGAGAGCGCCAAGGATATCGTCGATGTGTTGCTCACCGAGTGCGACTGGGCCGGGGTGACCCTGCAGTTCCAGACCGAAATCCTCACCGTCAGCAAGCAGGACGAAGGCTTTGTGTTGACCACCAGCAAGGGTGAGATCGGCTGCCACTCGCTGGTGGTGGCGACCGGCGGTCTCTCCATGCCCAAGCTGGGCGCGACCCCTTATGGCTTCAAGCTGGCGGAGCAGTTCGGTCTCAAGGTGCTGCCGACCCGCGCCGGTCTGGTGCCCTTCACCCTCCATCAGGCGGAGAAAGAGGCGTTCGCCGATCTGGCGGGCATCAGCCTGCCGGTGGCGGTGACCGCCGAGGATGGCACTCGCTTCAAGGAGGCGATGCTGTTCACCCATCGCGGCCTCTCCGGCCCCGTCATCCTGCAGATCTCCTCCTACTGGCATGCGGGTGAGAAGATCCACATCAACCTGCTGCCGGAGCTGGATATTCCGGCTGCCCTGCGCGAGTGGGCGCAGGCTCACCCGGCGCAGGAGCTGAAAACCGTGCTGGGGCGCGAGCTGCCCAAGCGCTTCGTCGACAAGCTGGTGGAGCTGGGCCAGCTGGTCAGCAAGCCGATGCGCCAGTACAACGAGCGGGAGCTGGAAGCGGTGGCCAATTTGCTGGGTGACTGGCAGATCCTGCCCAACGGCACCGAGGGGTATCGCACCGCAGAAGTGACCCTGGGTGGCGTCGATACCAACGAGCTCTCCTCCAAGACCATGGAGGCGCGCAAGGTACCGGGCCTCTACTTCATCGGCGAAGTGGTGGACGTGACCGGCTGGCTCGGTGGTTACAACTTCCAGTGGGCCTGGTCCTCCGGCTGGGTGGCTGGTCAGTTCTGTTGATAGGAAGAAAAATCTGTGCAGAGATCTTGCCATACCTATTCATGTAAGAACTTTCCTTTTTGTGTGGCGAGTTCTTTTATTGTTCAACTGAGTGCAATGAAATATGCCCCTTATGAAAAAGGGGTATTAGATGATTGCTCGGGTGATAGGGTTGTTATGTATTTTCCAATGGTCATGGGCTGCAGAGTCATTTCAGTTCCAAAGCTATCGGGATGGATTCTTGCGCATGATGCTAATCACACCCAGCGTCCAGGGAGAGCTATTTTTACGGGGTGATGATAAATTGGTGCCATTACAAGGCGGTATAATCGAAGATTTGTTTACCCTGCGTATTCCAGTATCCTGTCAGTTATTAAGTTCGCAACAAACTATCTATTGGTCATCGCCAGGACGGCCACTAATCAAGGGTCAGGTGCCGGCACAGTCGTGCAAGCGTCTCCCTGAGTTGCCATTGAAATTGCCGGTTCGGGTTTTTTCCAAAGGTGGGAAATGCCTGATCGATACTGCGGGTAATACTTTGTGGCATACAGCATCTGAATTGGCAAAGAAAAATCGTGCGTCTGTCTATCAAAATGTTTACGCATTATTTCTTACAAATAAACCCGCCTTTGCGGGGCAAGATATTCATCGGTTACGTACTCAGGTTCTTCATTGTCCTGATCCAGCATTGTTTGAACATATCGATGCTGAACATGCCCGCCAGCTATTTAAGGAAGGACTACTGTTGCAAAAACAATAAAATCTATAATGAATTGAAAGCCATATTGCGATTGTTTTCGTCATTTTATACTGAATCAGTCTCAGCCTATTGCATAGGCTACCCTCCCTATTGGGCGTTTTTATGCCGATGTTACCACTCTCGCCTATTCAATTAAGTTGTTGTCATGTTGATGACTTTTAAATGAGTTTTTAAACGCATAAAAAGCATAGTATAGTTGCCTTTTATTTAGAGTGGTGCGCAGTTTTGAGATATTTATAACTGTGGTTTTATAAATATACAGAACAAGAATGTGTAGTAATGTTATACTAAGGCAGATGCCATGATTTCATCATGGCATCTGCCTTAATTGTTGTGTTATCTCAGCCTGGCAAAGCCAGGTATTAATTTGGTTAATATATTGGCAGCATCAATTCCAGATACCGGTAAGAATGATTTTTCCACTCTGATGAACGAGCCCTTCCCAGTCATCACCGCTCACTGTTTTTCTGGTCATATTGTCAGTGAGTGAAAATTGCAGGCCCAGGTCATAGAAGCGGGTATAACCTATACCCCCCTCATCCCATTCTTGTGCTGGTCGTGATTCAATAATCTTTCTGGACCTCAGGTCTATGGGAGGACCATTACACTCTATGGGCGTGGATACCGGCTGGTTACCAGCAGAGCTGAAGATGATGCTGGTAGGCACAGGCACTGCCCGGGAGGATTCGATTTGTCCGTCCGGGTAGAAGGTACACCGACCCTGATGGGGAATACCGACATCTTGCGTGACTTTGACCTCCAGTCGGGCCGCATTGGTATAACCGGTTTCCGACAGCTCGTAGTTAAACACCAGATTGTCCTTGCCCACCTCACCGGTCTGATAAGGCGATGGGTTACCATCGGCCGACTTGATGCTCACTGTCTGTGCTCGCGGTATAAACTCAAACCCTCCCCTAAAAGGTATGGATAGACCAAACAGGTAACCGGTTGAATATGTGGCATACAGTTCCGCAATGTCATCGAAATGTATTTTATTTTGCTTGTACATTCTCTTGAGAAGTGCATTATTGAAAAATACTTTAATCTGTTCTGTTCCGCTCCGGCTTCTAATCCTTGCTGAGTTCACTATAGTTGTATTCCCAGGATAAATAGGCGCCCAGTTAATTTGTGGGCCAAACTTGAAGGCGATTAATTCATTGCTACCAGATAGTCTTTGCTTGAGAACCATAGAAAAGAAATATTCATCTAAGGGTGAATAAGGGGGATACGGAGCCGGTACCCAGCTTAGGTTGTATGAGGCAATGGTGCATGTGAGCCCATCGCTATCGCCCACCCTGTCAGCAATACAGGCGCCGCTCCCACCGGGGGCAGGAGTAGGGTTGCCATTGCTATCTATCACAATCTCTTCATTGATATCTTTGCTGACAAACTTGATGTGCCCGGCCTTATTGGTGGTTAATTTACGCACGCGCCAGTCGTGTGGCTGGGTTTGGGCGGTGCAACGATTGGAATTGTTTGTATCTTGGTAGATGCAATAGTGGAGGTCACGCACTATCGATGTGCCTACCGGCGCATCGCGCAGATACCAGAGTGTATTTTGCGATAATCTGCTGCTCAAACCATAGGAACTGTGCCCATAGTCGCTGAAGCCATAAAAGCCTTTGGCGTCTATCTGAGCAGGCCTCGCTCGTGGACTGAAACCGCTGCACCCCTGCCTAAAATTGCCACCATTATTATTGCTACACAGCAAACTTGCATACGGGAAGGAAATGGGGCCATCCTCCCATACATCCAGTTTGTAACCATCAGGTAAGACTCGTGGTAAAAAATTATCATCGTTACTAAAAGCCAACACTCCATTGGTCTTGTCCAGGTTATAGATGTTAACATCAGTAGGTTTAGGCGTACGAATGAGCAAATCGGGGTGCCCCTCTACGCTTACGATGACCAGATTCGATTCTTTGTCGATATAACGGACCGGGGTGTTGGCCATCACCTGGTAACTACCTAGCAGTAGCAGCAATATTTTGGAAAGATGTGTCATGAGTTATCCTGATATGTTCAAAATATGTCAACCCAGTCGTGTCTTGAATACTGTTTTCAGTCCGCGACGTTTAGGGATGCATCATCACGAAGAGAAGCGGATACGCTTATGCGTTAAGCTGGTGAGCATGCTTGACCTATGGTCATAAAACGGCGGTCATACACGATCAGCTTCTGATTGCCGGATTGTGAAATCTTGCTGTTATACCAAGTCTCCCCCGGTAGCAGATATTTGGTATCTGCCGTGCTGTCTGGTTCATCACAGCCTTGTTTGACAATAAACTCAAAGAAGGTGTTGCCTGTGTTGCGAATCGTCCCTTCGCTTTCATCGAGCTCGTAATTGAATTTCTCCTGACGGGGTCGCACCACCAGAATGGATTGCACCTCAATGTTCAGCTCCAGTGTACCTTTGCGATCGACGGGTGGTTTTTTTTCAAGCTGGGCTGCGGGTGATTCGACAAAAAAGACGCGATAGTAGCGCTCCTGATCATCCTTGGCTCCCTTGTAATAGAGTTTGACATTTTGCCTCTGCCCTTCGTGCAGTACAAAGCGTTTGGGGGTGTACAGCAGCTCACCGGGCAACATGGCCAATGGGTAGCCTTTGGCTGTGGGGTCGCTTATCTTCTGTGCTTTGACTTCATACACCTTGGGTAAACGGTCATTATTAATAATGGTCCGCGCTATCAAATCACTTGATGGTTCCATGATTGCTGTCATGGCACCTATATCAATGGCTGTGACGGGGAGCCCCCAAACCAGCGAGATCAAACACAAGAAAGTACGATACATATCTATCTCTTCCAATAATAAGTTCTGGTGACCTTCATCATGGCCTGGGGCATTTTGCTATTCACCATCTGTCGATCATTCGATGAGTGACCGGAGCTTTGATTGTCATCAACATTACCCGGAGTGATACATCCTTCCTTGATAAGGTGCTGCTTGTACCACCTTTATCGGTCTCACAAGCCAGCTGTCCTCGGTTTCGTTTTCAATTAACAGGAAATGATGGCGTCGTGCTTAATCACAATGACCCAATATCCGGTGCAGTCAGCGCAGCGTACAACCATTGCGTCGAGCAAAGAGAGGTCTTCACGGTTAATTCCTTGTCACCATCGCATATGTCGGCAGCCCCTTGCAGGTAATGACCCCTATCCAGGCGGCGCCAGTCTGCTCTTCAAGATCCAACTCCGCCTCACAAAAATCACTGCCGCGGCGGAACATCAACATGGGGTTGGCTTTATCCACATCCAGAGAGAACTCCCCTGCTTCATTGGTGACCGTGCTGCCGATGTGATTATCCAACCTGGCATTGGTCAGCAGGCTGCCATCCTCTGCCTTGATGATGCCAAACACTGTGACCATCTCTTTGATATTGTTGCGCGCATCCAGGGTGGCCACGTTGCCGGGAAACAGGGTGTAACGTTGTTTACCGGTGTTTATTTCATAGCTGTCCATGCTGGTTTTGCTGTTGAGCAGCTCGATTTCATATTCCTGATAGGGTTGCAGGGCCAGGAAGGTTTTCTCACCTTGCAGGGGATAGTCCTGGCCATTGACCTTGGCCAGCATTTGTCCACCACCAGATAACCCGGTATCGATAAGCACGCCAGCGTTGGCCTCGTTCCTGCCTGATGCTGCCAGGTGTTCACCCGCAGTGGCGATCGAGCCCCGTGCGATCAGGTTGCCGTTAAGATCACCCTGACTGCTGCGCGACAGACTGGAGGTGCCGCTAATGACTTGATGCTCGAAGCCCAAGGTACCCGAGAGGGCGGGGGAACCTCGTTCATCACCGTTCAAGACCTTTTGGACGTTGAGAGAAGCCAGGTTGACAACCCCCTCCAACCGCTGCTGGTAGTTGAGGTTGGCAATGCTCTGGCCCTGTTCGTTGCTGCTCATGCCCATGCTGAACAGCTGGCCCAGCGGCAAGCTGTAATCGAGCGTGATGCTCTTGTTGCTGTTGCTACCGATGCGGTCATCATTGCCGCTCTGCACGCTGGCGCGCATCGACAGGTTGCCATAGCGACCGGAATAGAGGTGCTGGTAGTAGTCCAGATAGTTGCGTGTGCTGCCTATCTCTTTGTCATGGGTAGTGCTGAACGAGAGTTGGCCCAGGCCATTCAGCCAGCCGCCAAGGCTCAAACTGAGTCCTGATGAGTAGAGGTGGCTTTCGCTGAGGTTAAGGCGTGAGCCGCTGCTCAGCTTCTCTTGTGAAGCCCAGAGTGACACATTGTCGATCGGTTGTACGCTGATGTTGCTACCTGCTCGCCAGGCGCTATCAGAAGAGGCCATGGCCTGGGCGCCCAGGTTGATGCGTTCATGGGCCTGCCACTGTATCCCGCTTTCAGCAACAACGGCCTGGTTGAAGGCATAGCTGGTACCGGAATAGGTGAGGGCATCCAGGGTGCGAGAGAAAGATACGCCCAACAAGGGAGAGTCACCCTGCTCATCTGAGGTTGATTCCATCCAGCCCCCCCACCACTGCCAGCCCCAACGGCCGACGAACTGGTTGCCCCCTCCCAATTTGGTGACGCGCTGGGTGCTGGTGTCGGTCAAACGTCCATCAACATAGACTTCAACGGTGACGTTATAGACACCACCAGGGAAGGAAGTGGTATCAATACTCTGGTTGCCGATATTGAGGTTCTGCAGCCCAATCAGACGGCCATCCCGATAGATGCGCGCTTCGCCGTTGGCGGGCATAAAGACCTGCACCGGGGTCGTGGATTGGTTGGCGTTCTGCTGGCGAGACTGGGCCTGGTTGCCATAAGAAGCACCATAGATACGTCTGCTGTTCAGGGCTGTGACCATGCCCAATGTTTGCAAATCCCAGGTCGATACCATGCCAGCGGCCAGACGACGATCATCCAGATCCCGCTCGTACATGGCACTGTAAAGTGTGCCGCTTTGCTGTGGCTCGCCCAGGTTGAAGAGAGAACCATCCAGCGTCATGTGATGCGCCCCGTAGCCGAAGGTACTGCCAAGCTGGACAAAGTTGGAGTCGAGATAGCCGTAATCCGTGTTGTTGAAGGAGTAGCCCAAGTTGTAACGATGCACGCTGGTCAGCGCCTCTACACTGGGTGTCAGGCTGGTGCTTGAATCTTGGGTAGCGGCCATCCCAAAGGCATCGCGAGAAACTTCTATATTCAACTGCATGGTGAGCAAATCCAGCTTCATGCTGGCATCGGAATTGACCTCCAGATGACCTTGCTCATCAAAGGTGCGTTGTTCGCTATCGGCAGAGAGGGTCGAGACCAGCGCCTCGTTGAGCTGCGTCTGTTGCTGGCTGGCACCGAAGTCGATATTCAGCAGTTGCAACTGCTGTTCTCTGAGCACCAGAGTGGCACTGCCAATCGGATCTGAGGTGAGGGTTTCTTTCCCGCTCAGTTCATCCCGATAGTGCAGTAGCACAGGGACTGACAAACCATCGCGCAGTGCACTGGCAAAACTGGCTGGAATGATGACATTGGCAAGGCGCAACGGTGCGATCGATTCTGCGGCTGCGCTGGTGGCAAGCAATAGAGCGGCAACACTGACGGCATATTGTTGAATCCAGGGGCGCATCATTTATCCAAAGTAGTGATTAGTCTGCTGCTTGAGCTGGTCGCTGCAAGGTTACTTGACGGTGGCAAAGTCTTTGCCGAGCCAGAGACCGACGTGACTCTTCTCGTGATTGGTATCAACCCGTTTGAAGACGCGCTGTTTGCCCGGCAAGTCGTAATAGGTCTCTTTGCACTGCTTGCCCGGTTGGTCGCGGCAAACACCATAGGCCACCACCCGATAAGAGGCATTGCCCCGATTGGTGAGCTCGCCATGGCTCAAGAGATAGTCAAAGCGTACCTTGCGTGGGGTCACCACCAGAATGGTGCCGATCTGGGCAGAGGTAGTGGCCATCGCCTGACGACTCTCGTTGCGCTGCTCATCCATGGAGAGCGCCGTATCGCGCCAGGTGATGCGGTAGTAACGCTCCTGGTCATCAGCGGGACCTTTATAGAAGAAACGCACGTTGTTCTTCCCCTTGGCGGGCAACATCATGCGTGCCGGTGAGAGCAGCAATTCACCCTCTACCTCCATCGGAATGTCTACCCCTCCTTCTTCAGGGGATGAGATACGCGAGATATTCACCGTTACCAGTCGAGCCTGGTCACTGTTGTTTTCAATCTCTTTGGCCACTTCGGTTTCATTGCTATCGATAAAGGTCGTGACCGACCCTACGTTGATCGCATTGACCACCGGCAGATAAAACAGGCCTGCCAGCAGAAAGATCGTGAATCGCATGATGGTGTTCCGTAATTAAAAAAGGGGGACCAGATTGGCCCCCCAGTTGGAGTCGGGTGGCGTGTTTAGGCCCAGCTGGCGACAAACTCAACGCTGACCTCACCAGACCAGATACCGTCAGGCAGGGTGGTGAATGGAGCGTTTGTCCCATTGACGGTGGCGCTGTCGATATTGAAGCTGAAGGCGGCCTGAGCACTGGTGCGCTCACCAGCGGTATTGGCGCCCTGTGCAACTGGTGCCAGGTTGCCACCATTGATGCCGGCTGCGGTGTCAATCAGGGTGGTGTAGCCTGTGGAAGCGACCGGCTGGCCCATCCAGAACACACCCACATCGACAGTTGAACCGCCGCTCAGGTGGTTCAGGGTACCGCTCAACTTCTTGGCCTTGAGGGTAAATTCGGTCAGCTCAGCGCCCACCTCGCCGGCATTACCCTGAACGCTAACGTCGAACAGGCCATCGACGGTGTTAAAGCCCTTGATGCCTTCGGCATATTGGAATGCGAGGCTGCCCAGCGGAGTGACGACCAGGTCGCTACTGGTATCTTTCTTGGCTGTGGCTTTCCAGGTTGCAATGGAAGGAGGTGCTTCAACTGCAGCATGGGCAGCAGTTGACGCAAAGCCAGCTAGAACGATGGCGATCAGAGTCTTTTTCATTATAAATCCTCGGTTGTTTTTATATTCTGGTGATTGAATATGCGTTCTCGTGGTCTTGGCTGGTATGCAATGCACTTATTATCGGAATCTCACCGCGACATGCCTGTTTGCCAAGATGGAAAAATATTAATCGGCCATGTTTCGAGATGCGACCAAAAAGCATGTAGGACAATTCCTAAGGTGCATTTAAAAAACAACAACGGGGTTTGTTGTTTTTTTGTTGGTTATTTCGTCGACTGTTGTTGCATCGATGTTTTGGCAGGGATGCTTGAAACAATCTATTACGAAATAGTTATTGCTAGACATAACAATGTGTTAAGTGGTAATCGAAAGTACCTTTGCTTTACCATTCATTAACGTATAGTTATGTAGGGAATCTTATAAAGGCATTAATTATCAATGATTTACAAGTAGATCTTTCTCTCCGTTAGCGATGGCCACATTCAGCTATAATCATGATGCATCAGACATTCATGTATTAGCTCCAGCAGTAAATGCCAGATAAGATTCATGATTGATGAGGCGTTCATTAAGCTATTAGAAAGCTTGGCTATGGCTTGATACGCCTTAGGAACTCAAGTAAAGCTAAGAATAGACAGCATTATTTTGGTTTTCAGTTGGAGCTGTCCTGGAGGGAGCATGAGAAAAGTATTGGTTGTGGATGATCATCCAGCAATAAGAGTTGCCATTCGCATATTGTTGCAACAAGAAAATTATATAGTTGCGGGTGAGGTTGATAATGGTGTTGATGCCCTGTCAGTTTTTAAAAAAATCAATCCGGATATTACTATCATTGATATCGGAATTCCAAGTTTGGATGGTATAGAAGTGATTAAAAGAATTAGAATGGAGGGATCGCCTGCTATTATCATTGTTTTCTCCGCGCTCGATAGTCAACATAATATGTTAAGGTGTTTGCAAGCCGGAGCAGATGGTTTTGTCTCAAAATTAGATGATATTATGATGCTTAAAAAGGCTATATTGAAATGCCAGAGTCAGAAAAAAGCTTTTCCAAAAAAAGTTATGCATCATGGGAAATATGCAGAGCTAATTGATGGAGATAATATTTTCAGCACCCTATCAAGTCGAGAAATGACAGTGTTGCGCAACCTCTGCCTTGGCAAGGCAAATAAGGAAATTGCTATAGATATGTTGCTTAGTGAAAAAACCATCAGCACTTATAAAGCACGACTGATGGCAAAGTTAAATGTTTCCAATATTGTGGAGCTAATAGAACTAGCAAAGAGCAAAAGTCTTTTTTGAGTGGACGCCAATGAAAATGAACAGCTTCATTAAATATCTTGCTATTATGCTGGTGATACCTTTTTTTAGCTTTGCATCATCGAAAGACGAATATATTAAAATTCATTCTCGTGAGAAATCGTATAACTATAAAAACACCTTGCCGGCATTTAATGCTGAACAACTAATATGGTTGCGTAAAAAAGAGCAATTGGTATTGGCTGTGCCATTGCCTGATAACCCCCCCTTGGATATTACCATTCGCTCAGAAAACTATGAGGGTGCAACGGCCGATGTACTTGGATTGCTGTCGAAAATTCTTGATATAGATATTTTTGCCAAAAAATACCCTTCACGTGATGCCGCGATCATGGCTGTCAAGATGGGTGAGGCTGACATGATCAGCTCTGCCAATGGGTATGAGATAAATAATGGATTGTTATTAACGGATGTCTATCTTGAAGATCAGCCGGCTCTCTATAAAAACATCAGTGTAAATAATAAAAAGATAAAAAATATTACGGTGGCAGAAGGTTATTTGCCTATGGCCGAAATAATAAAAATATTACCTGGTGTGAAGATAGATATACATGCCTCAAAATACAGTGCGGTAGCTGCGGTTGCCTATGGTGAGGCTGATGCCGTATTGATTGACATGATATCAGGTAACTTTATTGTCAATAAGCTTTATCAGGACAGTGTGCATCTGGTTAGACCACTTTTTGCGCAGACCAATGGTTTTGCATTTGGACTCAAGTCTGATGATGATCTCCTAAGAGATATAGTGAATATTGCTCTCCGTGTCGTCACCACGTTCCATCATGACTCTATTTTGAAAAGATGGAGTGGTGGGGGCCTATCTATCGAATCAAAGCCTGCCATGCTGACGGAAGAGGAATGGCAATGGATCAATAGCAAAGGGGAGCTTAGAATTGCGGTAAATAAAGGGGCACCGCCACTGAGCTTTATCGATGTCAGAGGTAACCTGCATGGCATCTCTCTGGATGTATTACAGGTGATTGGTGCCAAGCTCGGCATTCAGGTCACTCCCGTACCTATCGGCTCTTCTCTTGAACAGCTAGAAAGACTGGGGCGCAGAGAGGTTGATGCCATCGTCATTACCCCGACGAAAGCTCGTGAAGACACGCTGCTGTTTAGCCGTGCGTTTATGCTTGATCCCATTGTGATGGTCGTTAAGAAAAATCCACAGCGACCATCTGCCAGCGAGATATTAGAACGTGGCCGTATTGCGCAGATTGAGGGTGCTCGATTGGAATATCCTTATGGGGGCCAGCTATCAGTCAAT
Source organism: Aeromonas sp. 601027 (assembly GCF_049174455.1). NCBI lineage: Bacteria > Pseudomonadati > Pseudomonadota > Gammaproteobacteria > Aeromonadales > Aeromonadaceae > Aeromonas > Aeromonas sp. 601027. The sequence goes on along the minus strand of NZ_JAAKTN010000016.1, from coordinate 14,822 downwards.
AAGCCAGTATGGGTGAAAAAACTTACTGACGCGGTGGAATGTGTCTTCTCTGAACGATGTGATATGGCACTGGTGCCACTGCGAGCAGCCAAGTATCTGATTAACTCAGAATATTCAGATAGCTTGATCATTGCTGGTGAGCTTTTTGATTCGATGCCAATAAGAGCATCCTTTGCTGTCAACCAAGATCAGTCAAACCTGATTGGCATCATCAATAAAGTATTGGCCTCCATCCCACCTGATGAGCTGGATATATTGGCATCTCGCTGGCGAGTCAGTGCAAAACATGATGAAATGTCTTTTTATGAGTTTATAGTTATTTATGCTAAGTATATTTTTGCAGCACTGCTGACGCTGGTATTAGCCTTTTTTTGGATACTCTATTTGCGCCGGCAAGTCAAGCTGAGAAAAAAAGCGGAAATAGAGCTGAATGCACAGCTTAACTTTATTGAAGAGTTGGTGGATAGTACTCCCCATCCTATTTATGCTAGGGATGTAACAGGTCGCTTGATACTCTGTAATAGCAGTTATGCGGCATTTTTTGATGTTGAAAAAAGAGACTTAATCGGCTTGACAATAGAAGAATGTGAGCGACGCTGGCCATATATGTCAGTCCTTGGCGATGTTTATCGAGGGACTCTTCAGGATGCAGAGCCCAGAGATGGCGATCATGTATTGCTGCTGACCGATCGAGTTTTAAATATATATCACTGGATACAGGTTTTTCGTGGCCTTTCAGAAGAGGTCGATGGTGTTGTCGGTGGCTGGATAGACATCAGTGAACGAGTCTCTTTGATCGAGAGACTAGATAATGCAAGCCGTGATGCTCAGGCGGCCAGTCGTGCCAAGTCAACCTTTTTAGCCACAATGAGCCATGAGATCAGAACGCCGATGAATGCCATCATTGGTTTGCTTGAGTTGACATTAAGAAAGGATGGCTTGAATACGGAGGACCGTGATGCAATTCGAGTCGCCTATCAAGCGTCGCATGATTTACTAGGGTTGATAGGTGACATACTGGACCTTTCAAAAATTGAATCAGGCAAACTGGAGCTGTCTCCATCACCGCAACAAATCAATGTGCTTAACCAGTCTGTAATCAATGTTTTTTCTGTCGTAGCACGTCAGAAGGGACTGACCTTGAAATTATACGACCAGCATGATGTGGCCGTCATGGTTGACCCTATTAGGTATAAGCAGGTGCTTTCCAACTTAGTGAGTAATGCCATTAAATTTACCCGCCAAGGCGGTGTCGAACTGGCGGTTGATTTACGGCCAGATGGAGAATGGTGTGACATCACCGTAAGTGTCGCTGATACCGGGATCGGGATCAGTAAGGAAGATTTGGAGTATCTGTTTTTGCCCTTTAGTCAGGCTACGCAACCTGCCGATATACAAAAATCTGGCACCGGGTTGGGACTGATGATCAGCCGGACTCTGTGTCAGATGATGGGAGGTGATCTGGAAATAAACAGTGAGCTGGGACTGGGGACAAAGGTAATCGTGTCGCTTCGTTTGCCTCTTGCGGAAACCTTGGCTGTCCGAGAGTGTGGCTCAGAAGAGAGGTTTACTCCGTCATATGACAATGCGGGATACCGTATTCTTGTTATTGACGATCACCCGACAAATCTCTTGCTGGTCAGCCAGCAACTGACATTTTTAGGTCATGAGGTGCTGACGGCCAGCTCAGGTAAATCCGCTCTGCAACTGTTGTCACAGGAGCCTGTTGATATCATCATTAGCGACTTCAATATGCCTGATATTGATGGTTTGGAATTTACCACTTTGCTGCGCCAGCAGGAGCGAGATAATGAAGCCGTGCGTACCGTAGTGATTGGTTTGACTGCAGATGCTCGCCAAGATCAAGTGCAGAGGGCCATGGAGGCTGGGATGGACGATTGTTTGTTCAAGCCCGTGAGTCTCGATGACCTCAAGGCATGCTTGGCTACCCACCACCCAGGGAAAATATTGCTGGCTCCTGAAGATATGGCTACTCGATTCATGCATAAATTGAGCAAGCTTACGGTAGGGAACAGTGAGCTGATGAGCGTATTGATTAATGAGTTTGTCACTGCATCTGAACAAGACATGCAGCATCTTGCTGAAGCCTGTATGCAAGGTCATAGCCAGAAGTTCTTGGCCCAGCTGCATCGTTTGAAAGGGGGGGCCAGGATTCTGGGAGCGGATGAATTGGTTGCCTGCTGTAGCGAATGGGAGCAGTCACCTCGTCTGTCGGTTTGCATGCCCGCAGCATTGAGACAGGTCCGAAATATGTATCAACAGGTAAAGGCTGGGGTCGATTATTGGAATAAAGCACACAAAACGAGAGGGGAGTAACCCCTCTCACTGCGGTCTTAGGCGATTACCAGTAGGCTACTAGCTCATACCCACTTTCGGTTAGCTGCCCAGCAGACTGGGCCGTTTGTTGATATGAAAGATAATATTGTTCCGTTGCTGGGACTGACTGGTACTTTGTAGTGAGCTTTTTGCCATTAAGCATCACAGTGGGGGTATCACTTGCCGTCGACAAGGTGCGAGCTTTAAACGTTAACCCGCTATCGGGAGAGGTTAGCTTGGCTGCCAATACTTGAGCCGCCGGGTTTGTTGTGGAAATGGCTTGTTGCCCCGGATGCAGCAAGCTGACGGAGGATTGGCTGTCTTTGCTGGCTGTTGCTTGCCAGGTCACTGTCTGGCTCAGTGTTTGTGCCTCGACCTGGTTGGCAATCAGCAGGGTGGGGAGTGCAAGCAGCAGGAAGTTCTTTTTCATGATGTGTATCTCCTGTGTGGTGGCCCCGAATGGAGTCAATTTCTCTATCGGCGAGCATTAGAAAAAGCTTAGACCGACCTGGAGTGGCACAATGCGCAGCCTTGTTGTTTTACATGCGGGAGAGGTGCGGGTGTTGCTCGAAAATCAAATGATGTTGTTGGCGGTGTTCGAACGGGCGGCGCTGATGCTGATGACCCTCTTCTTCCTGACCCGCACCCGGCCGTTCCAGCGGCTGTTCCAGAAGCGGGATCACACCCCGGCGGAGCTGGTGCTGGTAGCCTCCATCTTCTGCCTGTTTGCGGTGTTCAGCACCTACACCGGCATTCCGGTAGAGGGGGCGCTGATCAACGTGCGGATCATCGCCATCATCTCGGGCGGCATTCTGTTCGGCCCCTGGGTCGGCATTCCGGCCGGGGTCATCTCCGGTCTGCACCGCTATCTCATCGACATGGATGGCCACACCTCGATCCCGTGCCTCATCGCCAGCATCATCGCCGGTCTGCTCGCCACCTGGCTGCACCTGCGCTGCCGCAAGTCGCGGCTCTGGCTCTACGGCATTCTGGCGGGGATGCTGTGCGAAGGGCTCACCATGCTGCTGATCTGGCTGCTGACCGAGCCCCACGAAGTCGGGGTGGAGATCGTCAACCATATCGCCTATCCGATGATCGCCGGGGCGCTCTGCATCGGCCTTATCATCAAGCTGGTGCAGGATCTGGATGACGAGAAGGAGCTGATTGCCGCCAAGCAGGCCAAGCTGGCGCTCGATATCGCCAACAAGACGCTGCCCTTCTTCCAGAACATCGATCGCCACTCTCTCAGTCAGGTGTGTGATGTGATCCGGCGCGACATCAGCGCCGATGCGGTGGCCATCACAGATACCCATGACGTGCTGGCTTATGTCGGGGTGGGCAAGGACTATTACGAGCTGGATGAGCACCACGCCATCAGCGGCATGACCCAGCAGGCGGTGCTGCTCGACCAGATCATCATCAACAACGATCTGCGCCAGTATCACCTCTCCGATTTCCACTCGGTCATCATTATTCCGCTGCGAGAAAACGGCTCGGTGAGCGGCACCCTCAAGATCTACTACCGCCGCACCCACAGCATCACCAGCTCCCTGCGGGAGATGGCGGTGGGCCTCTCCCAGCTCATCTCCACCCAGATGGAGGTGTCGCGCATCGAGCAACTCAAGGAGATGACCCGCAAGGCGGAGTTCACCGCCCTGCAGAGCAAGATCAACCCGCACTTCCTGTTCAATGCCCTCAATGCTATCTCGTCGCTGATCCGCATCCGGCCACAGCAGGCGCGCCAGCTCATCGCCAATCTGGCGGACTACCTGCGCTACAACCTCAACAAGGGGGATGAGCTTATCGACATTCAGGAGGAGCTGCAGCAGGTGCGTGACTACGTGGCAATCGAGCAGGCCCGCTTCGGCGACAAGCTAGAGGTGGTGTTCGAGGTGGACGACGTGCACATTCAGGTGCCGAGCCTGCTGTTGCAGCCGCTGGTGGAAAACGCCATCCTGCACGGCATCCAGCCCCGCAGCGCGCCGGGCCGGGTCACCATCGAGGTGAAACAGCTGGCGGGCGGCATCCGGGTATCGGTGCGCGATACCGGTTACGGCATCAGTCAGGCGGTGATCGACGGGGTCGCCGCCGGTCGGGTGGAGAGTCGCAGCATTGGCCTGATGAACGTGCATCAGAGGGTCAAGCTGCTCTATGGTGACGGCCTGCACCTCAAGCGGCTGGAGCCGGGTACCGAGGTGAGTTTCTATCTGCCGGATCAGGAGTCGATGCCATGCTGAGAGCCATCATGGTTGAGGATAAGTGTGTGCCGCGAGAGGTGTTGTCATGCTGAAAGCGATCATTGTGGAAGACGAATGTTTGATTCGTGAGGAGCTTGCTTCTCCTGTGCTCCTTCAGGGGGCAATGTCATGTTGAAAGCGATCATAGTGGAAGACGAGTATCTGGCTCGCGAGGAGTTGATCTATCTGGTGAGTCAGCACAGCCAGATCGAGATAGTGGCGAGCTTCGAGGATGGGCTGGAGGCGTTCAAATACCTGCAGGATCACGAGGTGGATGTGGTGTTCCTGGATATCCAGATCCCCTCCATCGATGGCCTGCTGCTGGCCAAGAACCTGCACAAGTCGAGCCATCCGCCCCACATTGTCTTCGTTACCGCCTACAAGGAGTTTGCGGTGGAGGCGTTCGAGCTGGAGGCGTTCGACTACATCCTCAAGCCTTACAACGAGCCGCGCCTCATCAATCTGCTGCAAAAGCTCGAGCATGCGGGCAAGTCGCAGCCAGCCTCCACGGGGGAGGCGAGCGGCGAGGGGAGCAGCCCGCACAATCGCACCGTCAATCTGGTGAAGGGGGAGCGCATCATCGTCACCCCCTGCGAGCAGATCTACTACGCGGAAGCCGACGAGAAGCTCACCTATGTCTACACCCGCGATGATCGCTACGTGATGACCATGACCATCAGCGAGTTTGTCAGCCGGCTGCCGGCCGAGGGGTTCTTCCGTTGCCACCGCTCCTACTGCGTCAACATCAACAAGATCCGCGAAATCGTCCCCTGGTTCAACAGCACCTATCTCATCCGGCTCCATGATCTGCCGTTCGAGGTGCCGGTCAGTCGCAGCAACATCAAGGCGTTCCGTCAGCTGATGCGGCTCTGATTGTCATTCATTCCCGCCGATCTGCATTTCATGCCTTAATCGATCGGCGCGAACTGCGTCTTGCCTATAGTGGCCTCAATTTCCTTAAGGCCATCGACCGAGACGCATCATGACCAAAGAGATGAATCGCACCCGGTATCTGACACTGATCGGTACCATTATCACCCAGTTCGCACTGGGTTCCGTCTACACCTGGAGCCTGTTCAACGCCCAGCTCTCCGACAAGCTGGACGAGCCGGTGAGTCAGGTCGCTTTCGCCTTCGGCCTGCTCAGCCTCTCGCTGGCGGTCGCCTCCTCCATGGCGGGCAAGCTGCAGGAGCGGTTCGGGGTGCGTAACGTGACGCTGGGTGCTGGCGTGCTGCTCGGCATCGGCTTCTTCCTCACCGCTCACGCCAGCAATCTGGCCATGCTCTACCTCTGCGCGGGCATTCTGGTTGGTTTTGCCGACGGTACCGGCTACCTGATGACCCTCTCCAACTGCGTGAAGTGGTTCCCGGAGCGCAAGGGGCTGATCTCCGCCTGTTCCATCGGGGCCTATGGTCTCGGCAGTCTCGGTTTCAAATACATCAACCTGCTGCTGCTCTCCAGCTCCGGCCTTGAGACCACCTTCCAGCTGTGGGGGCTGATCGCCATGTCCATGGTGCTGGTGGGCGGCATGCTGATGAAGGATGCGCCCAAGCAGGCCGCCTCCGTGCAGCAGAGTGAGAGCCGTGACTTCACCCTGGCCGAGGCGATGCGCAAGCCGCAGTACTGGATGCTGGCGCTGATGTTCCTCACCGCCTGCATGAGCGGCCTCTATGTCATCGGCGTGGCCAAGGATATCGGCGAGAAGATGGTGGGCCTGCCAGCCGTGGTCGCCGCCAATGCCGTCGCCATCATCGCCATGGCCAACCTGGGTGGCCGTCTGGTGCTGGGTATCCTCTCCGACAAGATGTCCCGCATCCGGGTCATCACCATCGCCCAGCTGATTACCCTGGCGGGCATGGCGCTGCTGCTCTTCGTGCCGCTCAATGCCAACCTGTTCTTCGTGGCGGTCGCCTGTGTGGCGTTCAGCTTCGGCGGCACCATCACCGTCTACCCCTCGCTGGTGAGCGACTTCTTCGGTCTCAACAACCTGACCAAGAACTACGGTGTCATCTATCTGGGCTTTGGTCTGGGCAGCATCATCGGCTCCATCGTGGCCTCCCTGTTTGGCGGCTTTATGGCGACCTTCCACCTGATCCTGGTGTTGCTGGTGGTGGCGCTGGTGCTCTCCCTCACCATCCGCCTGCCGGCACCGGTAGCGGTCGAGCGGGCCTGATAAGTCTCCCTGCCACAGTAAGCAAAAACAGAGACCCGGGCATAGCCCGGGTCTTTGCATTTCCGATGGTCGATCAGCGCGGCGTTAGCCCCAGCAGCTGGCGGGCCTGACGGCAGCTCTCTTCCACCGTTGACCAGTCGTCACCGGTTACCGTGATATGGCCCATCTTGCGGCCGGGGCGGGGGTCGCCCTTGCCGTAGAGGTGCAGATGCAGGTCGGGCAGCGCCAGCAGGGTGGCCCAGTCGGGCGTGCCGCTTTGCCAGAGATCCCCCAACAGGTTGATTAACAGGGCTGGGCGCACGGCAATCTGCTCCGGCAGCGGCAGATCGCACAGGGCCCGCACCTGCAACTCGAACTGGCTGCATGCGGCGTTGTCGAGGCTGGGGTGACCCGAGTTGTGGGGGCGGGGCGCCAGCTCGTTGACCAGCAATTTGCCTTCCACCAGAAAGAACTCCACCGTCAGCACCCCGACGTAATCGAGGGCGACAATCAGCCGCTCGGCGATCGCCTTGGCCTCGCTCTCCAGCACCGGCACATTGGCCGGGGAGCGGGTCTGATCGAGAATGCCGCCGCAGTGCCAGTTCTGCACCAGTGGCAGGGAGCTGATGGCGCCGCTCGGGTTGCGCGCCAGGGTCAGGGCAAACTCCCCCTCCAGCGCCAGCCGTTTTTCCAGCACGCAGGGCACGCCACTGGCTGCCAGCGCCGTCGCCAGCTCATCCAGATCGCTCACCTGCCACTGCCCCTTGCCGTCGTACCCCTCGCGGGCCGTCTTGAGAATGGCGGGGAAGATTTCGCTGGCCTGTGCGGGGATGGGCTCTTCCGGCAGTAGCGCCAGATAGGGGGCGATCGGGATGTTTGCTCCTCGCAGAAAGGCTTTCTCCTCGCAACGATCCTGACAGATACGCACCGCGCTGGCGCCTGGGCGCACCGGCTTTTGTTTTTCGAGCAGTGCTAGGGTGGCGGCAGGCACGTTCTCGAACTCGCAGCTGATGGCATCGCAGCGGCTGGCCAACTCGACCAGTGCCCCAGTGTCGTCATAGGGGGCGACAATATGATGATCGGCGGCGGCACCGGCGATGCTGGCTGGGTCGGGATCCAGCACCACCACCTTATAGCCGAGCCGATGGGCGGCCATCACGAAGTAGCGGCCAAGCTGGCCGCCCCCCAGCATGCCGAGGGTGGCGGGTGGCAGGATCATGTCGGCTCCTCCAGTTGCAGCGCCAGCACCCGATCTCGCTCGTGGGTGCGGAAGTCGTCGAGCTGCTGCCGGTAGCGGGGGGCGTCGTCGTCTTGTGCAACGGAGAGCAGGGAGACCGCGAACAGGGCGGCGTTGGCAGCCCCCGCCTCGCCTATGGCGAAGGTGGCGACCGGCACCCCCTTGGGCATCTGCACGATGGAGAGCAGGGAGTCCATCCCCTTGAGATGACGGGAGGGGATGGGCACCCCCAGCACCGGCAGGGTGGTTTTGGCGGCGACCATGCCCGGCAGGTGGGCGGCGCCACCGGCCCCGGCGATGATGGCGCGCAGGCCGCGCTCGCGGGCAGTGGCGGCATACTCAAACAGCAGATCCGGGGTGCGATGGGCCGAGACTACCTGCGCCTCGTAGGGCACGCCGTGCTCCTTGAGGATGCGGGCGGCGGCCTGCAGCACGGGCCAGTCGGAGTCGGAGCCCATAACCAGGCCGATCAGGGGAGGGGTGTTCATTTTCTCTGAATCCTTGCTGTTAAACGTTTGCTTTTGGTGGGCAAAAGAGCCGGCAAGCCGGCTCAGAATTTCTCGGGTCGCACGATTTCGACCGGTTGCAGAAAGGCGATCATGGCGTAATCGGGGTAGTAGCGACTCTGCAGGTGTGCCAGCAGCCGCTCCGCCTGCTCCCGGCTGCAGATCGCCTCCAGCCTGATGTTGCCGCTCTCGCTCCAGCTGGCGTTGCGCTCGCCATGATCCCCCCGGCCGCGGGCATCTGTGATGGTGTAGCCGCGCAGCCCCTCGCGGGTGAGGGTGCGCAGCAGGGTCGGCTCCAGATTGGCTTCCGTAATGACGGTCAGCAGGGTGCGGGTCTCGGTCTGCATGTGGCTACTCCGTGAAGTGGCGGGCCCAGCTGTGGTAGAGCGGGATCCCCAGCATGATGTTGAACGGGAAGGTGACCCCCAGCACGGCGCTGAGGGACAGCCCCGGGTTGGCCTGAGGCACGGCGATGCGCATGGTGGCCGGCACGGCAATATAGGAGGCGCTGGCCGCCAGGGTAGCCAGCAGAGTCAGGCCACCGAGAGAGAGGCCCATCAGCTGGCCAGCTGCCAATCCCAGTCCCGCCGAGGCGAGCGGCATCAACAGGGCGAAGCCGAGCAGGAAGAAGCCATGCTTGCGTAAGTCCTGACACTGACGGGCGACGATGAGGCCCATCTCCAGCAGGAACAGTGCCAGCGCCCCCTTGAACAGGTCGACAAACAGCGGCTTGAGCGGAGCAATTCCATCCGGCCCGGCCAGATAGCCGATGGCCATGCCGCCCAGCAGCAGGGTTACCCCTTTGCCGAGGAAGGTCTCGTGGGCCAGCATGCGCCAGCGGGTCTCGCGACTGATGCCGCGGGCCAGCACTATGCCCACCAGAATGGCCGGGATCTCCATCACAGCCAAGAAGATGGAGAGCTGGGATTCAAAGCTGATGCCCCGTTCGGTGAGCCAGTTCACTCCGACCGCGAAGGTAGCGACGCTGACCGAGCCGTAGTGGGCGGCGGTGGCGGCGGCATCGACCCGGTTCATCTTGAGGCGCAGCACGGCAAAGCCGAGCAGGGTCTGCACCACGCCGAGCAGGATCACCAGCGCCAGTTGTGGCAGCAGAGGTTGCAGGGATTGCTGGGCCAGACCGACGCCGCCCTTGAGGCCGATGGCCAGAAGCAGAAAGAGGGAGAGGGTGTCGTAGAGGGCAGGCGGCAGTTTGAGCTCGGAGCGCACCAGACCGGCCAGCAGACCAAACAAAAAGAAGAGTACAACAACGTCCAGCATGATGGTTCGCAGGGCAGTTCAGATAATGGTTGCATGCTAGAGCCCGCAATGTTTCGATAAAATCAGATTCTCGCTGATGGTTGTTCGGTAAAAACTGATAGGGAACGGCATGCTCAACTACAAACAGCTCTACTACTTCTGGCATGTGGCACGCAGCGGCAGCGTGACGCAGGCCGCCGAACAGCTGCATCTCACGCCGCAGACCATCAGCGGTCAGGTCGCCGAGCTGGAGCAGTCCCTCGGGGTGGCGCTGTTCAACCGGGTGGGGCGGCGTCTGGTGCTGACCGCCGCCGGACGGCAGGCGCAGGAGCAGGCGGGGGCGATTTTCTCGCTCGGTGCCGAGCTGGAGCACACCCTGCGCCACGCCAGTCAGGAGCTGACCATGCAGGTGGGGATCGCCGATTCGGTACCCCGCACCCTGGCGTTCGAGCTGCTGGCTCCCGCCATGGCGCTGGCGACGCCGCTGCGGCTGGTATGCCACGAGGAGCGGGCCGAGCAGCTGTTCAGCGAGCTGGCCCGTCACAAGCTGGATATGGTGCTGATCGATCGCCCGCTTCCCCCCGACAGTGGCGTGCGCGGCTACAACCACGAGCTGGGGCGCAGCCCGCTGGCGCTGTTTGCCAGCCCGGAGCTGGCGGCTCGGGCGCGGGACGGCTTTCCCGCCTCGCTGGAGGGGTTGCCGCTGCTGATCCCCGGAGAGAAGTCTGCCACCCACGATCGGCTGCTGGCGTGGTATCGCCAGCAGGGCATTCATCCCCATCTGGTGGGGCAGTTTGATGACTCCACCCTGATGAAGTCGTTCGGCAAGGCGGGGATGGGGATCTTCCCGGCACCGCTGGCAATGGCTGACGAAATTGGCCGCCTCTACGGGGTGGAGCGAATTGCGACCCTCACCGATGTCACCCTCTCTTACTATCTGGTCTCGGCAGGACGCCATCTCTCTCATCCCGGGGTACAGGCGGTGATGGAGGGCGCCCAGCAGCGGTTGGCGGCGCTGGCTGGCAATAAATAGAAATCTGGATGGCTATACATCCAGCTTGGCTCTGCCTATAATCCTCCCGCTTTGGCGCATCATGCTTAATAGGGAATCCGGTGAAAATCCGGAGCTGGCGCGCAGCGGTAAGGGGGAACGAAGCGACATCAGGGCACTGCCGTCAGGCGGGAAGCCGTCGCCGTAGGCCATCAGCCCCCGAGCCCGAAGACCTGCCAGAGTTCGTATTTCGGGCCGAGAGAAACCGGCCACGAAGTAGATACTTACGCGAACTTAAGGATCTCTCATGTCGAAGAAATTTCTGGCGGCTGCCCTGTTGCCGACGGCGGCGTTTGCCCAGCAGCTGACCATTCCCGTCAATCCCACCATGGTGGTGACCGCTACCCGCGTCGCCCAACCTGCCTCCAGCGTTCTGGCCCCGGTCAATGTGGTGACCCGGGACGAGATCGATCGCCTGCAAGCCCAGACCGTGACCGATGTGGTCAAGACCCTGCCCGGTGTGGAAGTGGTCAGCAATGGTGGCCGAGGCCAGCTCAGCTCGCTGCGGGTGCGTGGTGGCACCTCTTCCCAGACGCTGGTGCTGGTGGATGGGGTACGCAGTGCCTCCCTGACCGCCGGGATGACCGAACTGAACAATCTGCCACTCAATCAGGTCGAGCGGATCGAGTATATCCGCGGCCCGCGCGCCACCATCTACGGCTCCGACGCCATCGGTGGGGTGATCAACATCATTACCCGTCCCGACAAGGGGACAAATCAGCACAAGTTCAATATCGGTGCTGGTTCCCATCAACAGCGTCAGGCCGCTTTCAGTAGTGCCAGCCAGGTAGGTGAGGCGGGTCAGCTCAAGGTGGCTGGCGGTTTTGATGATGAAGAGGGTTACAACGTACACCCCTTGCCCGGCATCAACGATGGTGACCGTCACGGGCATCAGGGCTACAACGCCATGCTGGACTACCAGCAGGCGCTCGGCAGCAATTGGGATCTGTTCGGTACAACCCGCTGGTTCCGCAATGTCGCCCAGTACGACCGCTCTTCTGCGGCTTCCGCCTGGGGGCCTGCCACCCATCAGCGCAACGAGACCTGGACTGAAAACCAGAGCTATCAGCTGGGGTCGCGCTATCACGATGATCGCTATCTGAGTGAGTTGCGTGGCGCCTTCTCCAAACAGGATGCGTACGACTATCAGGACAACAGTGGCCGCGATCAGGCCAATAACCGGACCTACACCCGCCAGTACAGCCTGAACTGGGTCAACAGCTTGAAATTGAACGAGAGCTGGACGCTGGGAGGCGGGGCCGATTGGCAGAGTGATCGACTGGATGATCGCTCCCGCTCCTCCGGCTCCACGTATCCGGCCGACGCCAAAGAGCGTGACAACAACGGCCTCTATGCCCTTGCTCAGTTCGACAACCAGACCTGGCAGGCCGAGCTGAGCGGCCGCAGTGATGACAACGAGCAGTTTGGTCGTCACAACACCTGGCAAACTGGCGCAGGCTGGCGTTTTGTCGAGGATTACCGCCTGAGCGCCCGCTATGGCACCGGTTTCCGCGCCCCCTCCTTTAATGACCTCTACTATCCGGGCTCTGGCAATCCTAACCTGAAGCCGGAAGAGTCGAAGAGCAGCGAGCTGATGCTGGATGGTCAAACTGCGGGTGTCGAGTGGCGAGCCACCGGTTATCGCAATGACTTCGAACAGATGATCCAGTGGGCTCCCAACAGTCAGGGGATGTGGACACCACAAAACGTTGGCAAGGCGCGCATTGAAGGGATCGAGCTGGAAGGGGAGTTCGACACTGGCTGGTTGAGTCATAGGGTCTCTGCCGAGTATAAGTCTCCCAAAGACAAGGTGACCGACAAGCAGTTGCAGCTGATCTCCCGTAAAGGGGCCAAGTGGGTGACGCAGGCGCAGTGGCAGCAGTTTGATGGTTCATTGAGCTGGATCTATCAGGGGGAGCGCTATGGCGATGTGGCCAACACCACCAAACTCGGTGGCTACAGCGTGTGGAATCTGGCGGTCGGCTACAAGGTCACCCCGGCGCTCAAGGTATCTGGCAAGATCAACAACCTGCTGGATAAGGAGTATCAGACTGCAGTGGGGTATCCGGCCGATGAGCGCGCTTACTACGTGACGATGGATTACTCACTCTAAGCCGGACCCGGCCAAGCGGAAAAATCTGGGGCCCTGCTATTGGCAGGGCCTTTTCTATTGGCGGCAGGCGGGAGTATGATCGCCGCCTTGCACCAAAGGGGAGCTCAAGTGGCCAATATTCTCGTGTTTGATTCCGGTATGGGTGGCCTGACCATCTACCGCGAGATCCGCCGCGTTCTGCCGGCACACAACTATTTCTACTGCTTCGATAATGCCAACTTCCCCTATGGTGAATTGAGCGAGCCCGCCCTGATTGCTGCCTGCACCCGCTTGGTGACCACCATGGTGGCCCGTCATCATATCGATCTGGTGGTGATTGCCTGTAATACGGCCAGCACCATAGCGCTGCCAGCCCTGCGTGAGGCACTGGATATTCCTGTGGTGGGGGTGGTGCCAGCCATCAAGCCTGCCGCTGCACAGACTCGCAATGGTTGTATCGGTCTGCTGGCTACGCCAGGCACTGTGAGCCGCGACTATACCCACGAACTGATCGCCCAGTTTGCTCCCGGCAAGCGGGTGCTGCTCAAGGGCACCACCGAGCTGGTCATAGAAGCCGAACACAAGCTGGCGGGCTTGCCGGTCAATATGGCGTTGCTGCGCGAGGTATTGGCCGACTGGCTGGATGGGGAAGAGCAGCCGGATACGCTGGTGCTCGGTTGTACTCACTTCCCGCTACTTAATGAAGAGATTGGGCAACTGATGCCGCAATGCCAGCTTATTGACTCGGGCAGTGCTGTTGCCAAACGGGTGGCCTGGTTGCTGAACAATGGCGGGCATGCCACAGTGCAGCCTGTACATATAGAAGAGGTAATTGCCAGGGCTTACTGTACCCGGCTGGATGGGGAGGCTCAAAAACTGACAGCCCCCTTGCAAGCATGGGGGCTGTCATCACTGGAAGAGGTGAAGTACTGACGAGCGGTTAGGCGTCAGTTTCGCTACCTTCTCTTTCCTCTTTATCACGTTTGTCATTCGCTTCACGCACCTTGAGGGTGCGCTGCTGATACTCTTTATCATTCAAAGCGGCAATCGCTTTGGCGGCATCGGCGGCGGGCATCTCCACGAAACCGAAACCTCTGCGCTTGCCGGTTGCCTTGTCTTTCATCAACCGCACGGAAATGACCTGGCCCTGTTCGGCAAACAATTCGCGCACTGCGATCTCATTGGCGCGATAGGGCAGGTTGCCTACATATAAGGTGCAAGTCTCCTGATTGGCGATCGACTCGGCAACATTAGCCGGGGTTCGCTTCAGGAACAGCGGTACCACGAAACCGCCGATGGCCAGACCTGCTGCAAAAATCACTTCCGCTTTCAAAGAGAACTGCAGGGCCTGGGCAACCAGGTAGCCAACCACTGCCAATACCAGAGCAAGGATTGCGGCCTGCATATATACGGGAAACTTGGATAAATTCATCTTAAAAGACCTTTTGTAAATGAAAGCAAAAAAGGTGCAACACTATATTCACCTCCATGGTAACCAGCTTTCCTGATTGGCGCTACCATGGACCACTCGGGAGAGGTTATCGGCTCCAGTATGGCATTCCCAAGGTCACTGAAGGCGACATAAATGACGCTAAAATGGGAGTGAAACAACCGGATTGTGGATAACATTGTATATATACACTGAATAAGCTGTTTCTAATTGAATAATTTGAAATTTTCGTGATTATCTTCAAAAAAAAGTCTTGTCATCGCAGCGCCGCCCCCTATAATGCGCCCCTACCAGCACGGCGGAACACGCCGGACTGATGAGCCAGCTTCCTAGCGAAGTGGGCGCCGAAAGAAAAGCGAAAACAACTGCTTGACTTTCGAGGTGAGAAGCGTAATATGCGCCTCCTCAACGCGACAAGCGTGACGTTCTTTAACAATTTGAATCAAGCAATCTGTGTGGGCACTCACAGCATCGAGCATCAAAAACAATTTTTGATTTTCAAT
>NZ_JAAKTN010000015.1:0-157624 GCF_049174455.1 Aeromonas sp. 601027 | reverse complement strand
GAAAATCAAAAATTGTTTTTGATGCTCGATGCTGTGAGTGCCCACACAGATTGCTTGATTCAAATTGTTAAAGAGCGTCACGCTTGTCGCGTTGAGGAGGCGCATATTACGCTTCTCACTTCGAAAGTCAAGCGATTGTTTTCGCTTTTCTTTCGGCGCCGGCTTCACAAGGAAGCTGGCTCATCAGTTCGGCGTGTTCCGCCGTGCTGGTAGGGGCGCATTATAGGGAGCCGCGCCTGGATGGCAAGGGCTTTTTCAGCAAAAAAGTTAGTTCGCTCAGATATCAAGCAACCACCTCTTTTTTTGCTCAAAATGACATCAATCCTGGCTATTGCCGGATTTAAATTGAACATTTGAAAAGCCAATTTATAATTGCCATCTCAAATGTTTAATTGGAATACCCTCATGCATCAAATCCTCGATAGCCATAAGGAAGAGCAAATCGTCCCGCTGTTCCGCCTGGGGTTCCGACCCTTCTTCTTGTTCGGTGCTCTGTTTGCTGCCGTCGGCATGTTGCTCTGGTTGGGGCAGCTCAACGGTTGGCTTACCTTGCCAGGGATTGCCAACCCGACCTGGTGGCATGGTCATGAGATGCTGTTTGGTTTCGGGGCTGCCATCGTCGCGGGTTTTCTGCTCACCGCGGTGCAGAACTGGACGGCCCATCCCGGGGTTCGGAGCTGGCCATTGGCAATGGTGGTGGGGTTGTGGATGTTGCCAAGGACCTTGTTACCCTGGCTGGGTGAAGAGAATACGCTCCTGATGGTAGCAGACCTGCTCTGGCTGCCGCTGTGCGCCTGGTTCCTTGCCAAGCCTATCTTGATAACCCGGCAATGGCGCAACCTCTTCTTCGTGCCCCTGTTGCTGATACTGACCCTGCTCAATGGCGCCAGCTGGTTATGGCAGGCCGATTGGACCACCGTTGAGCACCTATTGATCACCACTGTGCTGTTGTTTACCACCCTGATCGCCGTGATGGGTGGAAGGGTGATTCCGTTCTTCACCGCCCGAGCAACCGGTCAGGAGAAAGCTGCACCTCTACTCTGGCTGGAACGGACTGCGCTCGCGACACAGTGGCTTATCTTGCTCTGCTGGCTGTTACTCCCCACCCAATGGGTCACCAGCATATATATAGTGCCTCTCTATATAGTGGCGGCGAGTTTGCATCTGTGGCGACAACTGCGTTGGCATCTGCCATCGACCCTTACGCATCCCCTGCTGTGGTCACTCCATCTCGCTTATCTGTTTATCCCTCTTGGCCTGTTCGCCCTTGCGGCACATAGCGCGGATCTGCCCATCACGTTGTCGATGGCCAGCCACCTGCTCAGCGCAGGCTGCATGGGGACCATGATCCTGGGCATGATTGCGCGAGTCTCCCTCGGCCATAGCGGTCGAGCCTTGCAAGTAGGACGCAGGATCACTGGCGCATTCGCCCTGGTTATCGCTGCCGCCACAATGCGGGTGGTAATTCCGCTGTTCTGGCCCACTTTTACCCTGCATGGCTGGAACCTCAGCGCGCTTGCCTGGATCGCTGCCTATGGTCTGTTTGTCTGGGTCTATACCCCGATACTGATCCGCCCCAGAGCAGATGGTCGTCCGGGTTGATGACTGCGTAACATGTTCAGGGTGTTGCCACCGGATAGTGGATCAAGTTGTGAAAAATAGCCGGGGCTATGCCGAGATTGCGATAACCGTGGGGACGGTCGGCAGCAAAACGCACCGCCTCCCCTTGCTCAAATGAGCGCCACTCCCCTTCCACCAGCACCTCCATCATGCCGCTGATGACGATGACATGCTCGGTCACTCCCGGCTCATGGGGCTCGGATTCACGCTGGTAACCCGGTAACAGGGTCAGCTCAAGCAACTCGAAACCAAACCGGTTTTCATAAGGGAAGAGCGGTGCCACTTGCATGCCCTCTCCCGCTGGCTGCTGGCGAATGGCATCGGCGGTGCGATAGAGCACCTCTGCCTGCGCAGCGGGTGTAGGCTCAATGAAACTGGAAAAGGAGACTCGAAAACCGGTGGCGATCTTCCACAGCGTCGCCACTGTCGGGCTGGACTCTCCCCGCTCAATCTGCCCCAGCATCGCCTTGCTGACACCCGTTTCGCGCGCGGCGGCATCCAGGCTCCAGCCGCGCTCGCTGCGCAGCCCCTTCAGTCGAGCAGCCAGATGCTGACTCATCTCTTGCATAACTGCCTCTTTATTACTCTTGCACGATGCGCCTTGTGCGCTATAGCGCACGGCGATATAGTCAAAGCTGTATTGTACGTAATAACGCACAGCGCGTCACAACGCCAAGAGGAAGAGTCATGCCCTTCGCCATCCCCCATCTGGTCGCAGGATTTATCGCCGTGATGGTCGGCTACACCAGCTCCGTCATCCTGATCATCCAGGCCGCCACAGCGGCGGGTGCAGATACAGCTCAAGTCGCCTCCTGGCTCTGGACGCTGGGGATCGGCATGGGGGTGAGCTGCATCGGCCTCTCTCTCTATTACCGCATACCCATACTAACCGCCTGGTCCACACCGGGTGCGGCACTGCTGATCACCACGCTGGGCAACTTCACTCTGGCGGAAGCCATCGGCGCCTTTGTGATCTCGTCCCTGCTGATCACTCTGTGTGGCATCAGCGGCTGGTTCGACCGTTTGATGAAACATATTCCGGCTCCACTGGCCGCCGCCATGCTCGCTGGCGTGCTGCTCAGATTCGGATTGGATCTATTCAAGGTCGCCCCGCAAGATCCCTTGCTGCTTGGCATCCTGCTGCTGGCCTTCCTGCTGGGTCGTCATCTCTGGCCCCGCTATACCATGGTGCTAGTACTGGGAGTGGGGATGCTGATCTGCAGCGTGCGGGGGGATTTGCAAATGGGCACCCTTCACTGGCAACTCGCCAGCCCGGTCTGGACATGGCCAGCCTTCTCCCTTGATGCTCTGTTTGGTATCGCGCTGCCGCTGTTCATTGTCACCATGACATCGCAAAACATGCCGGGAATTGCCATCTTGCGGGCCCACGGCTATCAGCCTTCCACCTCCTCGCTGATCAGCTGGACTGGCCTGACTGGCCTGCTGCTCGCCCCTTTTGGCGGCTATGCCTTCAATCTGGCCGCCATCACTGCCGCCATCTGCATGGGCAAAGAGGTCGACCCGGATACCAAGCGCCGCTGGCCAGCTGCGGTATGGGCGGGTTGCTTTTATCTCCTGACCGGCTGCTTCGGTGCGACCGTCGCGGCCCTGTTTAGCGCCTTTCCGGCAGCCCTTGTCACCTGCGTCGCTGGTTTGGCCCTGTTAGGTACCATCGGCAGCAGCCTGCACTCTGCCTTGCACCAGGATGAAGCGCGAGAAGCTGCGCTGCTCACCTTTATCATTACCGCGTCCGGGATCAGCCTGCTCGGCATCGCGGCAGCCTGCTGGGGTCTGCTGATTGGTCTGGCGATCTATCAGTTCCAACCACATCGACAAAGGAATCAATTGAACCTCAAACCGTGAACCTCTGCACACTATCCAGATAAAATGATTCACAAGTGAAACTAATTTCCTTCTAGTGGTGCCAGGGCACCAATCTTCCCGGACATGGTGCCCTGTCAGGTTCCATGTAACGGAGAATAAAAATGAAAAATCAGGCTGTCTTGTTACTACTGGCCATACTGGGTGCCACGAGCGTCCAGGCTGCCGATACGGATCGAGAGCTGGCTCGCCAGCTCGCACTTCAGCAGAAAAACCTGTTGCCCCTGCTGAGCAATCAGCAATATCAGAGCCCGCTTCCCAATCTGCTGCAGAAGGCCAGCCCGCGCCTTAAGCGGCAGGCGACCGATGCCAACCAGGCAGCCATCAGCCGGCAAGGACTGGATGGCGAGGTCAAGCAACTGATGCAGTTGCGGCTGGCCAACACCGATCAGGCCGCTGCACTGCAACAGGGCGTCGAACCGCTGGTCGCCTATGTTCCAAGTGGAGATGAGAAGAGCTGGAGCGCCATTGAAGCGTTCGACAGCGCTGGCAATCCCGTCTATCTGGATGTGGACAAGGCACCGGCCCGGCCGGTTCTGGTAGTCGAAGCCGATCCCGTCAAAGCCAAGAACGCAGGCTTGAAGGTGATGCGCAAGGCGCTGGCCGATGCGGATCGGCAAAGCGCTCCGCGAGTGGCGGCCAGCACGGCGCCACTCAAGACCAGTATCCTGAAAAAGATCAGACTGAAGGATGATCAGGAGCCCTGGCTGCTCGGCGCGGCCGAAGTGTATGCGGTGGTCGCAGGGGTCAATCCCAGTCGGGATGAGCCAGTAGTCGATATTGTCGACATGCCCTACCTCGACTATGACAACACAGACTACACCCCCAACCAGATCCTGGTTTACTGGGATCGCTATCGCTGGGGTGCCGTCGATGTGGTGATGATGGAACAGGATGACAACGTCAACTACAAGGAGCTGAGCGCCCTGCTGATTGAAGCTCTCAAACTCGGCTTTACTGCGGGTGGCGTGCCGGAAGCCCTGCCCTTCCTCGATCTCGGCGGTCGCATCGTCAAGGCGCTACCCGACTCCTGGATGACCAATAACGACGACTATCTGGATACCTTCTACACACTGGAACAGGATCAGGTCTATCACCAGTATCCGGGGGCTGCCGGTAATGCGGTCATCGATCTTGAGCCAAAAGAGATCGCCCCGACCAGACCTTGATAATCGGCCATAACGAAAAAGCCAATGAGCAACTCATTGGCTTTTTGCTTTTATCGCTGTGAGCACTGATCAGCCCTTGGGACGAACCCCCAGAGTATGGCAGATGGCATAAGTCAGCTCGGAGCGGTTCAGGGTATAGAAGTGGAAATCCTTCACCCCTTCCTGACTCAGCACGCGCACCTGATCTATGGCGATGCTCGCCCCCACCAGATTGCGAGTCATCTGATCGTTATCCAGCCCCTCGAAACGCTGATGCATCCAGCGCGGGATCTTCACGTTGGTAAAACCGGCAAACTTGGCCAGGGTCTGATAATTGGAGACCGGCAGGATCCCCGGCACGATTTCGGCATCGATACCGATGGCGGCGCAGCGATCCCGAAAGCGCAAATACGTTTCCACATCGAAGAAGAACTGAGTGATGGCGCGGTTGGCACCGGCATCAATCTTGCGCTTGAGGTTGAGCAGGTCGGATTGCGCACTCTTGGCCTCCGGGTGCCCTTCCGGATAGGCAGCAACCGAGATATCGAAGTCCGCCTCTGACTTGAGCAGGGCAACCAGGTCGGTGGCATACATATCCGGCTTATCCAACCCCTGCGGCAAATCACCGCGCAGAGCCACAATATGGCGAATGCCGCTGTTCCAGTAGTCGCGGGCGATGGTGCGCAATTCATCGCGGCTGGCATCGATACAGGTCAGGTGCGGCGCCGCAATCAGGCCGGTCCGCTCCTTGATGTCCTTGATCACCTTGTGGGTGCGATCACGGGTGCCGGAGTTGGCGCCATAGGTGACGGAAACGAACTTGGGTTCCAGCACTTTCAGCCGTTCGATGGACTGCCAGAGGGTATTTTCCATCCCTTCACTATTGGGCGGAAAAAACTCGAAACTGACCGATATATCGCCATTCAAATCTGCCAAGCTCTGGTTGAGCGCCTCAACCTGACGTGCACTGTGAAATCCCATCTGCTCTTCTCCCTGTCCTGCAATCCATCTGCCTACGTCAAAACGGATGTTTGGACGTCTAAACGTCTTTATATTTATGAGCAAAACGACACAAAGTCAACAGGGATTTACCTCACATCCGATCTGACGAACTTCATATTTACAAAATTAACGGTACGTAACCGAAAGTGCCCATCCCAAAATTGCCCCAGTCGAGTTATGATGGGGTCAGATCGTCCTGGACGTTCTGAATCTGCGTGTGATTGTTTGGCCGGAGGTTTCTCCGGCCCCTTTTCATCTATTTCCCACTCCTGCCGATAACAGAATGAGTCTTTGCAGGAGCACCATCATGGATACCCACCCCGGCTTTGCCACCGACTTGCTGTTCGATCGCTATCAGGGCGAGGTTGTTCAGCACGATCAGTTCTGGGCGGTTCGCACGCCGGATGCTCCCGACTATTACTTCGGCAACTACCTGCTGCTCCCCACCCCGCCCAGCGACCGTGACAAAGGCTGGCTGGAAGCCACATTTGATCAGCTGATCGGCCAGGATCCTCGAGTGCGCCACCGCACCTTCCAATGGCCACTGGCGGCCGGACAAAACAGCCGGATCGCCGGTTTTGTCGCAACCGGATACCAATATATGGAGTGCGTGGTGCTGGCGCTGGATGAGCAGAGCTGCCCACCCCCTCACAGCGACATGAACAAGGTTGAGGCACGCACCTTCACCACTACTGATTGGCCTGAGTGGCTCGACTTCGAACTCAATGAACGAGATGAGGGGCACTCGGAACAGAGCTATCTCCCCTATCTGCGATCCCGTCAGGCGCTCTATCAGGCCATGATTGCCGATGGTCTCGGGGACTGGTGGGGGATCTGGCAAGAGGGGAAACTGGTCGCCAGCTGTGGCCTCTTCTTCTGCGGCACACTTGGGCGCTTCCAGTTGGTACGTACGCACCATGCGTGGCGCAACCAGGGGTTATGCCGCCAGCTGCTGAGTCAAGTGGCTCGCGCAGGATTGTCCCGCGCCAAACAGCTGATCATAGTGGCTGACGAGCATTACCATGCCCATCGCATTTACCGCTCTCTGGGGTTTGCCCCGGTTGCCCGCATCGGCAGCCTCTGCCGCTGGCCCCACGAAGCACAATAAAGCGATACATGCTGGCCGCGAGCCATAAAAAAACGGGAGGCTGATGCCTCCCGTTTTTATTGATGCAGATGACCTATTGCTGTGGCTGCTGTGGCTGCTGTGGCTGCTGTGGCTGCTGTGGCGCCTCCAGCTCGTTGGAGAGCGCCTGCTCCACCTCATCCGACGGCGCCGGTAATGGGGCAGCGGCCGCTGATGCGGGTTCTGCGGGAGTCACAGCTGGTGCCACCACGGCCGGTGTTTCACTGGTCGCGGGGGCTGCTGACACCTCAGCTGTCGGTGTTGAAACCGAGGCAGGGGCAACCGCATCACACTGACAATCCGCGCTCTTGGCCTTATTGCCCTGATGAGGGGCATACCACCCCTTCAAACCACTTTCCAGTCGATCCGCGGCAGCTTTGGGCTCCATCTTGCCAAGCAGCACAGCCTGACTCACCTCTGCCAGTTCATCCCCCAACTTGGGCGTACCACGGGAGAGGATCTGGGTCGCCACCCGAATGGTGGAGTCACACTGATCGCGCCACTCCATCATCTCTTTGGCCGCCGGATTGGTGACATCGAAGAAGTGGTTGGAGAGGGAGAAGAATCCCGGCAGCGAGTTGGTATAGAGCTCGGCAAATTGCGGCGTCGTCAGCCACTGCAGGAAGGCCATTGCCCCCTCTTTGTTCTTGCTGGCCGGGTTCATCCCCATACCGATATCGGTGTGGTCGGTAAAGAAACAGCCATCACCCTGTTTGGCCACCGGCGGACGCATGACGCCAAAATCGACCTTGCCGGTGAAGGGGGCAATCTCCCAGGAGCCCGCCACGTAGAAGCCGGCCTTGCCCGAGGTGAACAGCTCGTTACTGGTCGCATAATCGCGGCTCTCGCCACCTTCACCGAGGTAGGAGCGCCAGCGCGCCAGCTCATCGAACACCTTCACATATTGCGGGTTGTCCAACCGCTCCTGCCCGCCGATCAGTGCCAGACGGCCGTCCTCTCCCTTCCAGTAGTTGGGACCAATGTTCTGGAACCCCAGCTCGGAGGCAACCCAACTCTCGGAACCGCTCATGGCCAGCGGCACATAGCGACCGTCGGCCTTGATCTTGTCCAGCACGGCAAAGAACTGATCGCGGGTTTGCGGCAAGGTGAGCCCCAACTCACTGAAGATCTTCTTGTTATAGAAGAAGCCATGAATCACCGAGGCCATGGGTACGCAGAAGGTCTGGGCACCGGAGTCAGTCTGCCAGGGTGACTGGGCAAAACTCGGGAAGTTCTCCATCCCTGCCATTTCGGTCAGCTCGGCCAGATGGCCCGCCTTGAACAGGGCGAGCGAGTCATCAAACGGACGACAGGTAATGAGATCCCCCGCCTTACCGCCTTTCAGGCTCTCCCACAGGGTGGGCATGTAGTTGACGTTCTGCACCGGATGAAAACTCACCTTGATGCCGGGATGCGCCGCTTCAAACGCCGGGATAATCTTCTGCTCCCACAACGCCTTGTCATCGGTTCGCCAGCTTTCAATCACCAGCTCGCTGGCCATCAGCTGGCCACACAACAGGAGACTCAGGGCTCCAATCCACTTTTTAGACATAAGCCCTCCTAGACCTTGAAATGTGCGATCAATTGCTGCTGTTTGGCGACCAGGTCGGCCAGCACTTCGCTGCTACTGGCGGATTCGCGCGCCTCGCGCTCAGTCTCGTATGCCACATCGGCAATACCGGCGATATGACGAGCGACCCCCTGACTGACGGAGATCTGCTCCTGAGCGGCATGGGCCACCTGATCCGCCATCGACTTGATGGCCCCCATCCGATCGGCAATGGATTGCAGCGCCACATCCATCTCGCGAGTCTGCTCGACACAGCTCTGGGTCTGCTCCTGGCTACGCCCCATCACTTCAACCACATGCTTGCTGGAGCTCTGCAGGTTCTCAATCATCCCCTGGATCTCTTCGGTCGAGGTCTGGGTGCGATTGGCCAGCGCCCGTACCTCATCGGCCACCACCGCAAAACCGCGACCGGCATCGCCAGCACGAGCCGCTTCGATGGCAGCGTTCAACGCCAGCAGGTTGGTCTGCTCGGCAATGCTGCGGATCACATCGAGAATGCTGCCGATGTTGTTGCTGAATTCCCCAAGTTTGTAGGTGATCCCGACCGCCTCTTCCATGGCGCCAGCCAGCTGCTCGGTGATCCGGCGAGTGGTGGCCACTTTCTGGCGACCATTACGCGCCTCTTCATCGGCCAGATCCACTTCCCGCTTGGTGCCATCGGTAGAGCGGGCCACCTCGGTGGCGCTCACTTCCAGCTCGGTAATGGCGGCGGCCACCTGATCGGTCTGGCTCTTCTGCTCTTGTACCCGGGACATGGCCCGTTCGCTGATCTCGGCGGCCCGGCTCGCCTCATCCACCAGATGGCGGGAGCCCGCATTGATTTGAGAGAGTAGTTCACCGGTCTTGCCCGCCAGCGTATCGATAGAGCGGGAAAGGCTGCCAAATTCACAACTGCTGCGGTAGTTGATGCGGCGGGTCATGTCACCGGCCGCCATGTAATCGAGCTCCTTGTTGATCATCTGCAACGGGCGCTGAATGCTGCGCGCAGTGGTATAGCCGATCACCAGCGCCGCAGCGGCCGACATCGCGGCAACCACCAGGATCCAGAAGCTGGCACTGCTGACCGCCGCATCGGCGTTGATCCGGCTGTCGCTGGCGATGGCACCGGCGGACTTGCCCATCTCATCGAGCAAATTGAGGCTGTTGACCAGACTGGCATCCAGCTGCTGATTTTGCGTGGCCAGCGACAGCGCCAGTTGCTGAGCCTGACGCATGGTTGCCAGCAAGCCCTGAGCGCCGAGCGCCAACTCCTGCATCCGATCCAGATTGGAGACAAAGCGCGCTTTCACATCATCGGGCACCACTACCCGCTCCAACCGCTTGCGGGCCATCTCGATATCCTTGCTGAGTACCTTTTCCAGCTCATTTAGGTCGGTTTTGGCATCGGCACGGCGGATATTCTTCAGATCGCGGGCGATACCCGAGGTAATAAGCTCCGCCTTGTTGCGCATGGAGCGCTTGCTGGCGGTCTGTTGCAGCAGCAGATCCGCCGCCCACTGGTAGGTATCCTCAAGGCGGATAAATTCCATCTCCAGCTTGTGGCGCTGATCCAGCGCACTGACCCACTGCCGATGCTGGGCCAACACCTGATCCGCCAAGCCATAAAATTGGGTGGTAGCACTCTCAACCTGCTGGAAGCGGACACGAGCATCCGCTACGTCGGTAAATTTACCCATCTCCTGACTCAGCTGGGCGAAGCGGTTCTGCTGCTCCTTGAACTGATTGGCCAGCTGCGGCAACTGGGCGGCATCTTCACTGGTGCGGTAGACCAGCACCCAGCGGTTACTATCCTGCAGTGCCCCCTTTAGACCTGCGACAGCCACTACCAGCGGGGTTGCCCGGTCAGATACGGCAGAGAGGCCGTCATTTATACCCTTGATTTTAAAGGTACTGATCACACCAAGCAGGATCAGCAACAGCAGCATCAACACGAATCCGGCGATGATCCGCTGCACAATAGATAAGCCCATGGAGACATCCTCACTCATTGGGGGAAGGTAAAGTGAACATAGTCACTATCGGCAAGGGTGGCGAATAACTGAAATAAAGCGACAGGGATTTAATTGATTTGTATCGGGTTGGATCACAGTCCAGACAAAATCAGCAATACGAAAAAAGCCCGGCAAAAGCCGGGCTGAAAGAGACGTACTTTGCTATCTTCCGCGATCCGTTCAGAACCGCAGTCAGAATCATTAGAAGCGGTAGCCAACACCCACCATAAAGGCCATCGGGTCGACCTTGGTATTAATGGTGCCAATCGCAGTATGCACATCGGTATCGATATCCATGATCCAGGCTGAACCGTTGACAAACCAGCGGTCAGTGATCGCCATATCGATGCCAACTTGTCCGGCAACCCCCCAGGAGTCATCGACTTTGACATCGGTTCCTGACAGTGCACCACGACCCTCTTCATCAAAGAAGGTGGTGTAGTTCACGCCAATACCGACATACGGGCGAACCTTGCTTTGAGCATCGCCAAAATAGTACTGACCCATCAGAGTCGGCGGCAGATGCTTGATCTTGGCAACTTCAGCGCCACCGAGTTTGACTGAATGAGAGAAGGGGGTTGCAGCCAGCAATTCGATACCCCAGTTATCAGTAATCATGTAAGAGAGAGTCAATCCCAATTGCATGTTGTCATTAATTTCCAGCTCTACAGGCGTGCTGCTTTCCTGCGGCGATACAAATGCCAAACCACCACGAACCAGAATGTCGCCAGCCTGATGGGCCATGGCGAAAGGAGAGGCCACTGCAGCGGCAATCATCAGAGGAAGTAATTTTTTCATCACGTAATCCCTTTTTTTGTTTTCATTTGATGCTGTAAGCCCGCTGACTATATGCCCTTGTAAATGCAAAGTTATTGACTTGAAGCAAAGGTTGCGCGGAAATAAATCGATTGGTGTGACATCTTTGCGCGCCATCCCAATCTCCTTGAGTCCCCAGACAACAAGCCGGAATACCTGTTTCGACAGGTTGTAACTAACCCCATTCAGCGCCAAAACAAGCAAGCAAACCACACCTTATCGCTCGGCAGAGTGGCTATTAATTGTTGTTAATATGGGCAAATCAGCGTATTTTTTGCGCCATGCAAGTTACTGGGAAGTAATGGTTTATTTATGAAAAATGAGTCGAAATGGCAAAAGGTGGGGGCCTTTCTCGCGGCCGTTTGGGGGATCGGATCCTTTCTCTTTATCCTGCTCGGTTTTATTGTCGCCCTGGCCTATCTGGTATTGGTCCGGCAGGGCTAATCCGGGCTGACAGTATGTTGCAACGCAAGACTATTCCCTTCGACAAGTTGCTCCGGGGTCTTTTCCATCACCTCCCGAACAGACAGAGTGCCCGAATAGCCACAGCATCGATTACGGCCCCTCAGTTTTGCCTGATAGAGCGCCAGGTCGGCCAGCTTGAAACTGTGGCTCCAGAAGGTATCGGGGCACGCCGGATGCAGAGGATACCGACAATATCCCGATGAAACCGTTAACCATAGCGGCCTCTCCTCCGAACCGAAACTGTGCTGAACAACACGAAGCCGCAGATAATCGGCACGCTGTACCAACTCTTGCTCATTATCCACCTGCAACAGGAGTAAAAACTCCTCCCCTCCCAACCGGATAACGGGCTCGGCGTCACTCACCACCAGCTTGTGCAGCAGTTCTGCCAGCTGCTGCAACACCAGATCACCCATATCATGACCAAATCGGTCGTTGATCCGTTTGAAATGATCGAGATCGAGCAGCAACAGCTGACAAGGGCGGGCCCAATTGTCTTGCAACCAGCTATCCAGATAGCGACGATTGAAACAACGGGTCAAGGGGTCGGTGAATGCAGCCATCTCCATCTGGCTGGATTTTTCCAACAAATCATCGTGTTGCTGACTGACCTTGCTGGCCATCTCCTTGAACTTGCCGCTCAAGGTCGCCATCTCGGCGCTGCTGTCGATATAGGGGATCAAGGTGGCATCTGGCCGATCGCCAAAGCGTTGCAGCGCCGACACCAGCTGCTGCAACGGGGTAAGCACAATGCTGTTGAGCCGGTACATGGCGATCATGACGCAGATAAAACTGATAAAAAGCATACCGATAAAGGTCCAGAGCGCCCCCTCCATGACGCCACTCAAGATCTTTCTCTCCTCCTCAATCACCAGAGTCAGCACCGGCTGGTTATCGCTGTTGAGCAGTCGCACCTCTCCCCTAAGCCGGGTGAGCCCAAGGTCGATCAGGCGATACGTTATTTGCGGTTTCAGTTTTTTGAAGGTAGCGGTGACATCCAGATTGGCGTGGGAGATCGCCAGAGGCAGCGCGGTACGCTCCGATACCTGCTCGAGATAGGCCTTGTCGAGCCAACGTACAACCAGCAAGAAACCGTTGAACGGTGCCGACTCGTCACTGTTTCTGATCGGCTGCCACGAGTACATCAGCGGCCCCCACTGGGAAGCACGGATCCCGTGCAGATTGATGCCCCCTTGCGCCACCGAGCGCGCCCTTAACTGCTTTTTCAGCTCATCAAGGAAGTAGGGAAACTGGTCCGGATTGATCCCCGGCGCATCGGGTAGCAGGGTGCGCGTCCAGATTTCGTAGCCGGTGAGATCCATGAAGCTCATCAGGTTGAGACTAAAATCCCGCATCGGCATATCACTGAACAGGTTGGATTCGATGTACGCCCTGCTTTTGTTGTCCATAAAACGGTGACTGTCATCCCAGATGCCCCAATCCCGACTGAATGCATCCAGAGCGGCCACATCCGCCTGCACCGCCTTGGTCACGCGCAGCAGATGCTCCTTCATTCGCTGCTCTTCAATCCGGCTGGCAGCCGGGATTTGGGCCCACGCCAGCAGGACCAGCAATAGCAGGATCGCCCCCAGCCAGATGGGGAACATGGAGTAAGCCAACTGATGATCAATCGTGCGCGGAGCCTGAGCCATAACCCGATATATCCATTACCATGATGCTGAGATGCCAAGCCTGCCCACACTTGACGAGCTTCCCCCTATGCTCCCGATTTTTATAACAAAAAGGGGCCAAAGGCCCCTCGATTATAACGGCTTATCGCGCCAAAAGTGGCCTCAAAAAACGAGCTGTATGAGACTCTTTATTGGTGCAAATCTCTTCCGGCGTCCCCGTCACCAGAATGCGGCCACCACCGGCGCCCCCCTCCGGACCCAGATCGACGATCCAGTCGGCAGTTTTGATGACATCCAGATTGTGCTCGATGATGACGATGGTGTTGCCACGATCCCGCAGCTGGTGCAGCACCTTGAGCAGTTGCTGGATGTCGTGGAAGTGCAGGCCGGTGGTCGGCTCGTCCAGAATATAGAGGGTCTGACCGGTATCCCGCTTGGAGAGCTCGCGCGCCAGCTTGACCCGCTGTGCCTCACCGCCAGACAAGGTTGTGGCCGACTGGCCGAGGCGGATATAGGAGAGGCCCACGTCCATCAGGGTCTGCAGCTTGCGCGCCACTGCCGGTACCGGATCGAAGAACTCGCGGGCATCTTCCACCGTCATCTCGAGGATTTCGTGGATGTTCTTGCCCTTGTACTTCACCTCCAGCGTCTCGCGGTTGTAGCGCTTGCCCTTGCAGACGTCGCACGGTACGTAGACGTCCGGCAGGAAGTGCATCTCCACCTTGATGACTCCATCCCCTTGGCACGCCTCGCAGCGGCCCCCTTTCACGTTGAAGGAGAAGCGGCCCGGCTGGTAGCCTCGGGAACGCGCCTCCTGAGTGCCGGAGAGCAGCTCGCGGATCGGGGTAAACAGGCCGGTGTAGGTGGCCGGGTTGGAGCGTGGGGTACGACCGATGGGGCTCTGGTCGATATCCACCACCTTGTCCAGATGCTCCAGCCCCTCGACACTGCGATAGGGTGCCGGGGTGGATTCGGTGGCCTTGTTCAACTCACGGTGAGCAATGCGGAACAGGGTATCGTTAATCAGGGTCGACTTGCCGGAGCCGGAGACGCCGGTGACGCAGGTCATCACTCCGATCGGCAGATCCAGGTTGACGTTGCGCAGGTTGTTGCCGCTCGCCCCCTTGAGCTTCAACCACTTGCCGGTGAGCGGCGTGCGCTCGGCAGGAATGGCGATCTGCTTGCGACCGGAGAGGTAGTCACCGGTGAGTGACTCGGGATTGGCAATGATCTCCTCCGGCGTACCCTGCGCGACGATGGCCCCGCCGTGTACCCCGGCTCCCGGGCCGATGTCGAGCACATGGTCCGCAAGGCGGATAGCGTCCTCGTCGTGCTCCACCACGATCACCGTGTTGCCGAGATCACGCAGATGAGTGAGTGTCTTGAGCAGACGCTCGTTGTCGCGCTGATGCAAACCGATGGACGGCTCGTCCAGCACATACATGACACCTACCAGACCGGCACCGATCTGGCTGGCCAGTCGAATGCGCTGCGCTTCGCCGCCCGAGAGGGTCTCTGCGCTGCGCGACAGGCTCAGGTAGTTGAGACCGACGTTCACCAGGAAGCCGAGCCGCTCGACGATCTCTTTCAATATCTTCTCGGCAATCTGGGCACGCTGGCCGGTGAGGTTCAGCCCCTCGAAGAAGGCCAGTGCATCGCCGATGGACTGCTCGGCAATGGCCGGCAGGTTGCGGTTGTCGACGAAGACGTGGCGCGCCTCCTCCCGCAGCCGGCTGCCACCGCAGCTTGAGCAAGACTTGTTGGCGATGTATTTGGAGAGCTCTTCACGCACCGAATTGGACTCGGTTTCCCGGTAGCGCCGCTCCATGTTGTGCAGGATCCCCTCGAACGGGTGCTTGCGCACCACCACGTCGCCGCGGTCGTTCATGTAGCGGAACTCGATCTCGGTGCGACCGGAGCCACGCAGGATCACCTCCTGGGTCTTGAGCGGCAGATCCTCCCACGGCGTCTCCAGATCGAATTTGTAGTGCTCGGAGAGAGATTTGAGCATCTGGAAGTAGTAGAAGCTGCGCTTGTCCCAGCCACGGATGGCGCCGTTGGCCAGGCTGATGGCCGGATCGCCGATCACCTTGGCCGGGTCGAAATATTGCTGCACGCCCAAACCATCACAGGTGGGACAGGCACCGGCCGGGTTGTTGAAAGAGAAGATGCGCGGCTCCAGCTCCGACATGGAGTAGCCGCACTCCGGGCAGGCGAAGTTGGCGGAGAAGGTCATGGGAGCAACCCCCTCCTCCCCGTCCATCGGCACCACCAACACGATACCACCGGATAGGGTCAGCGCCGTCTCGAACGACTCGGCCAGACGCAAGGCAAGGTCATCGCGCACCTTGAAGCGGTCCACCACCACCTCGATGGTGTGCTTCTTGTGCAGCTCCAGCGCGGGAGGGTCGGATAGATCGCACACCTCGCCGTCGATACGGGCACGGATATAACCCTGCGCCGCCAGATTCTCCAGCAGCTTGGTGTGTTCCCCCTTGCGGTCACGCACCACCGGGGCCAGCAGCATCAGCTTGCTCCCCTCCGGCTGGGCCAGTACCTGATCCACCATCTGGCTGATGGTCTGGGCGGCAAGCGGAATGGCATGGGTCGGGCAGCGCGGCTCACCGACCCGGGCGAACAGCAGACGCAGGTAGTCGTAGATTTCGGTGATGGTGCCGACGGTCGAGCGCGGGTTATGGGAAGTGGACTTCTGCTCGATGGAAATGGCGGGCGAAAGCCCCTCGATATGGTCGACGTCCGGCTTCTCCATCAGGGAGAGGAACTGGCGAGCATAGGCGGAGAGGGACTCCACATAGCGGCGCTGCCCCTCGGCATAGAGGGTATCGAACGCCAGAGAGGATTTGCCCGAGCCGGAGAGGCCGGTGACCACGATCAGCTTGTCGCGGGGCAGGGTCAGATTGATGTTCTTGAGGTTGTGGGTGCGAGCACCCCGGACCACGATCTTTTCCATCTTGTTGCACGCTCGATACAGAAACCTGAGCGAGTCAGTATGGCATAGAGACTACTGGATGAATAGACAGTCATGAGATGAAATGCGCATCATCCGGCGCACGCCATCTGCTCTTTTTTCTCCACCAGCAGCCGCTCGTTTTGCCATATCAGAGCGGTGAGCTCGACCCGATAGGGACAACGCAAACCCAGCCCTATTTTGCCAACCGCCATGACCACTCCAGCCTGCAGCGACAGATTACGGCTCTGGCGCTGAGTCGTGCTCCCGGCCGCCCCTTCGCCATGCACCAGCAAGCTGACACTCACCGTCAAGTCGCGCTTGCTGAGCAGCGTTGGCGCAAGTGACAGCCCCTGCTCGTTCTGCGCAATATTGAGGGACAAGCGGATCGACGGATCGGGCTCCATCTCGTTTCCCCTAGCGCTTGCTGGGGAAGCGACGCGATGAACCAGCATCAACCCACAGAGCAGCACCAATAAAAGAGGGGCCCGCAGGCCCCTGAATCCGGAGATGACCATCAGTTGCTACCAGCCCCTTGATAGACATAGGCATGGTTATCGCTGCCCAATACGGTCACATTGGCAGTATTAAAGCTTTCGTTTTGCACCACATCAACGGTGTTGCGCCCCCCACCAACCCCAGCATTGACGTAGACATTGGCCTCGTGCTCAGCGCCGTTCTGGGTCATGGTGAGCTTGTTCTCGCTACCCAAGTAGGACTCAACCTTGGCATTGTTCAACTCACCATCCTGGGTCACTTTGACCACAGACTCAGAGTGAGACGCATCGGCATAGGCCCAGTTGTCAGTGCCTTTCTGAGCAACGACCAGCTCGTTGTCCGAGCCCCAGGTCCAGGCGCCTTTGCCTTCACCATCACGAGCAGAGGCAACCTGGTTGCCAGTTCCGTTCTGGTCGATATCGATGGTATTGCCGCTGCCTGCTTGTTGCACTGCATTGGCATAGTTGTCATTACCTACCTGATCAATGGTGACCGCACCATCGGTACTGCTGGCTAACTGGTTGACCACGGCCTTGTTGTCATCACCTGTCTGGTTGACCAAGGCATCATTGCCAGTACCTTGCTGGTCGGTCTCAATCCGGTTGCGATTACCATCCTGTGTCAGGTCAGCAAACTCCCCGGTTCCAGACTGTTTGGCCAACAGGCCGTTGCCATTCCCGGCATCAGACCCTTGCTGCAGAGTCACCACTTCACCGCGGGTTCCACTTTGCTCAACAGTCGCTACGTTGGCACTATCGTATTGAGTGACATCTGCATTGTTCAAAGAACCACTCTGAGTCACCACTGCAGATGTTCCTTCCGCCGGTGCATAGTCATAGTTACCGGTTGCCTGCAGCACCTTGGTGATATTGCTCTCTCCACGTTGTACCACTTCGGCGTTGGCTCCATCAGCCGCTGTCTGGGTCACGTCAGCCTGGTGAGCCCCCCCTTCTAGCTGCTGTACACTCGCCCGAGCGAAATCGGATATCTGGTTATTAATGACAGCCCGATTACCATCCGAGATTTGAGTGATCCTGGAGTCAGCTAAGTCACCATTATCTTGCTTGATCTTGGCGTCGTTGCGATCCCCATCCTGCACAACCCCGGCAACCGCACCGCCATTCTCAAATTGCTGAATCACATCAGCAAAGTTGTCGTTCCCCTTTGTATCGATGGAGGCTTTGGAGAGGTTAGTGTCACCTTGTTGCAAGATGTAACCCTCGTTACTGTCACCTACCTGCCGAGTATCGGCATCTGACTGGCCGGTATTCTTTTGAGTGGTAACAGCTGTGTTGTTGTTACCAGCTTGATCGATGTTAGCCTTGTTATCGACGCTTCCCACCACCTGGTTAATGGTGGCGATATTGCCGCTCTGGGCCTGGTTCACCGTAGCCTGGTTGCCAGTAGATGCCGCCCAAGCGGTGCTGGTCGCCAGAAGAACTGCCGAGGCAATGATGGTACGTTTAAACATGATTTCCCTCTCGTGCTAATGGTTGAGCCTAGGCTCAGTTGGTTTGAACGACATTTACTTGCTGATTGGCCCCCATCTGGATGACGGTGGCCGTTAATCCGATTCCGTTCTGCTCGATGCTGGCCTGATTGCCATCACCCAGCTGGATCGCCCGGGCCTGATTGTCTGCCCCTTGCTGACTGATCCAGGCTTCATTGCCGCTGCCTTGTTGCAGCAGCCAAATCCGGTTATTGATGCCCGCCTGATAGAGTTCGGCGCTATTGCCCTCACCCAGTTGCGCACCATTGACCCAGTTCTCATCTCCTACCTGGGAGAGCGCCAACTCATTGGCCCAACCCTGTTGCAGCAGGCGCGCCTGATTCAGCTCCCCTTGCTGGGTGAGGTGCAGTTGCTGCTCGCTACCGAGTTGCCACAACAGCGCCTGATTCCCGTCGTTCTGCAAACCGGAATCCAGCTCGCTTGCCATCGCCAGCTCATCAAAGACGGCAGGCTCTGCAGCGAGTTGCGGGGCGCCCGATATCAGCAGAAAAAAGAGAGCACTCAACAGATGTTTCATCGCGCCATCGCCTTGTTGGAAAACGCCCACAGTATCCCTGTCAGACAAGAGGCGGCCTATCAGGCACTCCGCTGATTCGAGGATGAAAAACACCGCCCTGTCGTTGAGCAGAAAGTCTTAAGTCGTATTCGATAGAGGCCAAAAAAATGCCCTCCACCAGGGAGGGCATTGCGAGAGCGGGAAAACTCAAAGCAGCGGGGCGTTGTCTTGCAGGTACTCCTGCAGGATCGGATTGTCGATATCCCGCTGGTCGGCCAGTTGCCACAGATTGTCCCGCACGCCATTGGCAATCAGCCGGATCACCCCGGACTCGATAGCCGACATGACACACATCTGTACCGGCTCATTGGTGCTGAAACCGGCCTCGGCCTCCAGCAGGCGCTTGTACTCGACGAAGCGGAATACCCCTGCCTGCACCTGTTGCGACAGCACTGTCTTGGAGGTGGTGACACTGTTCAGGATCCGGCCTGAACGGATATCGACGGCTCGCAGATTGACCGTCACCTGATCGACCCGGTACTCCCCGCTGGCACCGATGCCAAAATACTTGGCCCCCGCCCCGCCGGTGCGCACATTGCTGTCATAGGCGACGATCCCCCCCTCGATCAGGATGTTGGCGGCGACCAGCGAGGGCAGTTGATTGGCATTGTTGCCGGGAACGTTGGGCTTGTTCTGGGCCGCCCGCACAATCTTGCGTTCGGTCAGCAGGTTCTGCAGCCCCTCCCGCTCCAGCGGCACAAACCATTGGGAATCCCACAAAGCCGTGCTCAGCATGGCGACCCCGCCCTGGGTGACCGCCGTGGAGAAGTTGGATGCCGGGGCTGGCAGATACTGACCGGTCTGATCGCGAAAATCGTAGACGGCCGCGACAATTTTCCCTTTTGGCTTGGGCAGACTGATCAGCTCCTTGTAAGAGACGGATCGCGGCATCAGGGTTGCCTTCTCATCGGCAACGGGCGAGCCGATATGGGTCGCACAGCCAGCCAGCGCAAGCAGGGGCACTATCAATAACAGTTGTCGTTTCATCGCGCCCTCAGTCGGCAATCAGGCCATTCACTTCGATCATGGTGGTCTGGTTGGTCACCCGGTCGGTGATCGAAACCACCAGAGTGCCATCTTCATCCACCACATTGATGGCAAAATCATCGGTCACCAGACTGCCACTCTGGCTGCCATCCTTGCCGATATCGGCCAGCAGCTGGCTGATCAAGCGGGATTGCAGGTTGGAGGTCAGGCGATCCAGCGCCGAGGTACCGCTGCTACCGCTGCCACTGGCGGGATCCTTGTAATCATTCTGCGCATTGGCGGTGCCAAGCAGATGACTGCTGTTGAGAGGGTTACCCCCAAAGCTGGGGTTGACGGGGCGATAGACAAGCTCCGACGCATGGAGCGCTGGCGCTATCAGTGCTGCAACTAGCAATAACCGGGCACGCATGAGAAATATCCTTATAGTTCATCATGTTCCAAATCGAAGGTATCCATGAACAGGGTCGCGATCTTCTGCTGTTCGAGGGTCTGCCTGACCTGTGACCAAGCCAGTTTGGCGCTCTGCTCCTGCTGATTGCGGCCGGGAGAGAGCGCGGTTTTAAAAATCACCTTCCGGTTATGGGTGATCCAGATCAGGCTGCCCCAGCGAGCAGTCGGGCGCTCATGAATCGTCAGATTTTCTCTGGCATTCGGGTCTTCATCACTGCGCAACCGGGTAAATTCGTTGTAAAAGCCCTGACCGAAGCGGGTAAAAGTGCGGTCCAGCACCAAACCATCCACATCCAGCCGATCACTCTCCTGCTCCGGCTGTACCGACTCCAGCGGAGCATCGGCCTCGGCCGCCACAACGGTCGTGAAGCCCCAGAGCAGCACAAGGCAACACGCCAGAGAGAACGCTTTCATCAGTGGGAGTCCGGAGCATCGAGATACTCTTTGGCCCAGCTCACCGCCTGGATCCGGTTCTTCACGTTCAGCTTTTTAAAAACGTTATAGAGGTGGGATTTGACGGTGTGCTCGCTGACAAACAGGCTGTCGGCGATCTCGACATTGGAGGCGCCCGTCATCAGATAACGGATGATCTCCTGCTCTCTGGCTGTCAGCAGGGTGTCGTTACGCAGCAGGTAGCTATTGCCCTGGCGATAGTATTCGACCAGCTCGCACAGCAGGTGGCGCGGCATCCAGTACTCGCCCAACAGGATTTTCTGCAACCCGGCAACCAGTCGGTCGAGCGGATCCTGACGGAAAAACAGACCGCAGATCTGCGGCCACATCAGCAGCAGGTCGCGATCCGTCGCAGTGGGAGCATTGAGCAGCACTGTGGCCGCCATGCCAAAGCGTTCAGAGATCGCCCGGTTCCAGCCCAGTGACTGGCCGGAGCGGATATAGTCGAGATCGATGAGAAACAGCGTGCCGTCACACTGGTTATCTAGCTGATTAATCTCGTGGATTAGCTGGACGGGACGGCTCAAATGAGAGATGAGATATGCAGCAAATGTGCTGGCCTGCACATTATTTTCAGTGACCAGTGCGATCGGGCATGCGGCTTTCATTGTGTGCTCTTCCTTGAACCTGTAAACCACCTAATCTGGCCGACTGAGTCTACCAAGGAGGTATGGGAGCACAATATTAAAAAAGTATGAGAATGGATCTCATAAATATCGTAACCATATGTTTTTAGTCGATTTAAAAACCGATTCAAATTCGCCAATCGGCCAGCATAACAGGAATATATGGCAGAAATGTGATGCCGGACGCGCCGGAAACAGCTGCAACCAGACCATCACTACAGCAGGAGCCAACAGTTGCCTTTGGCACATCAAGCCGGTTAAGGATGCTGCCAATCCGCTTCGCAACTGTTACTATGACCGTCACATGCGTCTGCGGGACATTGCGCCCCGCACACAGCAACTAATCAGGTATCTAGTCGTGTTGGACCAGGTTTCGACCTGGCCGGTAAATAAGGTGGAAGAGAGATTATGGCCAGTCGAGGCATCAATA
Organism: Aeromonas sp. 601027; assembly: GCF_049174455.1. Taxonomy (NCBI): domain Bacteria; kingdom Pseudomonadati; phylum Pseudomonadota; class Gammaproteobacteria; order Aeromonadales; family Aeromonadaceae; genus Aeromonas; species Aeromonas sp. 601027. The sequence goes on along the minus strand of NZ_JAAKTN010000015.1, from coordinate 135,896 downwards.
AAGTCATTCTGATCGGTAACCTCGGGCAAGACCCGGAAGTACGCTACATGCCGAGTGGCGGTGCTGTGACCAACATTACTCTGGCCACCTCTGAAACCTGGCGCGACAAGCAGACCGGTGAGCAGAAAGAGCGCACCGAATGGCACCGTGTCGTCTTCATGGGCAAGCTGGCCGAAGTGGCTGGCGAGTACCTGAAGAAAGGCTCCCAGGTCTATGTGGAAGGCAAACTACAGACCCGCAAGTGGCAGGATCAGAGTGGCCAGGAGCGCTACACCACTGAAGTGCTGGTCGACAGCTTCACCGGCGTCATGCAGATGCTGGGTGGCCGTCCGCAAGGTGGTCAGGGCATGGGCCAGAACATGGGTGGCCAACAAGGTGGCTGGGGTCAACCGCAGCAAGCCATGCAGCAGCCGATGAATCAGCAGCGCCCGGCACCGGCTCCGCAGCAGAACATGCAGCCGCAAGGCGGTTATGGCCGTCCTGCCCAGCAGCCGCAATCTGCGCCGCCGGTATATAACGAGCCACCGATGGATTTCGACGACGATATCCCGTTCTAAGAACAGAATATTGAAAAGGCCCTGATAACTCAGGGTCTTTTTTTATGCACTCAGGCTGAACCACTCAGCCCGAAAGGGATATAACGCTTTATGGTTGCTTCCCCTACAGTGATGGATATTCTCCACAGGAGCGCTTTGTGCAAAGTGCAATGAAACTGCTCACCCCTTTATTGTTCCTGCTGACCAGCATGCTGCCCGGTCAGTTGCTGGCAAAGCCACTCAAGGTCGGGGTCAGCTTTGCCATCCCCCCTTATGTCATCGAAAGTAATCAGAGTGGCATCGAGCTGGATCTGCTGAAAGAGGCGTTCGCTGGCAGCGGCTATGAGCCCAGCTTTGAATTTCTGCCACTGGAGCGTACCTTCCGCCTGTTCGATTCAGGAAAGCTGGATGCCATCATCAACGTCAGACCCGGTATGGTTGATCCCCATTTTCTGTCCCAGCCCGTTATCACCTTCCATAACCGGATCTTCACCCTGCGCAGCACCCACATCAGTACCTTGGACGATCTGCATTCAAAACGGGTCACCGCCTTTCAACGGGCAAGAACCATTCTGGGGGGCTCGTTCGCCACCATGGCCAACCAGAATCCCCACTATGAGGAGGTAGCCAAGCAGCAGGTACAAGTGCACCAACTGATGCGCGGCAGGGTGGATGCCGTCGTACTGGAGGAGCGGGTGTTCTACTACTACCTCGACCAGCTGATTGCCACCGCCCAGGCAGGCGAGCACTACGAGCGCAATCAGGTCAGGCAAGCAGACCTCTTCCCGCCCACCGTCTATCACTTTGCCTTCCGAACGGCCGATGCCCGCAATCTGTTTGATAAGCGCCTTGAGGCGATGCATCAGGATGGTCGTTATCACCAGATTTTCGCGGCTTACGGCGCCACGCCGTGAGCCACAAACATAAAAGCCAGCCGGTAAGGGCTGGCTTTGTACTGGCTCCGAAGGAACAGCAGTAGGGGTGCGTTACTTCATTGCGCTGCCGTTTTTCAGTTCTGCTTTCTGACGTTTGGCTTCGCGTTTCTCTTTCAGTGACATCTGCGGTTTTTTCTTGGCATCTTTGCCGTTGTGATGTTCTTTGTTACTCATCATCAAACTCCAAAAATGTTACCCAGACAGTTGGTTCCTCATGGGAGCCAGCATGCCATCCGAATCATCAACTTCAGTACGCTTGGTGGGATGGTGCAAGACCATCACCAGACCCAGCATACCCTCCAGTGGCATCCGGATCCAGCCTCATTCTCGTCCAAAAAATGTCGCGCGCAGCCCCTTGAGCGGGGAGGCCAAACGACCTCGACAGGAAAGACCAAAAAAGAGTAATTCGCATTATTAAATGTTGTCACGCTTATATTAAGCTATCGTTACCTGGATATTTTCACGGATAAATATAAATCCCTCTCATTATTTATTGCCACGCAAGAGGTCACCATTTTAATAAGCATTCGCAATACCATCGGAAACATCAGGTTACAACACCGAATAGGTTATTTCCGGTCAGCCGGATATAATGCGCGCCGCACCGAAATATCCGTTTTTATTCAGGAAGCTGTACATGAACAGAAAAACCAGAGCCGCCATGGTGTCGGTCTGCTCCAATATCAGTCTGATCATCATGAAAATGGTGGCCGGGTTCGCCAGCGGCTCGGTCAGTATCATCTCGGAGGCGATCCACTCCGCCATGGATCTGGTGGCGGCCCTGATCGCCCTGTTCGCGGTGAAAAAGTCCGATCTCCCGCCCGATGAACGCCACCCCTATGGTCACGACAAGATTGAAAATGTCTCCGGCGTCATCGAAGCACTGCTTATCTTGCTGGCCGCGGGCTGGATCATCTTCGAAGCCGTCGACAAGCTGATCACCCCCAGCCCGATTGAAAGCATTGGCTGGGGCGTGCTGGTGATGGTGATCTCGGCGCTGGTCAACAGCGGTGTCTCGGCCTACCTCTACAAGGTGGCCCGAGAGGAGGAGTCGGTCGCGCTGGCTGCCGATGCGCTTCATCTCAAGGCGGATGTGCTCACTTCAGCCGGTGTCGCCGTCGGTCTTGGCGGGATCTGGCTGGCCGGTCTGTTCGACCATTCACTCGCCATCCTCGATCCGCTGGTCGCCATTGCGGTCGCCATCTTTATTGTCAGAGAGGCGATCAGCATGCTCAACGAGGCCTTCCAGCCGCTGATCGACCAGAGCATGAGCCCGGAAGAGCTGGCGATGACCAGCCGCATCATCACCGAATGCTGCCCTGCCGCCAGCGGTTTTCACGATCTGCGCAGCCGTCGTGCCGGTCGTCGTCGCCATATCGACTTCCATCTCACCCTGCCCCCGGAGATGAGCATCGGCGAAGCCCACGAAATCTGTGATCGCATCGAACACGCCATCATGGCGCAGTTGCCCCACGCCATCGTGCTGATCCACGTCGAGCCGGAGGAGCAAGAGCTGTCCTCACCGCTCGCCATAAATTGAAATGTGGCAAACAGGCGGGAAAGTGGCAGCGAAATAACGGAAAATTGGCACAAACCCGCATTTTTACTGCCGGAAAGCCGATTGCATAAGAAGTGATCGGCACAACTGTGTTAGGGTGTCTAACCACCCTGCCGCAGGAGCGCGCCGTGAAAAAGCTGGAAATGAAAGATCTGACCGAGGCCGAAAAAGCCGAGATAGCCTTGTTATTGCAAAAGGCACAAGCCAATGCAGACCACCAGCTGACCAACGGAGAGCGGAACAAGATCCGCGAAGAGGGTCGCCTGAAAATTGTGGCGGACCGCGCCGAAGCAGCCAAGGCTGCCTCCAAGCTGGCTCGCGAGAAAGCCAAAGAGCGCGCCAAGAACCAGGTACTGCCGGAAACCTTCAGCTGGATTGATTCGGTCAGCAACAAGTTTCGCAGTAAGCGCTGATCCCTTCTTGCAAAACGCCCGCTGGCACTTGTGCCTGCGGGCGTTTGCATGTCTGGGCGATGCTCGATGAGCCAGATTTGGCGCTGCCATTGATTTGCAGCCCAGAAGCTAATCGCAGCAGCAAAGAAGTGATTTACATTGTGACTTAGAGAGAACGCCAACTGACAATCCCCGGTCTATCGCCACCTTTTTCAGTTTTTTCTCATATTTTTTGTCAGAACTGGCTACATAGTCAGGACAAAAAAGCCGAATCTGACTTGCCACAGGGTGATATGAGTCTGCACTGATTTTTCTATGCCGTTGAAATGCATCATGTTTACTATAAAAAATGATATTTTTGGCTGTTACAAAACATTAATATCGAGATAAAGTTTGCTTTAAAAATGAGAGCGTGTTTTAATCTTTCTCGATGGTTCGGCAGTTCAGACCTGATTATGTTAGGCAGTCATTTTAGTAAAGCAGTGATTAGCATAAGAATTATCCTCGGATAATTCTTATCAATTAATTCTCCTTCTTTAGTGCTCCCCATACGTATTGCTGACGAAAAATCAAAAATTGCCATTTAGGTGGCATTCAACACTATTTAAGGAAATTATTATGTCTAACAAAATGACTGGTACCGTTAAGTTCTTCAACGCTGAGAAAGGTTTTGGTTTCATCTCCCCGGCTGACGGCAGCAAAGACGTGTTCGTACACTTCTCCGCTATCCAGTCCACCAGCTTCAAAACCCTGGACGAAGGTCAGCGCGTTGAGTTCACCATCGAGCAAGGCCAGAAAGGCCCGGCTGCTGCCAACGTAGTTGGTCTGTAATTCAAGCCGGAGCATGCTGCTGATGGCTCATGCCAACTGCTGACAGCTCTGCAAGAATTTAAAAAAACCCGCTTAGGCGGGTTTTTTGTTTTTCCCCGCTTTTTCCTCACAGATCTCCCCTCCCCCGACCGCTTGATCCCTCCCTTACACGCTCTCACCGCTTGAGTCTTAGAATGAGCTCCGAATGGACTCAAAATGTAAAATAGTGACGAAAAAGTCAGGTTATCCGCTGTATTTGCCGCGAATTCTTGCTATTTTGCGCGCCACCAACGCAAACGATTTCCTTCACACTTTCAGGATTAGTTATGGCAAAGCAAGATATGGCCGCCCAAACAGGGACTGGCGGCTTTCTGGACTCTTATTTTTCCATTTCTGCGCGCGGCAGCAGCGTGCGTCAGGAGCTGGTCGCGGGGCTGACCACCTTCCTGGCGATGGTCTACAGCATCATAGTGGTGCCGAATATGCTGGGTGCTGCCGGCTTTGAGCAGGGCCCGGTGTTTGTGGCCATCTGTTTGATCGCCGCCTTCGGCTCCCTGCTGATGGGGCTGTGGGCCAAGCTGCCGATGGCTATCGGTTGCGCCATCTCTCTCACCGCCTTTACCGCCTTCAGTCTGGTGCTGGGTCAGGGACTGAGCATTCCGGTCGCGCTGGGCGCCATCTTCCTGATGGGTGTGCTGTTTACCCTGATCAGCGTCACCGGCGTGCGCCAGTGGATCCTGGATAACCTCCCCTCCGGCATCGCTCACGGTACCGGCATCGGTATCGGTCTGTTCCTGCTGCTGATCGCCACCAACGGCGTCGGCATGGTGATCAAGAACGAAGGAGCTGGCCTGCCGGTACAACTGGGTGAAGTGACCGCCTTCCCGGTCATCATGACGGTGCTGGGTCTGGCCGCCATCTTCGGTCTGGAACGTCGCAAGGTGCCGGGCGGCATCCTGATGGTGATTATCGCCATCTCCATCCTCGGCCTTATCTTCGACCCGAAAGTGACCTGGCAGGGCTTCTTCGCCATGCCGAGCCTGACCGGTGAGAAGGGCTCACTGGTGGGCAGCATGGATCTGCTGGGCGCCCTCAATCCGGTGGTCATTCCGACCGTGCTGGCGCTGGTGATGACCGCCGTGTTTGACGCCACCGGCACCATCCGTGCCGTGGCCGGTCAGGCTGGCCTTATCAACGAGCGTGGCCACATCATCAGCGGCGGCAAGGCCCTGACTGCCGACTCCGTCAGCAGCATGGTGGCAGGCGTCGTTGGCGGTGCTCCGGCGGCCGTCTACATCGAATCCGCCGCAGGCACCGCGGCCGGTGGCAAGACCGGTCTGACCGCTGCACTGGTCGGCGTGCTGTTCCTGCTGATGATCTTCCTCTCCCCGCTGAGCTATCTGGTACCGGCTTACGCCACCGCACCGGCGCTGATGTATGTCGGTCTGCTGATGCTGGGCAACGTCACCAAGCTGGACTTCAGCGACTCGGTCGATGCGCTCTCCGGCATGCTGTGTGCCGTCTTTATCGTGCTCACCTGCAACATCGTGACCGGCATCATGCTGGGCTTCGTGGCGCTGGTCGTTGGCCGCATCTTCGCTGCCGAGTGGAAGAAGCTGAACGTCGGCACCGTCATCATCGCCCTGGCGCTGGTGGTCTTCTATGCCGGTGGCTGGGCCATCTAACCCGCCCGCATATTCCGGTTGTAGCGAAGGGCCCTGCGGGGCCCTTTTTCATGGCTGTGAGTCAGCTAACAGTTTCCCGCCCGCCAGCCCTGCGCCGTTTCAGATTGAAACACCGAGCCCCCTTCTGCTGTTTCAAATCCGAACCAAATCACCCGTCATTTTTATCCCTTTTTCTGTCGTTAGACTGGCTCCATCAACCATTTGCCCACCCGTGCGGTGGCAAGCCAAGGAGTGAGCCATGAAGAAACTGATCAATGCCGTCGATGCTGTGGTCCGTGAACAACTGATGGGGATGGCAGCCGCCCACCCCGAGCTCAAGGTACGTATCGAACCCCACTACATCACCCGCGCCGACTCCCCCGTGATGGGTAAGGTGGCGCTGGTCTCCGGCGGTGGCAGCGGCCACGAGCCGATGCACGGCGGTCTGGTGGGCAAAGGGATGCTGGATGGCGCCTGCCCCGGCGAGATCTTTACCTCTCCGACCCCGGATCAGATGTACGAGTGCGGTCAGGCCGTTGATGGCGGCGCGGGCGTGCTGTTTCTGGTGAAGAACTACACCGGTGACGTGCTCAACTTCGAGACCGCGGTCGAGCTCCTGCACGGCGACGGCGTAAAAGTGGGCTTCGCCCTGATCGATGACGACGTGGCGGTCAAAGACAGCCTCTACACCGCCGGTCGCCGTGGGGTTGCCACGACCGTGCTGTGCGAGAAGCTGGTCGGTGCCGCAGCCGAGGCGGGCTATGACCTTGCCCGCTGCGAGGCGCTGGCCCGCCGCATCAACAACCAGAGCCGCACCATAGGCGTGGCCATGCATGCCTGCACCGTGCCGGCCGCTGGCAAGCCCTCCTTCACTCTGGCGGACAACGAGCTGGAGTTCGGCGTCGGTATCCACGGCGAACCGGGCATCGAACGTCGCCCCTTCACCGACCTCAATACCCTGGTGGACGACATGTTCAGCGAGCTGGCGGACAACACTCCCTACGGCCGTACCCTGCGCCACTGGGATCGCACCAGCGGCAGCTGGCAGGAAGAGCACACCTTTATTGAACCACTCAACAAGGGCGATCGGGTTATCGCGCTGGTTAACAGCCTCGGCGGCACCCCCATCTCCGAGCTCTATGGCGTCTATGGTCGCCTTGCCACCCTGTGCGAGGAGGCGGGCATCCATCTGGTGCGCAACCTGATTGGCCCCTACTGCACCTCGCTCGACATGACCGGCATCTCCATCACATTGCTCAAGGTGGATGATGAACTGATGACCCTGTGGGATGCCCCCGTTCACACCCCCGCCCTGCGTCGCGGCTGCTAAGGAGAACCCATGTTAAGCAAGCATCACATCGTCAACTGGCTGCTCGACTGCGAGCATATCTTCACCGAGCAGCGTGACTACCTCACCGCGCTGGATACCGACATCGGCGACGGCGACCACGGCCTCAACATGCAGCGCGGCTTCGCCAAGGTGGCCGAGAAGCTGCCAGCAGTGGCGGACAAGGATATCGGGCAGGTACTGAAAACCACCGGCATGACCCTGCTCTCCTCGGTCGGCGGTGCCAGCGGCCCGCTCTACGGCACCTTCTTCATCCGGGCGGCGGCCAGCAGTGACGCCTGCCAGAGCCTGAGCCTCAGTCAGCTGTGCAAAATGCTGAGCGACGGGGTCGAGGGGATCGTCTCCCGCGGCCGTGCCGAGCCGGGCGACAAGACCATGTGCGACGCCTGGTGGCCGGCACTGGCCGCCCTGCAACAGGCGCAGCAGCAAGAGCTGCCGCTCAACGAAGCACTGGATAAAGCGGTGGCAGCCGCCGCGGCCGGTACCGAGGCGACCATCCAGATGCAGGCCCGCAAGGGGCGCGCCAGCTATCTTGGCGAGCGCAGCATCGGCCATCAGGATGCTGGGGCCACCTCGACCCTGCTGCTGCTGACCGCCCTGCGTGACAGAGCGAGGTTGTGACATGATCGGAATCGTAGTTGTCTCTCACAGCGCCATGCTGGCGGCCGGTTTGAAAGCGCTGGCCGACCAGCTCGGCAGCCCGGCCCGATTGCTGCTGGCGGCCGGGGTCGATGACCCCGACCACCCCATCGGTACCGATGCCATCGCGGTGATGAGTGCGATTGAAGAAGCGGACGACGGCAGCGGCGTGCTGGTGCTGATGGACTTGGGCAGCGCCCTGCTCAGCGCCGAGACCGCCCTCGAACTGCTGCCCCCGGAGCTGAGCGCGAGGGTGCGACTCTGCCCCGCCCCGCTGGTCGAGGGTACCCTGGCCGCCATGGTGGCGGCCGGTTCCGGCCTGACGCTGGATGAGGTGGCCGCCGAGGCGATCGGCGCGCTGGGCCCGAAACAGGCGATGCTGCCTGCCAGCGCGGCGCAGGCCGCCACCGAGACAGCCCCCGTTGTCGACGACGGCTGGCTGCGCTGCGAGGTGGTGGTGGATAACCCCCACGGCCTGCATGTGCGCCCCGCCGCCCGACTGGTGGCCGCCCTCAAGCCCTTTGCCGCCGAACTCAAGCTGCAAAAGGGGGATAAAGAGGCCAATCCCCGCAGCCTGACCCGGCTCGCCATGCTCAACGTGCGTCAGGGCGATGCGCTCACCCTGCTGGCGCGCGGCGAGGATGCCACCGCAGCATTGACCTGCTTCCAGCAGCTGGCCGACGAGCGTTTCGGCGACTGACGCCGCACGCCACTGTTTCAAGGGCTGCACTCGCTCGCTGAGCCTGTGCAGCTTCATTCAAGACGAAGGAGTCCCCGGCACAGCCGCCCCTTCGCCCCGATTCTTAATTCATAAAGAGAGAGGGATAAAATATGGACCGCATTATCATCAGCCCCAGCAAATACGTGCAAGGCAACGGGGCCCTCGCCAATATCGGCAACTACGTCAAGGCGCTCGGCAGCAAGCCGCTTATTCTGGCCGACGCCTTCGTCACCAAGCTGGTGGGCGATACCGTAGCCACCAGCTTCCACGGCGCCGGTATCAAGCCGGAGTTCGACTGCTTCAACGGCGAGTGCTCCCGCCCCGAGATCGACCGCCTGCTGGCCCGCTGCCAGCAGACCCCGTTTGACGTCATCATCGGCATCGGCGGCGGCAAAACGCTGGATACCGCCAAGTCGGTCGCCTTCTACCAGAAGGTGCCGGTGGTCATAGTACCCACCATCGCCTCCACCGATGCCCCCACCAGCGCGCTGGCGGTCATCTACACCCCGGAGGGGCAGTTCAGCGAATACCTGATGATCCCGACCAACCCCAACATGGTCATCATGGATACCGGCGTGGTCTCCCGCGCCCCGGTACGGCTGTTGGTCTCCGGCATGGGTGATGCGCTCTCCACCTACTTCGAGGCGCGGGCCAACAAGGTGTCAGGTTGCCAGACCATGGCCGGTGGCGCCTCCACCCTGGCGGCGCAGGCCATTGCCGAGCTCTGCTACAAGACTCTGCTGGCCGATGGTTACAAGGCCAAGCTGGCGGTAGAGCAGGGGCTATGCACCAAGGCGGTGGAGAATATCATCGAGGCCAACACCTACCTGAGCGGAATCGGCTTCGAGAGCAGCGGACTGGCCGCCGCTCACGCCATCCACAACGGTCTGACCCAGCTCGCCGAGTGTCACCACCTCTATCACGGTGAAAAAGTGGCGTTCGGTACCCTGGTGCAACTGGTGCTGGAGAACGCGCCGATGGCGGAGATCGAAACCGTGCTGGGCTTCTGCCGCTCGGTTGGCCTACCGACCAACCTGCATATGATGGGAGTCAAGGAGCTGGATATGGCGAGCCTGATGGAGGTGGCCAAAGCCTCCACCGCCGAAGGGGAGACCATCCACAACATGCCGTTCAAGGTCACCGCCGAGGATGTGCTGGCGGCCATCGTCACCGCCCACCAGTTGGGGCTGTAGCAGCGCCACCACTGACCCCGCCATATAAAACGGCCCCGCAACTGCGGGGCCGTTTTATATGGCGGGCCGATTCGCAACGACCTCAATAACCATCAGCCGTGATAGTCAGCAGGATCGATCTCGAGCAGCTTGAGTCGTCGCCACAAGGTGGTGCGGCTGATACCCAAATGCTGGGCCATCTGGCTCACCTGCCCCTTGCAGGCGTGAGCGCAGCGCAAAATGGCTTGCCGCTCCAGCTCCGCCAGAGTGAGCAGCGGTTGCCCCACCACCTCGTCGGCCACCCGTTGATAGCCGTGCCGAATGGCGGCGGGCAGCGCCTCGGGCGGGATCGGCCCCTGACCGGCATGAAGCAGCGCATGCTCGACGGCGCTGCGCAGCTCCCCCAGATTGCCGGGCCAGGGATAGGCGAGCAGACAATCGAGGGCCGCCGGACTGAACTGGCGCACCGGCTCGCGCCCCTGCGCTGCCAACTGCTGGCTGATCAGGCCCGGCAGATCGGCCGCGCGCTCCCGCAATCCCGGCAGCCACAGCTCGCACGCCTGCAAGGCATAGAGCAGCTGGCGGCCAAACAACCCCTCCTGCACCAGCTGCTCCAGCGGGGCGCTGCTGGTGGCGATGATCCGCACCTTGAGCGGCAGGATGCGGGCCGAATCGAAGCGCTGGATGCGACCGGTCTTGAGCAGTTGCAGCAGCGCCGCCTGCATGGGGGCAGAGAGGCACTCCACCTGCTCCAGTACCAAAGTGCCGCCGTGGGCCAGCTCGAACTTGCCCGCCCGCTCCTGCCCCGCCTCGTCGGAACCCATCAGCTCCAGCGCCATCCGCTCGCTCGGCAGCGCCTTGCAGTTGAGGGTAATAAGCGGCCCGGCGGCCCGTTCGCTGCCAAAGTGGATCGCCTCCGCCAGCTGGGCCTTGCCCACCTCCTCCTCGCCGCGCAGCAGGATCGGCCCCTGACTCTGGGCCGCCTGCCGGGCGTAGCGCAGCAGCTTGCGCATGGCGCTCGACTCCCCCACCAGCGCCGACAGCTCGGGCACCGTCTGGCGCAGCTGATGAATGGCCCGCAGCCGATCGACCGGGTGCAGCAGGGCGATAAAGCTGACCCCTTCCGGCCCCGGCAGCGGCTTGAGGCTCACCAGCGCATTGATAAACTCCCCCTCCTGCGCGCCGAGCCGCTCCAGCGTCACCTCCACATGACTCAGTGGCGTTTGCCCCCTGATGGCCAGCTGCAACCGCTGGGGCAACAACAGGTGCTGCTCCAGCGGCTGGCCGAGACAGAGTGCGGGATCGAGCCGCAGCCGGTGGGCTGCCAGCGCGTTGAGGTAGCGCAGCCGCCCCTGCGGATCCCAGGCCAGCACGCCGTCATCCATGCCGTCGAGCAGGGCGTAAAGTTCGCTCAGGTGGTGCTGGGACTCCTGCATCAGGGTCTCCATCTGCAGCAGATGGGCCAGCTCGCGCCCGGCGCTGACGGTGAGCGCCAGATCGCCGGCGCTCGCCTCCTCCACCTTGCAGATCAGGGCGATGATGGCGACCTGACGACCATTGCTGTTGTAGACCGGGCTGGCGCAGCTGTGCCACGGGTGGAGGGTCTGGTTGAAGTGCTGGGGGCCGCTGACACAGAGCGGCACGCCCTCCAGCGCCGCCAGATTGATGGCATTGGTGCCGATGCGCCCCTCGCTGAAAAAGGCGCCGGGGCCAAACCCCAGCGCCGCCAGCTCGCGCAGGGTATCCGGGTGGCCGGTTTGGGCCAGCAGGCAGCCACTCTCGTCGGTGAGCAGCAGGGCGCAGGGGCGCCCCTCCATAAATTCGTAGAGATCCTCGAGGGCCATCTCGCCGGTGGTGAGCAGATCCCGCTTGCGCTGGCGCAGGCTCTGCAAGGTCTGCCCCTTGGCGCTGTGGGGCGGATGCCAGAGGGTGGCACTGGTCTGGTGGGCGCAGCGCAGCCAGGATGCCTGCAGATAGTCAGGCCAGGCGAGCAGCGGCTGAAGGTCAGATGGCATGGTCACAGCAATATCCGGCAAGATGTGAGCCGACCATTTAACCACGCCAGCGCCCCCGATTCAGTGACCTGCCTCAGAGGGTGGCAACGTTTAAAGACACCAGGTTGCCGCTAAGCGGCACGTACACTCCTGACTGCCCGCAGCACGCTCTGGCGCCCCTGCCAGTAGCCCTGCAGATAACCGGACTCCAGCTTGGATGGATCTCGGGTAAAACGGGAGACCGGAAAACCGGCCGGTGGTGCGATCACCTCGATCTCGCAATCGGCGGGTGGCGTCTCAATAAAATCGAGAGCCCGGTTATAGGCCACATCCCGTACCAGCATCGCCTGCGCCAGCGCTGGTTGAGTTTTCAGCAAGGCTTTGACCATCCAGCAGAAACGGGCCGGTTTCTTGCGATAGCCGCGGGGTTCAGAGAGCACCACCGTCATCCGCCGCGCCCCGCGCCGATAAGCCTCGATCACCGGGATTGAGTCACTGATACCGCCATCCGCCATGAGACGGCCATCGACACAGGGGGTCTCGTGCTGCACCACCGGCAGGGCGCAGGTAGCTGTCAGCACTTCATCCATATTGTCGGGGTACACAGGCAGGTAGACAGCCGCGCCAGTCGCCACCTCGGTGGTCACCGCATAGAAGGGAATACGACAGGCGGAGAAAGTGTCCAGGTCGAGGGGAAAGCGGTAGCGGCTAGTACGCCAGAGCCAGCTGACATCCACCAAATCACCCCCCTTGACGAAGCGCAGCGGGTCGAGAAAGTCGCTGCTGCAAGCCAGTTCGGTGATGATGTGATGGCTGCGGCGCTGCTGCTCGCTCAGGTAAGAGACCAGATTGGTCGCGCCGGCCGAGACCCCCATGACGAAATCGAACGGGTAGTGGTGACTTTCCACGAAGGCATCTAGCACGCCGCTGGCGAAGATGCCGCGCATGGCGCCCCCTTCGACAATGAGTGCGCTGGTAGCAGAAGAGAACATGTGAAGGCTCCGTCAGCGGTAAAAAATTCGGGGCATACCCCGATCGGTGATGGACGCCTTCATGCTGGGCACCAAGACGCCTGCTGGACGGATAGGACAACTGGAGTGCGCCGATACCGTCAAGCGACTACCAGTATATGCAGCGAACAAACCTGCAAAAAATGAATTTAAATAATAAAAAACATTCCATTTAGGCATAACTTTTACTGTAAAAAGGCCAGCCGCAGGGCTGGCCGTGCGCTCAACTCACTCAGGGCAAACCGGGGCCGAAACGCCCCGTCACCGGATCGTAGTGATAGGCGTCGTAATCAAAGTCGATCCCCTTGAGCAGGGGGTTGGGCAGCTCGAACAGCTTGCGCTCGTGGAGCCTGGCCCGCTCAAGGGAGGGTTTGAAGTGGTGCAGCCAGAGCCGCTGCAGCGAACCATCCTGCCACGCCAGTTTGAGCCCGGTCTGAATGCGCCGGATCCCCGCCTGATTCCCCTTGAAGGTGTAGAAGAGATGGAGGAAGGGGTAGTGCAAGGCGATACGCTGCTCCACGATGAGGCCGGCCACATCACGGTGCTGCTCCAGCTCGGCGAAGAGCTCGTTGGCGCCGCGGCAAAAGAGGTCGGCCCGCCCACGTGCCACCAGCTTGAACAGCCGCTCGTAGCCGTCCACCTCCTGCACTTGCAAACCGGCCGCCCGCAGAATGGCAACATCCTGCCAACCACGCTCCTGCACGTTCTGGTACTGCTTGAGCTGATCGAAGCGGGTCACGCTGGCAATCGTCTTCGCTTGCTGCGGACTGACAAAGCAGATGCGATAGCCGAGGATGCCGAGCTCCACCGGGAAGCGGACATAGTCGAGGGCCTCGCCGCTAGCGGGCTGTGGCGTATCGACGGCAAACAGATTGGGATAGAGATTGGTTTGCAGCACCTGTCGCAGCCGGATCCGGTTCATCGGCGGCGCCGCCCGCAGCTCGTAGTCACCGAAGCTGTCGCGGGTCTTCTCCAGCGCAAGTTGCAACAGATCGCAAAAATAGAGGGTACGCAAGTCCCGATCGCTCTCGGGGCTGATATGAGTGATGACGTCGCTCGCCCGTAGGGGACTGGCAAGGAGAGAGAGGCTGCACAACAGCAAGCAGGAAGCGAGGCGATGAAAGGTCATACTGCTCATCCCGGAAATACACGCTCACTAGAGTGTAGTGCCGGGATGAGCCGCCTTCTAAAGGGAAGCCCGGCCTACCAGAACATCCGGCCCAGCAGGGGCGCCAGCAGCACGGTCACCATACCGGCAATCATCATCACCATACTGGAGACCACGCCCTCTTCGTTGCCCATCTGATAGGCCCTGGCGGTGCCGGCGCCGTGGGCCGAGGCGCCAAACCCCGCCCCCTTGCCGAGACGGCTGCGAATGGCCAGCACGGTGAGCACACTCTCCCCCACCGCCATACCGATGACGCCGGTCAGCACCACAAACAGCGCGGTGAGGTCGCTCTGACCGCCGATGGCGCGGGTCGCCTCCACCGCAAACGGCGTAGTGATGGAGCGCATCGCCAGACTGCGCTGCAGCATGTCGGAGAGATCCAGCCAGCGGGCCAGCAGCACGGTACTCCCCACCGCCATGATGACCGAGGCGACCACCCCTACCGACAGCGACAACCAGTGGCGACGAATGAGCTGGCGGTTCTCGTAGACCGGCACCGCGAAGGCGACGGTCGCCGGGCCCAGTAGCCAGAGCAGCCAGTGGGATTCCGCCATGTAATCCTGATAGGGGATGTGGAACAGCAGCACCACGGCCACCAGCAGGGTCGGCGCCAGCAGCAGCGGCATCAGCGGCAGAATGCGCTTTTTACCATAGAGCCATTTGCTGGCGTAGTAGAAGATCAGGGTGAGGGCGAAACAGATCAGCCCGAGCAGGGTATCAGACATGACGGCGACTCCGGCGGGCCAGTTTCAGTTCGAGGCGGTAGACCCGGTCCACCACCAGCGCGGTAGTACCGAGCACCAGCGTGGTGCTCACCAACAGCACCACCATGATGCGCCACCCCTCTTGCAGCAGCAGCTCCTGATAGTTGACCACCGCCACCACGGCGGGCACGAAGAAGAGCAGCATCTCGGCCAGCAGCCAGCGAGCCCCCGCGCTGAACCACTCGGCCTTAACCACCCCGAGCAGGATGCAGGCCAGCAGCAACAGCATGCCGGTGAGGTTGGCGGGCAGCGGCAGATGGAGGGTACGCACCGCGGTATCGGCCAGCAGCCAGATGGCTGCCAGCAACACAATCTGGAAGGGAGTCTGTAACCAGCGCAAGCAGAGGGCTTTCATGATCATCGTCTTTCTGTGAACCGGCTCACAGTATAGAGTTGAGCAAAACCTGCTAGAAATGAATTAAAATTATCGAATTCATGCCGCATAGGCATACTTCATCCCGTACCCGCCAACACGAGTCGAGAGAGTCCATGGATATTCGCGCCCTGCGCTATTTTGTCGAACTGGTGCGGGAAAAAAGCTTCACCCGCGCCTCTGAAAAGCTGTTCGTCACCCAGCCCACCATCAGCAAGATGATCCGCAATATCGAAGAGGAGCTGGGCCAACCCCTGCTCAACCGGGAAGGGCGCCGCTTCACCCTGACCGACAGCGGCCAGGTGCTGTTCAACCGGGCCCAGACCATATTGGCGGAGATGCAGCAGCTGGAGGCCGAACTGGCGGATCTGCAGAGCCTGCAACACGGTCGCCTCACCCTCGGCATTCCCCCCATGGTGGGTCACGTCTATGCGGATCTGATCCGCGCCTACCGCACCCGCTATCCCAAGGTGGAGCTAACCCTGGTGGAGTACGGCGGTCGCCGCATCGAACAGGCAGTGCTGGAGGGGGAGCTGGATCTCGCCATCACCATGCTGCCGACCAAAGAGGGGGGCGCCCTCAGCGCGCTGGAGCTGGATCAATACCCGATCCGGGTCGTGCTACCTGATCAACCCCGCTGGCATGGCGAGACGCCGCTGCGGCTGGAGTCCCTGCAGGAGGAGCCCTTCCTGCTCTATACCCAGGCGTTTACCCTGAGCGAGCGGCTGGAGCAGGCATGTCAGGAGGCGGGCTTTGTGCCGCAGGTGGCGGCGCGCAGCAGCCAGTGGGATTTTCTCACCGCCATGGTACGCAGCGGCATGGGGGTCGCCTTCTTGCCGGAGCCGGTCTGCCACCGGCTGACCCCGGATGGTCTGGTGCTGCGGCCGCTGGAGCCCGAATTGAGCTGGCGACTCGGGGTGATCTGGCCGAGCGAGCGCTATCTCTCCCGCACCGCCGAGGCCTGGTTGGCCCTCTGCCGCCAGCGGCAGGCACCTCAGTAATCGCCGAAGCGATCGGTCTGCGGATTGTAGAAGTAGGGGCGGAAATCGAAGCTGATCCCGTCGAGGAAGGGGTTATCCAGTCGCAGCAGTCGGCGCTGGGAGAGCTTGGCAAAGGCGATGGCCGGGCCAAAGCTCTTGCGCCACAGCGCCTGTAGCGAGCCATCCTGCCACGCCAGCTGCAACCCCCGCTCGACCCGCTGCAGCGCCTCGCGATTGTTGGGATTGGTGTAGAAAACCCGGGGCAGCGGGTAGTAGATCAACAATGCATCATCCACCAGCAGGTCCGTCATCTCCTTGTGGGTCAGCTGCTCGCTGCGCAGCTCGCTCACCCCGCGGCAGAAGAGATCGAAGCGGCCCCGCGCCACCATTTTGAACAGCTTTTCGTACCCCTCCACTTCCACCACCTCCATCCCGGCGTAACGCAGGATATCCACATCCAGCCACCCCTTGCCCTGACCGAAGGTGAACTGGCGCAGCCCCTTGAGGTCGGTCACTTTGCTCACCGCCCCCTTTTGCTGCGGGCTGACAAAACAGATGCGGTAGCTGACGATCCCCAGATGGATGGGAAAACGGACATAGGCGAGCCCCAGATCCTCGCGGGTGCTGCTGTAGCTGTCCATTACAAAGAGGTTGGGATAGTTGTCGAGCTGCATGCTGACCCGCTCGCGCGCCTTGGTCATGGGCGGCGCAGGCTCCAACAGATAGTCGCCAAACTGGTCGCGGGTCTTGTCGAGGGCGAGCCGCAGCAGCTCCCGATCATAGGTGGTACGCGGATCCCGCTCGCTCTCCGGGCTGATATAGGTAAACCGGGTGGCCGCCTGTCCGGTCAGCGACAACATGCAGAGCAGAGCGGCAGCCAGCAGATGCAGGGGTGACATAAACCGCGCCTTGGCTGAAGGGGTTCTTTCAGTGTAGCCCCTAGCTTGGCCGCTCGGCCCTGCCACCACCCCACGCTCTCCTCCACTTTTCGGCCAGTCGCATCCATCAGCCTACTCCCCCACCGGAGGTGTGCTTCTGAGCGATGTGGCATAACGCTGATAGGCAGCAGAGTCGCGCACCTGCTCGATGGCATCCCACGCCTGCCGGCTTTGTCGGGGATGGGCCTGATAGAAGCGGTGAGAGAAGACCAGATAGTAGGGCTTCTCCACCAGTACCGGCGACAGCCGCTCGATACGGGCCTGCAACGCGGGATGGGCCGCCAGAATGCTGTCGGCCACCTCGGTCTGGATGGCGGCCGCCTGCGCCCGATCCATCACCAGCTTTTTCAACATGATCAGCGGGTCACGGCTGGAGTCATCCACCTCGGCTCCCGCAGCCTGCAACCAGTCGACGATGGAGAATCCCGACTGGGCCGCCACCATGCCCTTGATCCTGAGGGTGGTGCCATCCCACTGGCTCTTGCCCCCCTTTAGCTGGTAGAGGCTGTAGCTCTCGGTCAGCAGCCGCTTGGCGGGGTCGGGTTTGCCCTCACGCATGGGATAGACCCCCACCCTGGTCGCCCGCTCGACGCTGTAACTCATCTTGATGGCCGCATCCATCTGGCCACTGCTCACCCGAGAGAGGCAGCGCTTCCACGGCAGCGGCGTCAGCACGATCTCGGCATTGAGGGCGGTAGCAACCGCCTTTAGGTGATACTGGACAATCCCCTCCCCCGATTGCAGCAGCCAGGGGTAGGAGTCACTGTTTTCGAGGCAGGTACGCAGCGTAAAGACCGGGGCTGCACCGCCGGTGGCAGGCAGCAGCAACGCGATGAAGAGCAGGGAGCGGGCAGATGCGTGCATGGGCCATCTCCTTTGCGGCAATGATCTCTCCCTTACTCTATCAGAGCTGCGCACCTGATAACCCGGCTCAGGGTTGTGAACCGAAATCATCCGTCAGCGGGTTGTAAAGGTAGGGGCGATAGTCAAAACCGTCCTTGGGTAACTGCGGATTGCCGAGCCGGACAATCTGGCGAGCCCCCAGATTGGCAAACACCAGCGAGGGTTGGAAGTGATGGCGCCAGAGCCGTTTGAGCGAACCATCCTGCCAGGCCAGTTGCAGACCGCGCTCAAGGCGCTCGCGCTCCTGAACGTAGCGGGCATTGCTGTAGAACACGTGGATCAGCGGATAGAAAAGGGCCAGATGGCGATCGACCGTCAAACCGGCCACCTTGCCCCGATGAGATTGCCACTCCGGCAGGATCTCGTTGGCCCCACGACAGAAGAGATCGATGCGCCCTCGTGCCACCATACGAAACAGCGACTCGTAGTTATCCACCTCATGTACCGTCAGCCCGCCGTTGCGCAGGATCACCGCATCCTGCCAGCCGGTGCCCACCCCTTGAGTGAAGTGGCGCAACTGATCCAGGGTGTTCACCCGCGCCAGCTCGGCAGCACGATCCGAGCCGACAAAACAGACCCGATAGCCGAGGATCCCCATATCGATCGGGAACGGGATCAATGCCACCTGATCCGCCACCGCCTCCCCCTGATAAGGCCAGCTGTCGAGAATAAAGAGGGCGTTTTTGCCCTGCTCCTGCACCTCGATCCGCATCCGCGCCTTGTTCATCGGCAGGGAGTCCAGCAACTCGTAGTCACCATATTCGGAGCGAGTTTTCTCTAGCGCCAGCTGCATCACCTCACGGTAATAACGCATCCGCATGTCCTGACTGTTTTCAGGACTGAGCAGGGTAAAACGGGTGGCAGCCAGCAAGGCAGAGGGGAAGGATAAACAGAGACAAAGCAACAGAAGTCGGTACATCATGGCTGAACTCATACAACGGGGTTCACCCAGTATAGACTGGCACGCACCCCGTTGAGCACAGGGCTCGCGCCCGCTCACAGGTGGGGCAATCCGGGCCACCACAGGCCCGGATAGCGGGTTCACACCTTGCCCGGCACTACTCTTCGCCGATAGGTGCGGCGATCCACTTCATCAGCGTCAGCATATCCTGCGGCGCCACGCCGACCGAGAGGCCGCGCTTGCCGCCGCTCACCAGGATCTCGTCAAACTGCAGCGCCGACTCGTCGAGCACAGTGGGCAACAATTTCTTCTGGGCCAGCGGGCTGATGCCACCCACCTTGTAGCCGGTCAGCTTCTCCGCTTCCGCCGGTTTCATCATCTCCACCTTCTTGAGACCGGTCGCCTTGGCCAGCTGTTTCAGACTGCACATGCCGGATGAGGGAACGATGGCCACCACCGCCTGCTTGTCGTGATGGGCAACCAGAGTCTTGAACACCTGCGCCTCCGGCAACCCGAGCTGGGTCGCGGCATGCTTGCCGAAATCGTCGTGGGCGTCGCACTCGTAGGGGTAGAGCTTGTGGGGAATCTTGAGCTTCTTCAGCAGGTTGATGGCAGGAGTCATGATGGTTGCCTTGAATCGAATCGCATAAAAACAAGGCCAAACAGTCTGCGCCTGCATGGCGAGGGATGCAAGCCGGAGGGGAAATCTGTACCCATCACCGGTAATGAGTAGAGAGCAATGAACAAGGTGAATTGTGCTGCTTGCCCTATGAAACACAGGACGAGACTAGGCAAAGAGCATTTTCGAGCGGTGCAATGCGCTGTGCTTATTGCACCCTACAAAATACCGCCCAAAACATGGGTGAGGCTCCCATCGAGCCGAATTCTGCTGGGCAACAAAAAACAAAGGGCGCCGTGTCGGCGCCCTTTGGCTTGATGGATATTGCTGAAGCCTGCTGGCTTGGGCTGGCTATCAACCGGTGTTGCGCATACCTGCGGCAATACCGGCGATGGTGACCATCAGCGCCTTGTCCAGCTCGGGGTGCAGGGTCTCCGGGTGGTTGCGGGAGCGGTTGAGCAGCTCGGCTTGCAGCACGTTGAGCGGGTCTGTGTAGGGGTTGCGCAGCTTGATGGACTCCTTGATCCAGGGCTGATCCTCCAGCAGATCCCCGCGCGGGCTCAGTTTCAGCACCACCTCGATGGATTCGGCGAGCTCCTGACGCAGCTGTTTGCCAAGGCCCCACAGCTCCTGCGGCACCAGACGGGTGTCGTAGTACTCGGCGAGCCAGACGTCCGCCTTGAGGAACACCATCTCCAGCATCTCGAGGCGAGTGCGGAAGAAGGGCCACTGGGCGCTCATCTCTTCCAGCACCGCCAGCTTGCCGCCGTCGATGGCCTGTTGCAGCGCCTTGTGGGCTCCGAGCCAGGCCGGCAGCATCAGGCGGTTCTGGGTCCAGGCGAAGATCCACGGAATGGCGCGTAGACTCTCGACGCCGCCGTTGGGCTTGCGCTTGGAGGGACGGGAGCCGAGCGGCAGCTTGCCGAGCTCCATCTCCGGGGTGGCGGCACGGAAGTAAGGGACGAAATCCGGATGACCGCGCACGATACTGCGGTAGTGATCGCAGGAGTCGGCGGCCAGCTGTTCCATCACCTCGCGCCAGCACTCTTTCGGCTTGGGTGGCGGCAGCAGGTTCCCTTCCAGCACGGCGCTGGTGTAGAGCTCCAGACTCTTGATCGCCACTTTCGGCAGGCCGAACTTGAAGCGGATCATCTCCCCCTGTTCGGTGGTACGCAGACCGCCGCGCAGGGATCCCGGCGGCTGGGAGAGGATGGCCTGATGGGCAGGCGCACCACCACGACCGACGGTACCGCCACGGCCATGGAACAGGGTGAGGCGGATGTTGTTGGCTTCGGCCAGCCCCACCAGGGATTCCATGGCGGCGTACTGGGCCCAGCCAGCGGCCATCATGCCCGCATCCTTGGCAGAGTCGGAGTAGCCGATCATCACGTACTGACGGCCCTGAATGTAGCCGCGATACCAGTCCACCGAGAGCAGGCGCTCCATCACGGCGGTGCCTGCCATCAGGTCATCCTGGGTTTCAAACAGTGGGGCGACCGGCATGCGGAACTTGCAGCCTGCCTCTTTGAGCAGCAGTTGCACCGACAGCACGTCGGACGGCGCACCGGCCATGGAGATGATGTAGATGCCAAACGCATCAGGGTCGTGCTCGGCGATGACCTGACAGGTATCCAGCGTCTCGCGTACCTCGGCGCTCGGTTCCCAGTCGTGGGGAATGAGCGGGCGGCGGGAGTTCAGTTCGTTGAGCAAGAAGGCCTGCTTGTCATCTTCACTCCACTCGGCGTAATCCCCCAGTCCCAGATAGCGGGTCAGCTCGGAGAAGACCAGCCCGTGACGCTCGCCATCCTGACGGATATCGAGCTTGACCAGATGGATGCCGAAGCAGGCGACCTTGCGCAGCACGTCCAGCAGCATGCCATCGGCGATATTGCCCATGCCGCAAGCGTGCAATGAGTGGTAGCAGAGCTCCAGCGGCTCGCGCAGCTGGGCGGTGGTCTTGACCAGATCCTGGCTCTCGCTCACCTGGCCCTGCACCTTGGCGGTGAGGTGCTCCTTGGTCTCGCGCAGCGCTTCACGCAGCTCGCGCACCAGCGCACGGTAGGGCTCGGGGTGATCGCCAACGCGAGCGCGCACGGCGTCGGTACAGTCGGACATGGAGAGCTCGGAGGTGAGCTCCTTGATGTCTTTGTAGAACAGGCTAACCGCCATCCAGCGGCCCAGCTCCAGCACTTCGGCAGTCACCTTGGCGGTAACGAAGGGGTTGCCATCTCGGTCACCGCCCATCCAGGAGGTGAACTTGACCGGCGCGGCATCCAGCGGCAGCCGCACACCCAGATGGTGTTGCAGACGCTCGTCCAGATTGCGCATGAATTCGGGAATGGCGGGCCACAGGCTGTTCTCCACCACGGCGAAGCCCCACTTGGCCTCGTCGACCGGTGTCGGGCGCTGTTCGCGGATCTCGTTGGTGTGCCACGCCTGATTGATCAGCTGTTCGATGCGGTTGAGGATCTTGTCCCGCTCGCGGGGCAGCAGGTCGGAGAGCTCCAGCGCTTCGAGGCAGTCGTTGAGCTGCACGTGCTTGTGGATCAGGGTACGGCGGGTCACCTCGGTGGGGTGAGCGGTCAGCACCAGATCGATATCCAGCTCGCGCACGGCCTGAATGATGGCCTCTTGCGACAGGTTGGACGCTTTCAGTTTGTCGAACATCTGCTCCAGCGGGTCTGGGGTGCAGACCTGCTCTTCGCAGCGACGGGAGATGGTGTGGAACTGTTCCGCCACGTTGGCCAGATTGAGGAACTGGCTGAAGGCGCGGGCCACCGGCAGCAGTTCATCATCGCTCAGGGTGCGCAGGGTATCGAGCAGACGTTCCCGGTCTGATTCATTGCCCTTGCGGGAGGACTTGGCCAATTGGCGAATGGTTTCGATCTTGTCGAGAAAGGCCTGACCCTGATGATCCTTGATGGATTTACCCAGCAGCTGACCCAGCATACCTACGTTGGCGCGTAGTGCGGCGTACTTTTCGTTCATTCCACATCCTTATCTTGTTGGTGCCTGACACCCATCCGGGGTGCTAGACGACCTCACTTATTGTTGTGCGATTACAACATATGCTCCGTCATCTTAGGGTGACAATCTACCCAGATTGTCTGCGCAAGGTCAAATAACAGGCCGATTCAGAACATGTATTTCCATCACCACTCCACAACCGGCTTGTTATGTAACTTACTTACAGTTCTTACGCCCCTCTCACCGCCGCCACTACAGGCAAAAACGTCTGATCAGGTGCTGCAACACCGAGGTGGTCGGCTTGACGAAGGAGAGGTCAAGGTACTCGTCAGGCTGGTGCGCCTGGGTGATATGGCCGGGGCCCATCACTATGGTCTGGCAGCCAAGCTGCTGGATAAACGGCGCCTCGGTGCAGTAGTTGACCGACTCGGCGGCGCGACCGCTCGCCTTCTCAGCTTCGCGCACCAGCACAGAGTCGTCGGCGCAGGCATAGGCGGGAATGGGTTCATGCAGATGTTGCAGATGCAGACAGCCCGGCTGGTGGATCTCGATGGGCGACAGCGCCTCTTTGAGCATCCCCATCAGCTCGTCCGGCCCCACCTGCGGGGTGGGTCGCAGGTCGATATGCAGCTCGCAGCAGCCGCAGATGCGGTTCGGGCTGTCACCCCCCTGAATGTAACCCAGGTTCAGGGTTGGCTGCGGCACGGCAAAGCGGTGGTCGGCGTAGCGATCTTTCAGATCCTGCTGCAAGCGCAGCACCTGCCCCATCGCCTTGTGCATGATCTCCATGGCGTTGACACCGTTGGCGGGATCCGAGCTGTGACCGCTCTTGCCGGTAATGCGGATCGCCTCCGACATGTGCCCTTTGTGGGCCACCACCGGCACCAGTCCGGTCGGCTCGCCAATCACGGCGTAGTCGGGTTTGAGCTCGGCCGCCGCGGCGATGGCGCGGGCCCCCGCCATGGTGGTCTCTTCGTCGGCAGTGGCGAGAATGCGCAGCGGCTTGGTCAGCTTGGTGAGGTCAATATCTTTGAGCGCCTCCACGATAAAGGCGAAGAAGCCCTTCATGTCGATGGTGCCGAGGCCATAGAGACGATTGCCCTCTTCGGTCACCTTGAAGGGATCCTTGCTCCAACCCCCCTCATCGAACGGCACCGTATCTGTGTGACCCGCCAGCAGCAGACCGCCCTCCCCCTGACCCATCGTCGCCACCAGATTGAATTTGCCCGGCAGATCGGGGAGCGCCGTCACCTCGCACTGAAAACCGAGCTGACCGAACCAGTCGGCCAGCAGCCGGATCACCGCCTCATTGCTCTGATCCCACTTGGGATCCGTGCTGCTGATAGAGGGAATCGCAATAATATTCTTATAAAGTGAAAAAAAATCCAGATTGGCCATCAGCTCCTCCTTGCGTCCCCGGAATGTTTCTGTTAGAAAATACAAATGCAAAGTGAGTGCATGAATATTCTGTAATTTTACCTGAATATCTGGCTCATCAACAAAGGCTTCTAGTTGTAAGGGAAAGTTAATGTTCTGTCACCTGATCTATAACCGACGACACACACCCGCCTGAATTGCCCCTCCGCACTTGTGCAAAGGGGCGCTCGAACACCCTTGTGCACTGCAGCGTCATGCTGTGAATCTCGAACTCTGACTTGGAATATTCAACATGCTTAACACCGTTATCGTCGGTGCCAGTGGCTACGCGGGAGCCGAACTGGCCGCACTGGTACAGAACCACCCACAACTCAAGCTGTTCGGCCTCTATGTCTCCGCCGGCAGTCAGGATGCCCACAAGCGCTTCTCTTCCCTGCATCCCCAGTGGGTCGGCGCCCTCGATCAGCCGCTGCTGCCGCTGGACGACGACGGCATGACCCGGATCCTGACCCAGGCCGATCTGGTACTGCTGGCCACCGCCCACGAGGTGAGCGCCACGCTTGCCCCCAAGTTTCTCGCCAAGGGGCTGCCGGTGTTCGATCTCTCCGGCGCCTTCCGGGTCAAGGATCAGGGCTTTTACGACAGCTTCTACGGCTTCACCCACGACAGCGAACAGTGGCTGGATCAGGCCGTCTATGGCCTGGCCGAGTGGAACGCCGATGCCATCGCCACCGCCCAGCTGATTGCGGTGCCGGGTTGCTACCCGACCGCATCGCTGTGCGCCCTCAAGCCGCTGCAGCAAGATGGCCTGATTGCCAAGGGGTGGCAGCCCATCATCAACGCTGTCTCCGGGGTTTCCGGCGCCGGGCGCAAGGCAGCCATCAACACCAGCTTCTGCGAAGTGAGCCTCAATCCCTACGGCACCTTCAATCACAGACACCAGCCGGAGATCAGCCACCACCTCGGCAAGGAGGTGCTGTTCCAGCCCCACCTCGGCAACTATGTGCGCGGCATCCTGGCCACCATCTATGTGCAGCTGGCGGACGGCGTGACTCCCACCCAGGTGGATCAGGCCTTCCTCAAGGCTTACGAAAGCAAGCCGCTGGTGCGCCTCACCGGCCAGATGCCCTCCATCCGTGGCGTAGCGGGCACCCCTTACTGCGACATCGCCTGGCAACAGCAGGGCAACATGCTGGTGGTGGTCTCGGCCATCGACAACCTGCTCAAGGGCGCCGCCTCGCAAGCCATGCAGTGCATAAATATCAAATTTGGTTTTGAACCGGCCACCGGCCTGATTTAAGGACTTAGGAAGGATCTCGAACATGGACAAACAGACGTTGGTAATCAAGCTGGGCGGTGCCCTTATCGAGAACGACGAGGCGCTGACCGCCCTGTTCGCCACCCTCAAAACTTTTCTCGACGATCAGCACCGTCCGCTGGTGCTGGTGCACGGCGGTGGCTGTCTGGTGGATGACCTGCTCAAGGGGCTGGGTCTCACCTCTACCAAGAAGAACGGCCTGCGGGTAACCCCGTTCGAGCAGATCCCCTTTATTGCCGGTGCGCTGGCAGGGACCGCCAACAAGCAGATGATGGCCAAGGCGATCGCCACCGGCATTCCGGCTGTGGGGCTCTGTCTAGCAGATGGCGGCCTCTGTCAGGTGACCCAGCTTGACCCGGATCTCGGCGCGGTCGGCGAGTGCAAGCCGGGCAACCCGGCGCTGGTAGCAGGCATCCTCGGTCAGGGCTTCTTGCCGGTAGTGAGCTCCATCGGTATCACTGCCGAGGGGCAGCTGATGAACGTCAACGCGGATCAGGCGGCCACCGCCATTGCCGAGGCGCTCGGTGCCGATCTGGTGATGCTCTCCGATGTGAGCGGCATCCTCGATGGCAAGGGCAAGCTGGTGCCCCAGCTCGACAAGCTGACCGCGCTGGATCTGATGGAGAAAGGGGTGATCCGCGATGGTATGGCGGTCAAGGTAGAAGCGGCCCTGCACGCCGCCGAGACCCTCGGCAAGCCGGTCTGTGTCGCCAGCTGGCGCTACCCGGATCAGCTGCTCAAGCTGCTGGCTGGCGGCGCGGTCGGCACCCAGGTAGCTATTTGATCTCCACCGGAACAAGGAACATCCGATGCAACATCTTCTGAAAGACAGTGATCTGAACAAAGCCCAGATTGAAGCGCTGATTGCGCTGGGCCAAGCGGTCAAGGCCGACCCAAAGAAGTACAGCCAGGCGCTGGCCGGCAAGAGCGTGGTCACCCTGTTCGAGAAACCCTCCCTGCGCACCCGGGTCACCTTCGACATCGGCATCGCCAAACTGGGCGGCCACAGCGTCTATCTGGATCAGCAGAACGGCGCGCTGGGCAAGCGGGAGTCGGTGAAGGATTTCGCCGCCAACCTGTCCCGCTGGTGTGATGCCATCGTCGCTCGGGTGTTCGATCACCAGACCCTGGTCGAGCTGGCGGAGCACGGCACAGTGCCAGTAGTGAACAGCCTGTGCAACCTCTACCACCCCTGTCAGGGGCTGGCCGACTTTATGACCATTGCCGAGCACTACGACGACCTGTCGAAGGTGAAGCTTGCCTACCTCGGTGATGGCAACAACGTCAGCCACTCTCTGCTGCTGCTGGGGGCGACCCTGGGCACCGACGTCACCCTGATCTGCCCGAAAGGCCACGGCCCGGATACCCAGATCTTCCTGCAGGCGCAGGCGCTGGCGGCCAAGTCGGGGGCGACCATCCACATCAGCGATGACGTGGCAGATATCGAAGGGTTCGACGTGGCCTACACAGATACCTGGGTCTCCATGGGCGACAACACCCCGATGGAGCAGGTCAAAGACCTCTTTATGCCTTACCAGATCAATCAGGCCCTGCTCGACCGCACCGGCATCCAGCATGTGCTGCACTGCCAGCCGGCGCACCGGGAGCTGGAGATCACCTCTCAGGTCATGGACGGGCCTGGCTCCCTCATCATGGACGAGGCAGAAAACCGGATGCATATCCAGAACGCCGTACTGTTGACCCTGCTTGGGCACAAATAACGGCAACCGACCCCAAATAACACCTTTTTATCGAATCATCATGGAGAGAAGTAAATGAGCGGAATCAACAAGATCGTACTGGCTTACTCGGGCGGACTGGATACCTCGGCCATCATTCCCTGGCTGAAGGAAAACTATGATGCGGAGATCATCGCCTTCGTCGCCGACGTCGGTCAGGAGCGTGACGATCTGGAAGGGATCGAGCAAAAAGCCATCGCCTCCGGCGCCACCAAGTGCATCGTCAAGGATCTGCGGGAAGAGTTCGTCAAAGAGTACGTCTACCCGACCCTGAAGACCGGCGCTGTCTATGAGGGCACCTACCTGCTGGGTACCTCCATGGCCCGTCCGGTGATCGCCAAGGCGATGGTCGAGGCCGCGCTGGCGGAAGGGGCCGATGCCATCTCCCACGGTTGCACCGGCAAGGGCAACGACCAGGTGCGTTTCGAAGGTGCGGTGGCCGCGCTGGCGCCCCAGCTGAAAGTTATTGCCCCCTGGCGTCTGTGGGACATGCGCTCCCGGGAAGATCTGCTGGCCTACCTGGAGACCCGCAACATCCCCTGCAAGGCGACCCTGAAGAAGATCTACAGCCGCGACGCCAACGCCTGGCACATCTCCACCGAGGGTGGCGAGCTGGAGAGCACCTGGAACGAGCCGTCCGAAGCGGTCTGGCAGTGGACCGTGCCCGCCGAGCAGGCACCGGATCAGCCGGAGTACGTCAAGCTGACCGTGGCCCAGGGTGAAGTGGTGGCCGTTGACGGCCAGCCGCTCAGCCCGCACCAGATCCTGATGACCCTGAACGAGCGTGCCGGCAAGCACGGCGTGGGCCGCATCGACATCACCGAAAACCGGATGGTGGGCATGAAGTCCCGCGGCTGCTACGAGACCCCGGGCGGTACCGTGATGGTCGCCGCGCTGCGCGCCGTGGAAGAGCTGGTACTGGATCGCCCGACCCGCGCCTGGCGGGAAAAGCTGGGTGCCGAGTTCTCCCACCTGGTTTATGACGGTCGCTGGTTCACCCCGCTGTGCAAGGCCATCGTCGCCTCTGCCAACGCCATTGCCGAAGATCTCGATGGTGAGGTGGTGCTGAAGATGTACAAGGGTCAGGTCACCGCGGTGCAGAAGAAGTCGCCGAACAGCCTCTACTCCGAAGACTTCGCCACCTTCGGCGCCGACGAAGTGTACGACCAGAGCCATGCCGAAGGCTTCATCCGTCTCTACACCCTGGCCAGCCGGATCCGCGCCATGAAGGAGCAGCACCAGGCCATCGGTGGCGATCACACCCACGGTTGATGAAAAAGAGGGGGGCCTGGTCCCCCTAGTTTTTTAATGCGGAGGGGGATTTATGAGTAGAGAGAAAGAGATCGAAGTGGTTCGTGAATATTTAAAACGGAGCTTCGTTGGGGTAAATATCTTCCATCAGGATGATTTCAGTCCAGAAAGTCACTCTTTCAAAGTTAAGTCCAAAGGTGGTTCGCTCTTGTTAAGCGTCACTGAGGATTTTATGGATCTACATACCCTGGAAACATTGGATAAATATCTGAATAGCAATCATGTTGCCGAGAAGATGCGTGAACATCCCGGCAAAATTGTTGTGATTGTGACTACCGGAATCACGATTCAAGACAGGTCTTGATCAAGCTGTCATAAAACAGCCGCAGTAATACAAGGAGAGCAGTATGGCACTTTGGGGTGGACGCTTCAGTCAGGGAGCCGATAGCCGGTTCAAACAGTTCAACGATTCGCTGCGGTTCGATTACCGCTTGGCAGAGCAGGATATTCAAGGCTCCATGGCCTGGGCCAAAGCGTTGGTCAAGGTGGGCGTGTTGACCGCCGATGAGCAGGGCAAACTGCAACAGGCGATGGAGGTGCTGCTCGCCTCGGTGCAGCAGGATCCCCGGCAGATCCTCCATTCGGATGCCGAAGATATCCACTCCTGGGTCGAGAGCCAGCTCATCGCCGCCGTCGGCGATCTCGGCAAGAAACTGCACACCGGCCGCTCGCGCAACGATCAGGTCGCCACCGACCTGAAACTCTGGTGCAAGGCGCAGGGCGAGCTGCTGCTCGGCTCCATCACCGCCCTGCAGCAGGGGCTGGTCGCCTCCGCTCGCGCCAATCAGACCGCCGTGCTGCCGGGTTACACCCACCTGCAGCGGGCCCAACCGGTCACCTTCGCTCACTGGGCGCTGGCCTATGTGGAGATGCTGGAGCGGGACTACTCCCGGCTACAGGATGCCCTCAAGCGCCTCGACACCAGTCCGCTCGGCTGCGGCGCGCTGGCGGGCACCGCCTACGCCATCGACCGCGAAGCGCTGGCGCTGGACATGGGCTTTGCCGGCGCCACCCGCAACAGTCTGGATTCGGTCTCCGATCGGGATCACGTGGTGGAGCTGATGCACGTGGCGTCCCTCTCCATGACCCACCTGTCGCGTTTTGCCGAAGACCTTATCTTCTACAACACCGGCGAGGCGGGCTTTGTCGAGCTCTCCGATGCGGTCACTTCCGGCTCCTCCCTGATGCCGCAGAAGAAAAACCCCGATGCGCTGGAGCTGATCCGCGGCAAGACCGGCCGGGTGGTGGGCGCCCAGATGGGCATGCTGATGAGCCTCAAGGCGCTGCCGCTGGCCTACAACAAGGACATGCAGGAAGACAAAGAGGGGCTGTTTGATGCCCTCGATACCTGGCACGACTGCCTCGATATGGCGGCGCTGGTGCTGATCGACCTGAAAGTGAATGGTGAGCGCACCATGGCGGCAGCGCAGGGCGGCTACGCCAACGCCACCGAGCTGGCGGACTATCTGGTGGCCAAAGGGATTCCGTTCCGAGAAGCGCACCATATCGTCGGTGAAACCGTGGTCTTTGCCATCAGCGTGGGCCGCCCGCTGGAGGAGCTCTCCATCGGTGAATTCCAGCGTTTCAGCCCGGTGATCGAGTTCGACGTCTACCCCAATCTGGAGCTGGAAGCGACCCTCGCCAAGCGGGTCGCCAAAGGCGGCGTTGCCCGGGAGCAGGTAGAAGCAGCCCTGACTGCCGCCGAAACATGGCTGGCCAAGCGGGTGGGTTAAGCCAACCGGCTTGTGATCCAAAGTTGAAAGCAAAACGGCAACCCGAGGTTGCCGTTACTTTTTAGCATCTATCAGTTCTGTCGCTCAGCGCACATTTTCCATGTTGTGAAACGATTTCACACTATCTAGGCTTCATATCTCATCATCGGCACCGCGGTCCCCCGATTACATTATATGTAGTTTTGTATATCTGAGGCGTGTCTCTTAACTCTGTCTGTTCAGGAGCACAGCTATGGCAGTTATAAAGGATAACAACATCAAGATAGGTGAAGATACAGTACCTCCCACTTTTTATATCGGTCTTACTATGGCTGGTGCCATCTCCGCAGGTGCCTATTCGGCAGGAGTGATGGATTTTCTACTGTCCGCATTGGAAGAGTGGGAAAAACAGAAACGAATAGACCTTGAAAACGGGGAAAAAACTGTTCCGAATCATCAAGTAGTTATTTCAGTGATGACAGGCTCTTCCGCAGGTGCCGTCACAGCGGCACTTACCATCCCAGCATTATCTGCTGGATTTGTGCAGGAGAAAGATTATACCCTAAAAAACCTCTATCGCCCTTGGGTAGAACAGCTCCGTTTTGATCCACTCAAAGGACAAGGCTTACTTGCACAAAATGACCTTAAAGGGGATGGCAAAGTTTACTCCTTACTTGATAGCAGCAGTTTGCAACTTATTGCCAATGAGGCACTTAAGAACGCTCACACCATTACACCAGCCAAACCATATCTGGCCGATGAACTACATTTATTTTTCACTCATAGCAATTTACGTGGCATTCCTTACAAAATTCTTTTCAATACCGTGCAGTATAACTTAGAAAATAAACATAACAAAGATGAAACAAATGATGGATACAATATGATGCTGCATGCTGACAGAACGCATTTTGCTCTGAAAGATACAGGTAATCATCCGATACAGCAAGGCTGGGCAGATTGTGAATATGCTTTTCCATTAAAAATATCTGATGCAGCCAGTTTTTCTGGGCATTGGCCTGGTTATATTAATGCAGCAATTCTATCTGGCGCCTTTCCGATTGGTTTAGCCGCTGTCGATTACAACTATCAAGACTCTACCAGCGTAAAAACGAGAGCGTGGCCAATGTTAAGTCACCCTTGTAATAGTTGGGAAGAAGCGAAGGAACAATATAAACAGATAAAACCAGCAATTCCTGATGGCATTATTCCCAATTTCAAATATACCGGTGTGGATGGCGGAGTACTGGACAATGAACCATTTCAACTGGCTCGCTGGTGCCTAATGCGCACACCCGGCAAACCCAATACCCGTAACGAAGATATTAACACTCCCCTTGAGGCACGGATAAAAAACGGAGAAATCGTCGATCGTGCGGTTATCATGATAGATCCCTTTCCTGAACCAGATATTTGGTCCGATTGGTCACCCAAGGATCGTCTCCTGACGAACGTGATCTCCAAGTTGTTTCCCATGATGAAGGCACAGGCTCGCTGCAAGATGGAAGAGGCTTTTGCAGCTATGGATGACAGTATCTACAGTCGTCATCTTATTGCTCCGATTAGAGACGTTAATGGCAAGGCGCACGACTATGCAATTGCCTGTGGCTTGTTGGGTGGTTTTGGTGGTTTTCTATCACAAAATTTTCGCCACCATGACTATCAACTAGGACGACGCAACTGCCAACAGTTTTTGCGCCAACATTTATCACTCCCCCCCCACTATGCAATTGTCAATACTGGTTATAGCAAGATAACGCTAACCCAGAATACGATGGATAAACTACCATTAATTCCACTAGTGGGGGCCTTAGAAAAGGAGATAGAAATTCCCGCATGGCCAAGGGTAGAAATCAAAGATGTAGAAAAGTGCATTGATCTGGCGATGGCAAGATTAACGTCGATTAAGACAGAGTTGCTAAGGAGTCAGAACCGTTCTACCGCCATGGCGGCGGGCATTTTCTGGTGGTGGAAAAAAGATGACGTGAAAGATTACATGCGTTTTACCCTGCTATCAGAGCTAGTTCGTCGTGACCAGTTGACTGGTTGGTGGGATGCAGAAAAAATGACAGAAGCTCAGCGCCTAATCTATACCGAACTTGCCAGACCGAAATATGATGTGCGCACGGCCAAGGGAATTAGAGAGTCATTAAAACGAAGAGGGATAAGTGAGCAAAAACTCGACAGCATGGGAATGAACGAGAAGGAAATAACGACAATTCTCGAACAATCACATTATATTGTTAAGGGGCCAGCGGTATATGATGGCCGACCCAGCTACGTTTTATCTGAACGCTATGAACGCCCCCTCTTTAAATGGTGGGATGAGTGGAAGAAGGGAAAGCCGACCCACGACCTAGACTAATTTTATCAACACCCCAGCTCTGCAAAATGCATAATTTTATTTGCCATACACATCTGATGTCATCTGAAAAAATGGCAACCCTGGGTTGCCGTTTTTTATTGCTCACCGCCGTTCAGGCGCTGGCATTGAGCAGTTTGCCCACCCCCTCCCCCTTGCCATTGGGCAGGGTCTGTTTAAAGGCGCCGAGCAGCTGGTCGAGGTTGAGATTGCTGGCACCGAGGGAATCCTTGAGGGTATCGAGCTCGCTTTGCAGCGCATCGAGGCGGGTGCTCTGGGTACCATTAGCCAACTGGCTACGGGCGCTATCGATGGCGGCAGGGAGGGATTGGCCGCCATTCTCCTGCCCCAGAGTCTGCATCAGCTCCCCCATAAAGTGGTTGATGGCAGCGCGGTTCTGCTCGCTATTGACATCCTTGATTCCCAGCCGCTGGAACAAGCTCTGGACGGTAGGGGCGAGGCGATCTTCCTGCACTGTTTGCTGCACAGACTCAGGTTTGGCACTGCTGCCGAGCAGCTGACTGCCCAGCTTGAGGGCGATAGAGGCAAGGGGAAGCTGGTTGCTGATCATGATATCTCTCCGCGACAACGACCCTTGATGGTGTTGCCAAGAGGAATGCATAAGCGGGGCCAGAACGATGAAAAAACGCCAACCATAGCCAACTCATTGAACAACCTAGCAATTTGAGTGACCGCCTCGTGCTTGGGCATTGCAACTGAGGTCATCACAAGAGAGCCGGGCGGCCAGCGGCTGCCGCTGCAGTTCCAGGCGGCAAAGGGGCATTACCGCAGCAAACCGGAGACGGCAGGGCTCCTCTTCGCTATATACCGCTACATGCCCGCCATCCCCTTGATCACGTCATTTTTCATTCATTAAACTTATGGGCATTAAGATAATGTAAATTTTCTTATCTAACATGTTCGCGCATGATGGCTCTCAAACCGGATTTGCCGTTGCCGCTATGCTGGCTGGCAGCCGCCTTCTCCCAGCCTCTTTCGTTTATGGAGTCGCTATGTCCCTGATCACCCCCTATATCTCCCCCGAAGTCAACCAGCTGGCTCCCGGCTTTCGCGCTTTGAGCATCACGGTGCAGGCCGCCGCCGTGGTCGACCCGAACGTGGGGGCGCGCGCCCTTGATGAAGCCTGCACCGCCATGCTGACCGCCGATGTGCCGTGGGCAGAGGCGCATCTCGCCGCCTGGGGCGAGCTGTTCAGAAAATTTGGCGCCAAGCCGCAGCGGACTCCCTGTTCCGCCGAGGCTCTGAGAAAGCGGGTCGCCCGCGATGGCAACCTGCCCGCCATCGATCCCGTAGTCGATCTCTACAACGCCATCAGTATCCGCTACGCCATTCCGGTGGGGGGCGAAAACCTGCTCACCTATGAGGGACTACCGCGACTGGTGGTAGCCGATGGCAGCGAGCAGTTCGATACCATGAAGGGGGGCGAACCCGCACACGAATCTCCGGAACCCGGCGAGGTGGTCTGGCGGGATGACAAGGGGGTCACCTGTCGGCGCTGGAACTGGCGGCAGGGTGTGCGTACCCGACTCAGTGTCGATTCGGGCCAGATGTGGTTCATTCTGGAGAGCCTGACCGAGATGCCGCTGGCTGCGCTGCATGAGGCGGGAGAAAAACTGATCGCCGGGCTGCGGGAGATGATGCCGGAAGCGGTGATCGCACAGAGCCTGCTCGGCTATGTTGAGTAAACCGAAGGACGAGCCAACTCGTCACCGATAGATACAGAGAGGGGCGCCACAGCGCCCCTCTCTCTTTTCACCCTGCTCAGCCCAGCAGCATATAAAGCTGGTGAGCGGCTACCCCGGCGCACAGGCCGCCGATGGTGTGGGCGACGATGGCGCGGGAGGTGAGGTGGCGATAACCGAGAGCATCCAGCATGGCGGTGTGGGTGCTCAGGAAGCCACTCCAGCACATCCCCATGGCGGTAAACACCGCGACCTCGTTACCGGTGATCCACCCTTTGGCGATAAAGGGGGGCACCAGCGACATGGCGGCACCGACCGCACCGAGCGAGGTGGCGGGGAAAGCGACCAGCTCCGGCTGCTGGAAGCCAAACAGCAGGTCAAACAGCCAGCCAGCCTTGGCAGCCAGCACCGGCAGCAGGGCTACCCCCTGGAAGGCTTCGCCGGTATAGCCCTTGTCGCCGGGGCCGAAGGTGAGCAGCATGACGAAGGTACTGATGATGAGCACACCCGGGATCACCGCCATCCCCAGCTCCACACCGGATTTGCCGCCATCGAGCAGAGAGTTGAGGATCCGCAGCCAGCCGGGAGCCGCCTCTTTGGTCACCCCGACCTTGTGCCCCTTGGCAACAATCGGCTCATCGTCCAGCACCTCGCCCACCAGCGGGCGGATCATCCGTTGCATCAATCGGGTAGAGACCACCGAGCCTACCAGAGCGCCGAGCAGCCCGATGAGCGCCGCGCTTGCAGTGGATTCACCGCCCGGCAGCTGCAAGGTGGCCATAAAGGTCACCACGATCAGCCCCATGCCGAAGGCGGTTCCGAAGTTAGTGAGCGACACCAGTTGCCATGGAGTGAAGCCTTTGCGAAAGCGGCTGTCCTTGGCGAGGCTGATCACCGCCGGGTTGTCGGAGAAGAAGGTCATCAGCGCCGCCAATGCGGTGCGACCGGGCAGACGAAACACCGGTTTCATCAGGGGTGCCAGCAGCACCTCCAGCAGTCGGATCACCCCGAATTCGCTCAGCAGCTGGCTGAGGGCGCCGGAAAGTACGGTGATCCCCATGATAAAGAGCACGGTATTGAGCAGCAGCTGGTGGGCGGTATTGAACAGGGTGTTGACCATGGCGGAGAGGCCCATCTGGCTGCCGAGGTAGCCAAACAGGCTGCCCAGGATCAGCAGCACCAGCACGGGCTCAAGCCACTCGCGGATGGTGGCCAGTCGCCCCTTTGAGTCTATAACTACTTGATTTTCCATATCTATCCTGCCGTCATTCTGTGCGTGTGTGATTGTTGTTATGGTAAAAGAGCGGTGTTGAACCAATGAAAAAAAGCCCTTGTCTTGCGACAAGGGCTTTTCGGTTTGGCTCCTCCTGCTGGGCTCGAACCAGCGACCTGCGGATTAACAGTCCGTCGCTCTACCGACTGAGCTAAGGAGGAATTATTCGTGGTGCCCAGAGACGGAATCGAACCGCCGACACGGGGATTTTCAATCCCCTGCTCTACCGACTGAGCTATCTGGGCAAATGGTGCCGGCTACCGGAATCGAACTGGTGACCTACTGATTACAAGTCAGTTGCTCTACCTACTGAGCTAAGCCGGCACACTTTAAACCATTGTGCATGAACAAATTTTTATTTCATGGCACCAAATTTTGGTGCCCAGAGACGGAATCGAACCGCCGACACGGGGATTTTCAATCCCCTGCTCTACCGACTGAGCTATCTGGGCGTGGGCGCTATTAAACGGATTTTAAGGCGGATGGTCAACGGGAAATTTCACTTTTTGTCTCGTTCGTCTCTTTTTTGCGCAACATCGTCCATTTCTGCCACTTCCTCGGCACAGGCCGCGCGTTTTCGCCCCCAGACTCTGGGTTCTTCC
This sequence comes from Aeromonas sp. 601027, assembly GCF_049174455.1. NCBI lineage: Bacteria > Pseudomonadati > Pseudomonadota > Gammaproteobacteria > Aeromonadales > Aeromonadaceae > Aeromonas > Aeromonas sp. 601027. The sequence goes on along the minus strand of NZ_JAAKTN010000015.1, from coordinate 100,107 downwards.
CCCTTGAGCAGGCGGGAGATGTTCTCGTGATGGCGGATCAGGATGAGGCAGGATAGCAGCGAGACAGGGAGGGTATATTCGGGTTTGAGCAGGTAGGTAAAGAGCGGCGTCAGCAGCACGGTAATGATGGAGGCCAGCGAGGAGTAGCCGCTCACCAGCAGCACCAGCAGCCAGGTGCCAATCACGGCGCCCCCCATGGTAAAGCCGATGGGCATCATGGTCCCCAGTGCCGTGGCCACCCCCTTGCCACCACGAAAATGAAAGAAGATGGGGTACATATGGCCGAGGCAGGCGGCGACCCCGATAAAGCCGAGGTAGACGGGTTTGATCTGCAGATACCAGGCGAGATAGACGGGCACAGTGCCCTTGAGCACATCGAGCAGCAGCACCACCAACGCCGCCATCCGGCCACCGAGGCGCAGCACATTGGTTGCCCCCGGATTGTGGGAGCCATGATCCCGCGGGTCGGGCAGACCGGTGCAGCGGGAGACCAGCACAGCACTGGATAGTGAACCACCCAGGTAGGCCAGAATAATCATCAAAATCGTCAGGGCCGTCATCTTGGTCGTTTTTACCACGATATGAATGGGGTATGATGCGGGCCACATACGCTGGCATGGGCCCATGCCCACCCAGAGCGCCTCGGCAAGCCTGTTGCCCGGCCAGCATCCCTGCGCTGTCATCACAGCCCATCAAGAGTAAAGAAGAAGTACAGTCATGGACAAGGTGTTTATTCGCGGACTCGAAGTTTTGACCACCATAGGTGTATATGAGTGGGAGAAGGGCATTCGCCAAAAGCTCCGTTTTGACCTCGAGATGGGGTTCGATAACCGCCCCGCGGCAGCAACCGACGACATCAATCTGGCACTGGATTATGCCGACCTCTCCAACAAGATTTGCGAGCATGTCACCGGCAAAGTCGTTGAGCTGGTCGAGACCATGGCCGAGCAGGTTGCCATGCTGGTGCTCGCCGACGAGCGGGTACAGTGGGTCAAGGTGACCCTCACCAAGCCGGGCGCCGTGCCCAATGCCGCCGGGGTCGGCGTCGAGATCCTGCGCCATCGCACACCAACTGCGAGCAGCAACTGATGACCACCATCTATATCAGCCTCGGCTCCAACATCGAGCGAGAGCGCCATATTCGCGCCGGGCTCGATGCCCTGCACGCCGAGTTTGGCGAGCTGCGGGTCTCCCGGGTATTCGAGAGCGAGGCAGTCGGCTTCAACGGCCGCCCCTTCTACAACCTGGTGGCGGCTGCCGAGACCGATCTGCCGCTGACCACCGTCTGCCAGCGACTGCGGGCCATGGAGTTCGCCCACGGCCGCGAGCCGGATGCCAAGAAGTTCGCCCCGCGCACCCTGGATCTCGATCTGCTGCTCTATGGCGATCTGGTCTGCGACACCCCGCTGGTGCTGCCGCGTGGTGAAGTGCTCACCAACGCCTTCGTGCTCTGGCCACTGGCCGAGCTGGCCCCCAAACTGCGCCACCCCGTCGATGGCCGCACCATGGGCGAGCTGTGGCAAGCCTATGACAAGGCCTCCCAGCAGCTGTGCCCCATTCCCTTTCACTGGGAAGCGTGCGAATTGCAGCATCACTGATCCGCAAGGGCGCCTCACGGCGCCCTTGTTGTTTGCACAGACAGGGTTGCTTATCACGGATAAGAAAGTGTCATTGGGCCTGACCCTGCGAGGCTGGCAGGATAGCGCCCACTACAGGAGAACCCCATGCCACTCGATACCATTCACCATTTCAACTGCCAACTGCTGGCAGAACTGCCCCACCAGCGCTATGAGCATGAACCCATCCTCGACTACGCCACCGATGAAAAGGTCAAGGCCCGCCTCGGCTGGCAGGCGGAGTTCAGCAAGACCCTGTTTCTCAAGTTCAAGGATGGCCGCTTCGCCCTGCTGCTGACCCACAGGGACGGACGGCTCGACAACAAGGCGGTCAAGGCCGCACTCGGTGCCAAGCCCTCCATCTGCACCGCCGAAGAGATGCAGGCGGAGATCGGCTGCCTGCCGGGGGCGGTTTGCCCCTTCCTGCCCCGTGCCGATATTCCGCTACTGGTGGATCCGCAACTGCTCAACCACACCGCCTTCACCTGGACTCCGGGCCACCCGGAGCAGACCTTTCTGCTGGCGACCGAGCATCTGGCCGAAGTGCTGGCGCAGCTCCCCTGCCAAGTCAGCTATCTGCCCGCGCCGATGGCGTAGCCCCATCGCGCGCCAGCTGGGCGAAGATCAGCGCCGCCAGCATGGAGAGCAGGCCGACACAGAGGTAGGTAAGATGGAACCCGGCCAGCCACTGGCCGTTGGCCGCTGAGGTACCCGCCGAGAAGAGCCCGAGCAGGCTGGCGGCAATCGCCACACCCAAACTCATGGAGAGCTGCATCACCACCGAGAGCAGACCGTTGCCACTGCTGGCCAGGGTCGGGCTGAGATCTTGCAGCGTGAGAGTGTTCATGGCGGAGAACTGCAGCGAGTTGATGGCGCCGAAGATCGCCAGCCAGCCCAGCAAGACCCCGTAAGGGAGCTGGTTGTCGATAAAGTAGAAGCTGGCGATCATCGCCCCCAGCAACAGGGTGTTGCCGATCAGAATGCGGCGATAGCCCACCTTCGGAATAAGCTTGTTCACCAGCGTCTTGGTCAGCATGGCGCCAATAACTGTAGGGATCATGGTCATCCCCGCCTTGCTCGGCGAGAAACCGAGCCCCAGTTGCAGAAACAGCGGAGTGAGGAAGGGCATGGCGCCGCTGCCGAGGCGGGCAAACAGGTTGCCCCAGATGCCGATGGCAAAGGTGGCGGTCTTGAACAGGTTCAGGCTAAAGAGCGGCTGCGGTGCATTGGCGGCATAGAGCCAGTAGCTCGCCATCGCCGCCAAGCCGAAGATCAGTGCAAACAGCGCCCAACCGGTGGAGATGCTGTGCTCCCCCAGCCCCTGCAAGCCGACCGACACCAGCACCATGCCGACGCTGAACATCACAAAGCCCTGCCAGTCGAACCGGGCGGTCTGCTGCCGCAGCTCCGGCATAAAGTGCCAGCTGGCGATAAAGCCGAGCAGCCCCACCGGCAGGTTGATGAGAAACACCCAGTGCCAGCTCGCCACTTCCACCAGCCAGCCACCGAGCGCCGGCCCCATCAACGGGCCGAGCAGCCCCGGGATGGTGACAAACGACATCACCCGCAGCAGCTCGTGCTTGTCATAGACCCGCAGCACCGCCAACCGTCCCACCGGCATCAGCAGCGCACCGCCAATCCCCTGAAGCACACGGGCGGCCACCAGCATGGAGAGCGAATTGGAGGCGGCGCAGGCGAGCGAGCCGAGGGTAAAGAGCGAGATGGCGGCCAGATAGATGCGGCGGGTGCCGAACCTGTCAGCCAGCCAGCCGGAAGCCGGGATCAGCAACGCCACCGTCAACATGTAGGCAATGATCACCGACTGCATCTGCAGCGGGCTCTCTCCCAAGGTCTCGGCCATGCTGGGCAGGGCGGTGTTGAGAATGGTGCCATCCAGCGCCTGCATAAAGAAACCGACCGCCGCCAGCAGGGGCAGCCACTTGCGCTGGGCATCTGTCACTGTGTGGCTCATTGCCACCTCCATTATTTTTGCGGGGGAGCGGCGGCGGTCAGGAAGAGATCGACACAACTCAGGGTCCAGGCATCCTGCTCGGCAGCGCTCTGGGTCAACGGCAGACCCAGCTCACGGAGCATTCGCTCCTTGCCCTGCCACATCAGCAACAGCTGCATGGCGGCCTGTTCACTGTCTTGATGGCAAAGCAGGCCTTGCTGCTTCTGCTGCTCCAGCCAGTTGGACAGCATCTCGGTCACATAGAGCGGGCCCGCCTCGAAAAAAAGGGTGGCCAGCTGGGCATCGTTGCAGCTGATGCAGGTGCGAAAGATATTGATGGCATCATCGCTCAGGATCAACTTGCGAAAGCTGCGACCAAAGGCAATCAGACTCTCCCGCACATTGTTGCCACGCAGCAACACCTCCGGCATCAGCTCGCTGCTGACGCACTTGCTGCCCACCGCTTCGGCAAACAGCGACTCCTTGTTGGCAAAATGGCTGTAGACCGTCTGCTTGGAGACGCCCGCTTCACTGGCCACCATGTCCATGCTGACCAGATGCAGACCGTGCTGACAGAAGAGCCGCCCGGCAGCATCGAGGATCGCAGCCCGCTTCTGCTGACTACGGGGTGAAATGTTCATTTTTCCTCCACAATCAAACTGGACAGTCTAGTCTCGAAAAACTAGACTCACCGGTGTGATTTGATGTTATGTCAACCAGAGGATGATGTCATGACACTTTGCTTAATCCTGCTGGCGCTGTTACTGAGTGGCTGCAGCCCGGTCACAGAGTCAGAAGAAACACCCGCCCTGACCCGGGTGATCGCCCAGCCGCTGCAAGCCAGCGATCACTACCCGGTGCTGCACCGCTTCAATGGCCGGGTGATCGCCCCCGAGCACAGCCAGATAGGCTTCGAGCTGGCAGGGCGGATCGCTACCCTGCACAAGGGACGCGGAGAGCCGGTCGCGGCTGGCGAACTGCTCGCCACACTGGATACCCGGCTGCTGGCAGTGGAAGCCAAAGAGCTGGCCGCCCGGGCAGCCCAGAACGAGGCCGAGCTGACCCTTGCCCGACAGACGCTCGAACGACTCACCGCTCTGCGCCAGCAGCAGTTCAGCTCCCGTCAGGCGCTGGATGAACAGCAAGGCAAAGTCCACATGCTGGAGGCAAGCGCCAACCAGCTGGCCGCCGCCCTCGAAGCCAACCGGGTCAAACAGGAGAAATCACAGCTGCGCGCGCCCTTCAACGGAATCGTAGTCAGCCGCGAGCAGGCATTGGGGGCTGTGGTGGCCGCAGGCCAGCCTCTCTTCTCCCTGACCCGCAGCGGCCAGTGGGAGGCCGATATCGGCGTGCCGGTGAAACAGGCCGAGTCCCTGATCGTCGGCCAACACTACCCCCTGCAAAGCGGTGCGCAATCACTGGAGGGGCGCCTGCTTAATCTGGGGGTACAAGTGGACGGGCAGACCCACACCCGCACCGCCCGCTTCCAGCTGACCCGGGGCGGCGAACAACTGGCAGAGGGGCAACTGATCACCCTGTTGCATCAGACCCGCGAGCCCACCCGCGCTTATGAGGTGCCGCTCACCGCACTGACCCAGGGATTGCGCGGCAGCTGGACCCTCTATCTGCTCAACGACGAAACGCCACCCCGGGTGGTCAGTCGTGATGTCACCCTGCTGCAGCAAGATGGCGAGCGAGCCTGGATCAGTGGGGCCCTGAATGGACAAGAACAGCTGGTGACCGATGGCCTGCATAAGCTGGTGCCGGGCCAACAGGTCACAGTAACAACCAGCGTGGAGCATCAGGCGGTGCATCCGGAGCCACAGTCATGATCCGCCCCTTTATCGAGAATGGTCGCCTGCTGCTGTTGACGGTCGCACTGCTGCTGACCGCCGCCCTTGCGGCATTGCAGACCCTGCCCAGAACCGAAGATCCCCAGCTCACCAGCCGTTTTGCCAGCGTGGTTACCCATTTCCCCGGGGCCAGCGCCGAGCGGGTGGAGGCGCTGGTGAGCGAGCCCATCGAGAACCGGCTGCGGGCCCAGAGCGAGATCAAGCTGATCGAGTCGAGCTCTCGCCCCGGTCTCTCCATCATCAATCTGGAGCTCAAGGATGAGGTCAGCGATGTCGAGCCGGTCTGGTCCAGAGTCCGTGACCGGCTGGCAGATCTTGCCGCCGGACTGCCAGCCGGCGCTGGTGCCCCCAAGCTGGATGACGAGAAGGGCTACCCCTTCACCCGGCTGATCAATGTGGTCTGGCGCGGGCCGGGCCAGCCGCAGCTGGATCGCCTCGCCCGCTACAGCGCCGAGCTGGAACGCCGGGCTCGCCAGCTGCCGGGCACCGAATATGTCGAACGAACTGGCGCCCCCCAGGAGGAGATCGAGGTGCGCTTCGATCCCCTCGCCCTCAGCGCCAGCGGCATGAGTGGCGAACAGCTTGCCCAGGCGCTGAGTGGTGCCGATGCCAAAGTGGCCGCCGGGGAGTTGCAGGGCAGCCACAATCGCTTTCAGGTAGAGATCCGCGGTGCCCTCGATACCCTGGAGCGGATCCGCCAGATCCCGCTGCGTACCGGCGAGCAGGGCCAGACCCTGCGCCTTGGCGATCTGGCCGAGGTAAGACGTACCCTGCACCAGCCGGAGAGCCAGCTGGCCTTTGCCAATGGTGAGCGGGCCGTGGTGGTCGGTCTGCGCATGGCACCGGATCACCGTATCGACCTCTGGTCGGCACGGGTCGATACCATGCTGGCCCAGCTGCAACAGGACTTGCCGGATAATATCGGCCTCGTCACCAGCTTCGATCAGCAGCGTTATACCGATCAGCGGCTCGACACCCTGCTCATCAACATTGTGCAGGGCTTCCTCATCATAGTGGCAGTGCTGCTGGTGACCTTGGGAGTCAAGGCCGCCATTATCGTGGCCCTGTCGCTGCCGCTTACCGTGGCGTTCTCATTCGCCTGCATGAACCTGATCAATCTGCCCATTCACCAGATGTCGGTCACCGGTCTGGTGGTGGCGCTCGGGATCATGGTGGACAACGCCATCGTCATGGCGGATCGGGTGCAGTATCAGCGCCGCCACGGCATGGCCATGAGTGCCGCCGCACTGGAAGCCATCGGCCACCTCTGGCTGCCACTGCTGGGCTCCACCCTCACCACCATGCTCGCCTTTATGCCGATCATTCTGATGCCGGGCCCGGCGGGCGAGTTTGTCGGCGGCATCGCCTGGGCGGTGATCTGTTCGCTGCTGGGATCCTACCTCATCGCCCACACCCTGGTGGCTGGCCTTGCAGCCCGCTGGATTGGCAGTGACCAGGGGGGACGCTGGTATCAGGATGGCTTGCACCTGCCCCGGGTGAGCGCCCGTTTCCAGCAGAGCATCGCCATGGTGCTGGCTCAACCCTGGCGTACCCTGCTGCTGGTCAGTTTGCTGCCCCTGCTCGGTTTCTGGGTGGCGGGCCGCCTCACCGAACAGTTCTTTCCCCCTGCCGACCGGGACATGATCCACATCGAGGCCAGCCTATCCCCACAGGCGAGCCTGGCGCGCACCCGCGAGCTGGCACTGGGGATCTCCGTCGAGCTGGCCAGCCTCCCCGAGCTGGTTCGTCAGGACTGGGTGGTGGGCGACAACGCCCCCAGCTTCTACTACAACCTGGTGCCCAGAAAACAGGGGCGGGCCGATTACGCCCAGGGGATGATCACCCTGCAGGATGCCGATGCTGCCGAGCGGCTCATTCCACAACTGCAGCAGCGGCTCGATGCAAAATTTCCCGAAGCGCAGATCCTAGTGCGCAAGCTGGAACAGGGGCCGCCTTTCAATGCCCCGGTCGAACTGCGGCTGTTTGGCCCCGACCTCGAACAGCTGCACCGTCTGGGAGAGGAGCTGCGCAGTCTGCTCGCCAATACCCCGGCCGTGGTGCAGACCCGCGCCACCTTGCAGGCAGGGGCCCCCAAACTCTGGTTGCAGGTCGATGAGGAGGCCGCCCGACTGGCAGGCATGAGCCTGACCGATGTTGCCTCCCGGCTGGCGGGCGCACTGGATGGCAGGTTGGGCGGCACTGTGCTGGAAGGCACCGAGTCAATCCCGGTTCGGGTGCGACTGGCCGAGCCCTTGCGTCAGGATCCGGATGCGCTGCTCAATGTGCCGCTATCGCTCACCGGCACCGGCCAGCAAGGGGCTGCCAATCTCACCTTGCGGGCACTGGCCACTCCCGAGCTGCTGCCAAGCTGGGGGGAGATCAGCCGTCGGGATGGGGAGCGGGTCAATGTGCTGGAGGCCTATCTGGCGGTCGGCGTACTGCCGCAAACCGTGTTGGAGCAGGTCAAAGAGAGGCTGGCCGCCAAGGCGCTGGCGTTGCCGCCGGGCTATCGACTGGAGTTTGGCGGGGAAGCCGCCAAGCGGGATGAATCGGTGGGTAATCTGATGGCCCATGTCAGCCTGGTCGCCGTGCTGCTGGTGGCCGTGCTGGTGCTCAGCTTCAACTCGTTCCGGCTGGCAGGCATCGTCACCTTGGTGGCGATCCAGTCGGCGGGGCTCGGGCTGCTGTGGGTCTGGCTGCTAGGGTACCCCTTCGGGTTTACGGTGATCATCGCCCTGCTGGGGCTGATGGGGCTGGCCATCAACGCCGCCATCGTCATTCTGGCTGAGCTGAAGGCAGACCCGCTGGCACAGCAGGGCAATTTGCCGCAGATCCGCGATTTGGTGGCCGGTTGCAGCCGCCACATCGTCTCGACCACCATCACCACGGTGGGCGGCTTCATCCCGCTATTGCTGGGGGGCGGCGGCTTCTGGCCCCCCTTTGCCATCGCCATCGCCGGTGGCACAGCACTGGCGACCCTGCTCTCGTTCTACTTTGTGCCGGTGGCCTTTGTGTTGTTCAACCGCCGCCGTCCTGACCCGGTGCAGGAGAGCGGCAACGCGCAAGATCAGTTGTCGGGCTGACCCAGCATGGCTTTGAGCCGCTCTTCCAGAGTGGGCTCGGGGGCCTTGAGGGTCGCCATAAAGAGCTGCTCGATACCGGCCTTGTCCTGACTTTTCACGATAAACACCAGTCGGGACTGGGCCTTGCCCTCCGGCCAGTCGCCCAGCGCCTGCAGCGGATAGAGCTGGCCGTGGACGCCGTGGATCACCACCGGCTGGCTCTCCCCCTCCAGCTGCAAGATCCCCTTGAGGCGCAGCAGGGCATCGCCGTATTGGGCCTGCACCGCATCGATGGCAGCCAGCAGGCGGGAGGGCTTGAGCGGCTCACCGATACGCAAAGAGAAACTCTCGATGTTGCCGTGCTCGAAGTGGGTGGGCGTAGCTGTGCCCACCTTGGCGGCGAACGGTTGCATCTTCGGCTGCATGGGGGACGCCAGCCCCTGCTTGGGAGATTCGGTGCGCAGCCAAGCCAGCAGCTGGCGCACATCGCGCCCGGCCGCTTCGTTGTAGGCGCCGAGCTTCTCCAGCACTGCTGGCGACAGTTCGCCATTGGTCACCTGCTGGATGGGGGCCGCCGGATTGAGGGCCGCCAGCTGGGCTTCGACCCGTGCCAGCTGCTCGTCATCCACCAGATCGCCTTTGCTCACCACCAGCAGATCCGCCAGCGCCACCTGTTTCACCGCCTCATACTGGGCCGCCAACTGCTGCTCGATATTACCGGCATCCACCACGGTGACAGTGCCATCGAAGCGGTAGCGCTGGGCGATAAAGCCCTCTTCGCGCAGGGTAAAGAGCACGGGGGCCGGATCTGCCAGACCGGTGGTCTCGATAATCAGCCGCTTGAACGGCTTGATCTTGCGCTGGATGGCCTTCATAAACAGCCCCTGCAACGCCTCCACCAACGAGCCCTGCACCGAGCAGCAGATGCAGCCGGAGTCGAGCAGCATCACCTGCTCATCCACCTGTTGCACCAGATGGTGATCCAGCCCCACCGAGCCGAACTCGTTGATCAGCACGGCGCACTCACCGAGCTCCGGCTGCTTGACCCAGTGGTTGAGCAAGGTGGTCTTGCCGCTGCCGAGAAAGCCGGTCAGCAGGGTCACTGGGATACGGGTATCTTGCATATCGGTCATGTCAGATCCTTACCGGTTGGCAAACAGGTCGCTGAGCCAGCGGTTTTCAAAGCGGCCGTGGGGGTCGAGCTCGGCTTTCAACGCCACGAAATCGTTCCAGCGTGGCAACAGGGCCGGGAAGTCGTAGAGGTCCATCGCCAGATGCTTGCCGAAGTGGGGAATGCCGCCAAGCGGCGCCAGCAGTTGTTGCAGCTCGCGCATCTGCTCCATGGAGCCGTTGACGAAGGTGCCATCCGCCGCCAGATAGACCAGAAACCCGATCCAGCAGACCGACTGGCCATAAGCGGCGCTGAGCCAGGCCTCAGAGGGGCCGGTGCAACGCAGGATAAAGGGGTAGTGCAACACGCCCGGGTTGGCCTGCTGCCACGCTTGCAGGGTCTCCAGTGCCTCGTTCATGCGATTAAGCGGCACCGCCACCTCGCAGTTGATCTGGGGGGCCGGGATCCCCTTGCAGAGAATTTGGTAGACATTGCCCACCAGATCGGAGGCATCCTTGAAGCGGCGCACCGTCTCGAAGTGCTCGCCAGCCAGTGCCTCATCCTTGGTGTCTTTCGCCATCTTCTGCAAAGTGGCATCAATGGTGGCATTCATGCGGGCGTCGATATCGCCATCCAGCAGCAGCGGCTCGCTGCCGCCGGCGCGGTAACGGGCCACCTCCTCATCGGAAGCGGGATCCACCAGCCAGATGTGGCTCTCGCCGGTCCAGGCAAACCACCAGCTCTTCACAAAGCCGTGCTCACGGTTGAGCCGCTCGTTGTGCTCCAGGAGGAAGGGGTAATCGGTGGTGAACTTGGTGCAGCGCATAATGCGATTGGGCACAGTGCGCAGGGTGACGTCGAGCAGGATGCCGAGCATCCCCATCCCCATCACGAAGGCCCCGAAGCGCGGGTCGGTGCGATCCACCCGGATGATGTCGCCATTGGCCAGCATCACCGTCATCGCCTCCACCGCATCGCAGAGGGCAGACTGGTGCAGCCCCTGACCGTGGGTGCCGGTGCTGAGGGCGCCGCCCAGGGTCTGAATGCCGATAACGCCCGGGGATGCGGGCAGCATCCGCTCCATGGCGATCAGCTCGGCATAAACGGTATCGAGCGGCGTCCCCGCCTGATATGTCACGGTATCGGCCGTTTTCGCCAGCTGGCCGCGCAGGTGGTGCAAGTCCACCAGCAGCGCCTGACTGCCCTCGGCATAGACGCTGTGGATGGGTTCGAAGGAGAGGCCGGAGCCGATAAGGCGCAGCTTGCGCTCGGGGAGTTCCCGCAGCAGCATTTGCAACTCGTCGCGGGTTTTCGGGCGCCACACCTGATCCAGCGCCCCGAGGGGATTGGTTCTAGACCAGTTGAACAGCACCTCCCGATTACCGATCGCCTTGATGCTGTGAAATGCCTGGAACTGAACCGTCATACCGCGCCTCATCTTTTACTGACGTCAAAATGAGCGCTGATTCTACCGAAAAGCGAGCCGCAAGGCATGAAAAACAAGCCCCTGCACTCGAGGGGGGATAGGGAGAGAGCACTCCCCTACCCTGCCAGACGGGAGCGTGGCCGCCCGTCTGTCACCGATAAATCAGGTCGCATTCGGGATGCCTCGCACCCCATCTGGCTGGCGGGTTTGTGCCTCTTCCGGCAGCAGCTCCTCGCAGAACTGGCGCAGCGGCATGGGACGGGCAAACAGGTATCCCTGTAAATAATCGACCCCTTTGGCCCTGAGGTAGTCAGCCTGACGCTCGCTCTCCACCCCTTCCGCCACCAGCGCCAGACCGAGCCGGGTCGCCAGATCGATCACGTTGTCCACGATATGTTCCGAGAGCGACTCGGTACCGATGCGGGCGATAAAGGATTTGTCGATCTTGAGGTAATCCACATGGAACTGTTGCAGGTAAGCCAGGCTGGAGTGGCCGGTACCAAAGTCGTCGATGGCGAGTTTGACCCCCATCTCGTCCAGCTGGCGGAACAGGGAGAGGGTCTGGGGATCTGACATCAACAGCTCCCGCTCGGTCAGCTCCAGCACCAGTACCACCTTGCCGGGGAGGAAATGCCCGAGGAAGGCGCGACACTCGGCCAGCAGGGCAAAATCGTGGCAATGGGCGGCGCTGATGTTGAAGCTGATATGAAACCCATCGGGCAACTGCTCCTGAGAGCGGTTCAACCGTGTCGCCACCTGCTTCATGATATGGGTGGTCATGGGAACGATCAGTCCCGACTCCTCCGCTTGCGGGATAAAGAGATCGGGCCGGATCACCCCTTCATTGACATGCTCCCAGCGCATCAGCACCTCGGCGCCCATCATCTTGCCGTCGTGGCTGGCAATCAGCGGCTGCAGGTAGGGAACAAACTCCCTGGCTCGCAGGGCCCGTCGCAATTCATCTGTTGGCGAGCCGGGACGCCCCAGTACCCACCACACCAGCCAAGCCAGCAAAAGCGAGGAAACAGCCAGCCACGACAGCGCCACATGCCGCGCGGCCCACAGCGACTTCCAGTAGACCGGCATGGCATAACCGGCATGGATGGTGAAAGGATAATGGGATGAGGTGAGGGCCTGGCTGATCCCGCGATGGAGGGTGGGCGCCTCGCTCAGATAGCGGCCAGACTCATTGAGCCAGGCCGACCCCACCTGCAGATAAAGCGCACTGGATTTTCCGCTCATGGAGAGCATGAAACTGAGCTGGGTACTGTCGATGGCGCTCAAGGCGGCATCCTTGCCCTGCTCGGTGCGCACCACCAGCAGCGGGTGATTTTGCCGCACCCGGTTGCCATGCATCAGCAACAGCTTGCGGCCGGTGTAGATGGAGCCGTCATCGGCATCATTGGCCTCACCAAACAGCGAAGTGCAATTGATGATGCCGTTTCGCACCAGATTGACCGAACGCAGGAAGGGCTCGATGGCGACCTTCTTGCGCAGCACCAGCAGGTTGTCGCGACAGGGAGCATTCACCAGAGGCAGCACGGAGCGATTGGCCTGCTCCGCATGATCCAGCATCGACTCCATCAGGGTTCTGGCCTTGTGGGCCGAGGCGCTGGATTCCGCTTTCAGCTCCTGCACATAATTGCTGTGGATGAGCCAAGCTCCCACCAGCAGCGGCAAGGTAAAGACCAGCAAGGCACCGCCGAAGCGTAACCCGGTTCGGGAGAGATCGATCCTGAACAGAAACATAAAGAACCACGCCGCAATTCGTCAGGCCTGCCAACGCAAGCACCCAGTGAACAGATATCCACTTCCCCTCGATAACGATGCCTCATCATTACCGCACATAACCGAACAACATAACCCAAAGCGTTTATAAAACGAACCACCAAACAGGTGGTTGGATCTCTCTAGCAAGGATCGTGCAAACAATCTTCAAAAAAGACGGTGAATAACACACAAATAAATAATGCCGCGTAAATACGCGGCATTATTGGCTTCTTATTGCGCAAATCGCGCAAGAACTCCGTTAAACGGCTTGCTGCAGGATCACCGCATCGGCCTTCTTGGTGTAGGAGGCGATCTCGTTGAAGTTGAGGTAGCGGTAAGTATCTGCCGCAGTGGCATCGAGCGCCTTGGCGTACTGCAGGTACTCCGCCACGGTCGGGATCTTGCCGAGGATGGCGGCAACGGCGGCCAGCTCCGCAGAGGCCAGATAGACGTTGGCACCTTTACCCAGACGGTTCGGGAAGTTACGGGTGGAAGTGGAGACCACCGAGGCTCCTTCCGCTACCCGCGCCTGGTTGCCCATGCACAGGGAGCAGCCCGGGATCTCGATGCGGGCACCGACGCGACCAAAGATGCCGTAGTAGCCCTCTTCGGTCAGCTGATCCTTGTCCATCTTGGTGGGTGGTGCGATCCACATGCGGGTCGGCAGCTCGCCCTGATACTTCTCGAGCAGTTTGCCGGCGGCACGGAAGTGACCGATGTTGGTCATGCAGGAACCGATGAACACCTCGTCGATCTTGTCGCCAGCCACGTCGCTCAGCAGACGGGCATCGTCCGGATCGTTCGGCGCACAGAGGATTGGCTCCTTGATGGTGGCCAGATCGATCTCGATGATTTCGGCGTACTCGGCATCCTTGTCCGCTTCCATCAGGGTCGGGTTGGCCAGCCACTCTTCCATCCCCTTGATGCGACGGGTGATGGTGCGCACGTCACCGTAGCCTTCGGAGAGCATCCATTTCAGCATCACGATGTTGGACTTCAGATACTCGATGATCGGCTCTTTATCCAGCTTGATGGTGCAACCGGCGGCAGAGCGCTCGGCGCTGGCGTCAGCCAGTTCGAACGCCTGCTCTACCTTCAGGGTCGGCAGGCCTTCGATCTCGAGGATGCGGCCGGAGAAGATGTTCTTCTTGCCTGCTTTCTCGACGGTCAGCAGCCCTTTCTGGATGGCGGCATAGGGGATGGCATGGACCAGATCACGCAGGGTGATGCCCGGTTGCAGCTCGCCCTTGAAGCGCACCAGCACGGACTCCGGCATATCCAGCGGCATCACGCCGGTGGCGGCGGCGAAGGCCACCAGACCGGAGCCCGCCGGGAAGGAGATACCGATGGGGAAACGGGTGTGGGAGTCACCACCGGTACCCACGGTATCCGGCAGCAGCATGCGGTTCAGCCAGGAGTGGATGACGCCGTCACCCGGACGCAGAGAGACACCGCCGCGATTCATGATGAAGTCCGGCAGGGTGTGGTGGGTCTGTACGTCGATGGGCTTGGGATAAGCTGCGGTGTGGCAGAAGGACTGCATGGTCAGATCGGCGGAGAAGCCGAGACAGGCCAGATCTTTGAGCTCGTCGCGGGTCATCGGGCCCGTGGTGTCCTGAGAGCCGACCGTGGTCATCTTGGGCTCGCAGTAAGTGCCTGGGCGAATGCCCTTCACGCCGCACGCCTTGCCCACCATCTTCTGGGCCAGGGTGAAGCCTTTACCGGTATCGGCCACCGGCTGCGGGCGACGGAATACGGTGGAGAACGGCAGACCCAGCGCTTCGCGGGCCTTGTCAGTGAGTCCGCGACCGATGATCAGCGGAATACGGCCACCGGCGCGCACTTCGTCGATCAGCACGTCGGTTTTCAGTTCAAACTGCGCCAGCACCTGTTCGGTGCCGTGTTTGCAGATCTTGCCGGCATAGGGGTAGATGTCGATCACATCGCCCATTTCCTGCTTGGAGACGTCCACTTCGATGGGCAGGGCGCCGGCATCTTCCATGGTGTTGAAGAAGATCGGGGCAATCTTGCCACCCAGACAGACACCGCCAGCGCGCTTGTTCGGCACGAACGGAATGTCGTCGCCCATAAACCAGAGCACCGAGTTGGTGGCGGATTTACGGGAAGAGCCGGTACCGACCACGTCACCCACATAGGCCAGCGGGAAGCCTTTCTCTTTCAGGGCATCGATGGTCTTGATGGGGCCGACGGCGCCATCCTTGTCCGGGGTAATGCCGGGACGAGCGTTTTTCAGCATCGCCAGCGCGTGCAGCGGAATGTCCGGGCGGGACCAGGCGTCCGGTGCCGGCGAGAGGTCGTCGGTGTTGGTTTCGCCGGTCACCTTGAACACGGTGACAGTGATCTTCTCGGCCAGTTCTGGGCGGGAGAGGAACCACTCGGCATCAGCCCAGGACTGCATCACCTGTTTGGCGTGGACATTGCCCGCCTTGGCCTTCTCTTCCACGTCGTGGAAAGAGTCAAACATCAGCAGGGTGTGGGAGAGCCCCTTGGCGGCAAGCGGCGCCAGAGTGGCGTGATCCAGCAGGTCGATCAGCGGTTGAATGTTGTAACCACCCTGCATGGTGCCCAGCAGCTCAACAGCTTCGGCGGCAGTCAGGATGGGAGAGTGGGCTTCGCCCTTGGCGACGGCGGTGAGGAAACCGGCTTTGACATAGGCCGCTTCATCAACACCGGGGGGAATACGGGAGGACAACAGCTCTTTCAGAAAGTCTTCTTCGCCAGCGGGCGGGTTCTTGAGCAGCTCAACCAGGGCGGCGACCTGCTCTGCATCCAGAGGTTTGGCAACCACGCCTTCGGCGGCACGTTCTGCGACGTGTTTACGGTATGTTTCAAGCACGACTAATTCCTCTTTGGTCTTTTTTTGGGGTTCGCCCACGCTCGCGGCGATCGTCCTTGCGGGACACCCCGTAGGGTGCTCCCCACTATATAAGTTTTAACGACTAATTAAAATCCAAACCCTGTTTACTTATTCACCACAAAATCGTAACCAATTAAACATGCTGGTATTTTTTGATAATTAATTGAACGCCATCAATCAGAGTTAACAAATTGGCATCATTTCGGCATTATTCGAACGTACTACCCAATTGCAGATAGAAGACGTCATTGCCCCCCTCCGCCATGCCGTAGCCGAGGAACACAGGGCCGAGGAAGCTCTCCACCCCGACATAAAGCGACCCGGCGGTAAACGAGCTCTCCAGACTGATATCCTCCCCCTTGTTCCAGACCCCGCCCTGCTCCAGAGATCCGCCCAGATAGAGCGGCATCTTGAGGGCACCGAAGTCATTGTCTGCCACCCGATAGATGTAACGCAGGCCACCAAACAGGCTGTAGCGACCGCTCAGCTGGTAGCGCTGGAAACCTGAGAGGCGGAACAGCCCGCCCAGATCCTGAATATGCAGTGGCACCACCTCTTCACTGCCCGAGCCACCCCCTTCGAGGATCAGGTTGAGGCTGTGCCTGTCCCATGACCAGGGCTTGATCATGGAGAGTTGATAATTCCAGCCTTCACTGCGGCCATCTGCCGACTCGAGTCCATCCACACTGACGTGGGAGTGGCCCAGTTTCATATCCCACTTCACCCCCTGATAGGGGAAATAGCGGCTATCCAGATTGTCGTGTTCAAAGCGGACATAGGGGCCCCACGCCGTGGCATCCCCTTGCAGCTCTTTGAAGTTTTTGATCTCGATACTGCCCGTCTGCCCTTCCAGCCCCATAGACAGGCGGCTCCAGGGCTGACGATTCCAGCCGACCGCCAGATCGGCGCTGAAGAAGGAGTACTCGGTATCGAGATAGGTAAATATCGGTTCGTCCGGATCCGGATTAAAGAGGCTTCTCTGGGTCTGGTCATAGGCCAGGCTCGCCTCGCCATAGAAGGTCTGGGAGGGCTCCAGCGGTGTATAGAAGTCGGTCTTGATATGTTTGGCCGTGCCCAGTGATGCCTCGGTCAACCACTCGGCCCCCCACTCGTTGACGTTGGTGAGGGTGTAGGACATGCCGACGTTGTAGTTGGAGGTATTCTCGAAGTCATCGGTGAAACCGAACTGGAAGTTGAGGTAACCAGGCCCCCAGTTCTTCTCGCTGGCATCCACTACCAGCACGTTCTCCCCATCGCGCTCCTCCACTTCATAGGTGATGCGGTCAAACGACTCCAGCGCATAGAGGCGGCGAATGCCAGCCTCCAGACTCTCGTTGGTCTGGATCTTGTCCGGCCGAACCTTCAGCATGGCGTGCACCGTCTCGTCGGAGAGGCGCGACTTGTTGATGATCTCCACCTTGTCGATGAAGTAGGCGGGTTGACCACTTCGCTCGGCACGGCGGCTCAGCTTCTGGTTGCGATAGGCGTTGTACTGCGCCTTGGTGAGCGACAGCTTATCGAGTTGCAGCGACGCCTTGTACGCCGCCGCCTCACCCATTTTGATCCCCTCCGGCATGCGGGCAAAGTCGGCGATCCCCATATCGCCAAACTCGGGAGCGATCAGTATGTCTTTCGGCCCCATCAGCGCCTTCTGCTTGTCGGTACCCACCTGGGTCATGTAGGTGGTGAGCTGGTCGATCATCGCCAACCCTGACTTGAGTGATTCACGGGTACGCAGCTTGGCACCGATATCCACCGCGATCACCACGTCGGCCCCCATTGCCTTGGCGACATCCACCGGCATGTTGTTGACGCTGCCGCCGTCCGCCAGGATGTGCCCCTCCCACTCCACCGGCTTGAGGGCACCGGGAATGGACATGGAGGCCTGCATTGCCTTGGCCAGGCTGCCGTGATCCAGCACAAAGGGGGTGACCGTCTCCATGTCGGTCGCCATGGCGCGGTAGGGAATGGGGAGATCGTCGAAGCTCTCCTGTACCGGCAGGTTGGAGGTGGCCCCCCGCAGCAGGCTGGCCATGGATTGGCCCTGGAAAAAACCGTCCGGCAGCTGGGTGGTGTCGCCATTCACCCCGATATCGGTGCGCAGCTGATACTGCTCGTTCTGCTGCTTTTTACGCAACGACAGCTCGTCGCGGCCCACCTTGTCCTGATAGCCCTTGTTCCAGTCGATGGCCAGGGTAGTGCGCTCCACCTCCTCGGCACTGAGCCCCATGGCGTACATCCCCGCCACATAAGAGCCCATGCTGGTGCCGACTATGATGTCGACCGGAATCCGTTTCTGCTCCAGCACCTTGAGGATGCCGATATGGGCCGATCCCTTGGCGCCGCCGCCGCTGAGCACCACCGCAATTTTCGGGCGCTCCCCCTGTGCCGCCACAGCCAGCAGTGGGCAGGCCGCCAGCATCACCAAAAGCAGACGGGTCCATCCCGCACCTAAGCTGCGCATCATATTTTCCATATTATTCAGAGGGTCAGTCACCAAGGATGGCCTCTACTATAAGGGGCCCGGCAGTTAGCGCAACCGTCAATCCGCATCCCGCCTGTGCTGCATGGCGAAGGGGCACGCCGCCGCCCCTGTGAGCGCAAACGTAATCCGCAAATAAAGGGCTGCAAGCCTCATGGGTAGCGCCGCGCTGCCGCTAATATGAGCGTCGTCAATCTCAACCTTTTGAGCACCTTTATGCTGGCAACCCTCACTCTTAAACAGAAAATACTGGCCACGGTCACCCTGGCCGTGGTCGTCTCCTGCCTGCTGGTAGGCTACTTCAGCCAACGCTCGGCCCAGCAACTGATCGAAAACCGGATGTTCGAGCAGGAGCTCCCCAACCTGACCCAGCGGATCAGCAAGGAGATTGAACAGGATCTCCACGGCATCGCCCAGGCCGCCCGCCAACTGGCCACCGACCGCTTCATCCTCGACTGGGTGGATCGGGGCATGCCCAAAGAGCAGGAGCCAATCCTCATCAACCAGCTCAAGGATGTGGCCAACCAGTATGGTCTGGTGACTGCCTCCTTCGCCGATCGCCAGAGTGCCGCCTACTACAACCAGGATGGCTTTCTGCGCAACCTGACCCCCACGCAAGATGCCTGGTTCTATGACTACACCAAGAGCCAGAAGGAGATGACCCTCAGCATCTTCCGCGAGAGCAACGGCGAGGTGAAGCTGTTCGTCAACTTCCAGCAGCTCAACGGGCGCGGGCTGGCCGGCTTTGCCAAATCCCTCGACACCATGGTGACCATGGTCTCCAACTTCCGGCTGGAAGAGAGCGGCATCGTCTTTATGGTCGATGGCAGCGGCAAGGTGAAGCTGCACCCCGAGGCCAACCGCATCGAGCGTGACACGCTTGGCAACATTGCCAGCGGTGATACCGGCAGCCTGCTGGCCAAACGTCCCTTTGCCGTTATCAACGCCGAAGTCAATGGCGAGCCCATGGTACTGGCCAGTAGCTATATCCCGCTGCTCGACTGGTATCTGGTGGCCCAGGTGCCAGAAGCCGAGATCTATGCCGAGCTGGATCAGACCCGCAACGAGATCCTGATGATCTCGCTGGTGATTGCGCTGGTCATGGGGCTGATGGGGATGCTGCTGGCAGGTTCGGTCAGCCGCCCGCTCAACGAGCTGGCCCGCCTGTTCAAGGAGCTGGGCAGCGGCGATGGGGATCTCACCCAGCGCCTCAAGGTGGAAGGACGTGACGAACTGAGTCAGGTCGCCACCGGCTTCAACAACTTCGTCGCCAAGATCCACGGCTCCATCGAGCAGGTGGCGGAGAACTCCCGCCAGCTCGCGGCCACCGCCAACGAGGTGGCCAACAAGGCGCAGCTGACCCAGCACAACTGTACTGCCCAGCGCGATCGCACCGTGCAGGTGGCCACCGCTATCCACGAAATGGGGGCCACGGTGAGCGAGATCGCCGGTAACGCTTCGCTGGCAGCCGAAGTAGCCAGACAGGCCAACGATCAGGCCGATGCAGGGGCAGTAGTGGTAGCGCAGGCGCGCCACGGCATCGTCGACCTCTCCGGCGAGATTGAGCAGGTGGCAGGGGTTATCGAGTCGCTGGCGAGCCAGACCGACTCCATCGGCAGCATCCTCGAAACCATCCGCAGCATCTCGGAGCAGACCAACCTGCTGGCATTGAACGCTGCTATCGAGGCCGCTCGTGCCGGTGAACAGGGTCGCGGTTTCGCCGTGGTAGCAGATGAAGTGCGTAACCTCGCCAACCGCTCCGCCGCCTCGACCGCCGAGATCCAGGGGATGATCAACCGCTTGCAGGAGCAGAGTGCCCGCGCGGTCAGCGCCATGGCGCAGGGGCGCAACCAGAGTCTGGAGGTAGTGAGCCAGGCCGATGAGGCCAACGCAGCCCTCGGACAGATCACCGCGCACATCACCCAGATCAACGACATGAATATCCAGGTCGCCACCGCCACCGAGGAGCAGTCCAGCGTGGTCGGCGAGATCAACCGCAACGTGGAAGATATCAACCAGCTCACCATGGAGACCGCCGATATCGCCCACCAGCTGACCGAATCGAGCCGCAGCCTGCAGCAGCTCTCCGGTCAGCTGGACAAGCTGGTTGGCAACTTCCGGTTGTAGTCTGCATCCCACTTATGAAGACTCACCAGAGGGCGCTGCGGCGCCCTCTGTCATAGCCACGGCAAACGGTGACGCATGGCCATTCAACCGCCGTTATGCGGCTCTCGAAATGCCTCATAATCAGGGAAATATGAGGAGGAGTTATGGGCAAACTGATAGTGATGGTGTTGCTGGGAGGAGTGCTCAGCGCCTGCAGCAACGGGCCGGTGCGGGTACACGGGGCGGATGTGAGCGTCGATGACACCCGCATTCGAGTCTCGGATGGCAGCAGTGGCGGCTATGGCACCTTCTGCCCGCCCGGTCAGGCCAAAAAGGGGCGTTGCTAACCTCTGCGCCAAATCCCAAAAACAAAAAGCCGCTCATTCGAGCGGCTCTTTCATGAAGCTGGCAGAAGATTACTTTTTCTTCTTGGCCTTGGCGTTCGGCAGGTCGGTGATGGAGCCTTCGAACACTTCGGCAGCCAGACCCACGGACTCGTGCAGAGTCGGGTGAGCGTGGATGGTCAGCGCGATGTCTTCGGCGTCCGCACCCATTTCGATGGCCAGACCGATTTCACCCAGCAGTTCACCGCCGTTGGTACCCACGATGGCACCACCGATGACGCGGCCGCTCTCCTTGTCGAAGATCAGCTTGGTCATGCCGTCGGAGCAGTCGGACGCAATGGCGCGGCCGGAAGCAGCCCACGGGAAGGTGGCGACTTCGAAGTTCAGACCCTGTTGCTTGGCTTCCTTCTCGGTCAGACCAACCCATGCCATCTCTGGCTCGGTATAGGCGATGGACGGGATCACTTTCGGGTCGAAGTAGTGCTTCTTGCCGGCGATCACTTCGGCGGCAACGTGACCTTCGTGAACACCTTTGTGTGCCAGCATCGGCTGACCCACGATGTCACCGATGGCGTGGATGTGGGCCACGTTGGTACGCAGCTGCTTGTCCACCTCGATGAAACCGCGCTCGGTCACGGCAACGCCTGCCTTCTCGGCATCCAGCATCTTGCCGTTCGGCACACGGCCTACGGCAACCAGCACGTTGTCGTAACGAACCGGCTCGGCCGGGGCGTGCTTGCCTTCGTAGGAGACGTACAGGCCGTCTTCGCGCGCTTCAACTGCGGTGACCTTGGTCTCCAGCATGATGTTGAATTTCTTGGCCACACGCTTGGTATAGATCTTGACGATGTCTTTGTCGGCAGCCGGAACCAGCTGGTCGGCAAATTCCACCACGTCGATCTCGGAACCCAGAGAGGAGTAAACGGTACCCATCTCCAGACCGATGATGCCGCCACCGATAACCAGCAGTTTGCCAGGAACGGTTTTCAGCTCCAGCGCATCGGTAGAGTCCCATACGCGCGGGTCATCGTGGGGAATGAACGGCAGCTTCACCGGACGGGAACCGGCCGCGATGATGGCGTTGTCGAAGGTCACGGTAGTCTTGCCGTCGGCACCTTCAACTTCCAGGGTGTTCGGGCCGGTAAATTTACCCAAGCCGTTAACAACCTGAACTTTACGCATCTTGGCCATGCCAGCCAGACCGCCGGTCAGCTGGTTGATAACCTTCTCTTTCCACAGACGGATCTTGTCGATGTCGGTCTGCGGGGCACCGAAGACAATGCCGTGCTCGGCCAGCGCCTTGGCTTCTTCAATCACTTTGGCAACGTGCAGCAGCGCCTTGGAGGGGATGCAGCCCACGTTCAGGCAGACGCCACCCAGGGTGGAGTAACGCTCGACGATAATAGTATCCAGACCCAGATCGGCTGCACGGAAAGCAGCGGAATAACCGGCAGGGCCAGCACCCAGTACTACGACCTGGGTTTTGATTTCTTTACTCATCATGACCTCTTTGTCGTTCTTATATCCCCGGACAGCGCAGTCTTATACCGAAACGGGTGGCTGCAGCCGTGAAAAAAACGGGGCAAGTTTACGATCATGTTAATGAAATGAGAAGTAAAAAGGGCAGGCTCTGGGCCCGCCCTCTCACTTACAGGACCAGTCGACGAATGTCGGACAGCACGCTGTTCATGGTGGTGATGAAGCGAGCCCCATCGGCACCATCGATCACGCGGTGGTCGTAGCTCAGAGCCAGCGGCAGCATCAGGCGCGGCGCGAACTCTTTGCCGTTCCACTTCGGCTTCATCTCGGACTTGGAAACACCGAGGATGGCCACTTCCGGCGCGTTGACGATCGGGGTAAAGCTGGTACCGCCGATGCCACCCAGGCTGGAGATGGTGAAGCAACCGCCCTGCATGTCGGCAGCGGTCAGCTTGCCGGCACGGGCCTTCTTGGAGATCTCGGCCAGATCGCGAGACAGCTCCATGATGCCCTTCTTGTTAACATCGCGCACCACGGGCACAACCAGACCGTTGGGGGTATCTACCGCCACACCGATGTGGATGTACTTCTTCATGATCAGCTTGCTGCCATCTTCGGACAGGGAGCTGCAGAAGCGCGGGTGAGCTTCCAGCGCCTTGGCGGCGGCTTTCAGGATGAACACCAGCGGGGTGATCTTCACGTCAGCCTTCTGCTTCTCGAGCATCGCGTTCTGCTCTTTGCGGAACGCTTCCAGCTCGGTGGTATCGGCTTCGTCGAACTGGGTGACATGAGGGATCATGACCCAGTTGCGGTGCAGGTTCGGACCGGAGATCTTCTGGATCCGAGTCAGCTCGACCTCTTCCACATCACCGAACTTGCTGAAGTCTACTTTCGGCCACGGCAGTACGCCCAGACCGTTGCCACCGGCTACGCCGGCAGAGGCAGGAGCGGACTCGGCACGCTTGATGGCATCCTTCACGTAGGCTTGCACGTCTTCTTTGACGATGCGGCCCTTGCGACCGGAGGCCTTCACCTTGGCCAGGTTGACGCCAAACTCGCGCGCCAGACGGCGTACCGCCGGAGAGGCGTGTACATAAGCGTCGTTGGCAACGAAATCGGTCGCAGCGGCAGCAGCCTGAGCAACCGGAGCCGGAGCAGCGGCAACAGGGGCTGCAGCGACCGGGGCGGCAGCTTGAGCAACCGGCGCGGCGGCAGGAGCAGCGCCAGCCACTTCGAATACCATGATCAGGGAACCGGTGGAGACCTTGTCACCCGCCTTCACCTTGATCTCTTTGACCACACCGGCGAACGGCGCAGGCACTTCCATGGAGGCCTTGTCACCTTCCACGGCGATCAGGGACTGGTCAGCTTCAACCTTGTCACCCACGGCAACCATGATCTCGGTGACTTCCACTTCGTCGCCACCGATATCCGGTACATTGACCTCTTTGGCAGCGGCGGCAACCGGGGCAGCAGCCACGGGCGCGGCAGCTTGAGCCGGAGCAGCAACGGCAGCAGGCGCAGCGCCAGCCACTTCAAATACCATCACCAGAGAACCGGTAGAGACCTTGGCACCAGCGGCAACCTTGATCTCGACCACGCGACCGGCAAACGGCGCTGGCACTTCCATGGAGGCCTTGTCACCTTCCACGGCAATGATGGACTGGTCGGCTTCAACCATGTCGCCCACGGCAACCATGATCTCGGTCACGTCCACTTCGTCGTCACCGATGTCCGGCACGTGCACATCTTTGCGCACGGCAGCGGCAGGAGCAGCGGCAGCCGGTGCAGCCACTTCAGCAGGGGCGGCAGCGCCTTCGGCTTCGAAGATCATGATCTGGGAACCGGTGGCAACCTTGTCGCCTACCTTGATCAGGATCTCTTTGACGATACCGGCAGACGGGGCCGGTACTTCCATGGAGGCCTTGTCGCCTTCTACCGCGATGATGGACTGGTCCAGCTCGACCTTGTCACCCACGGCCACCATGATCTCGGTGACTTCAACTTCATCGGCGCCGATATCCGGCACCATAATCTGTTTGGACATTGTGCTTTATCCTCTTGCGTCGATCCGCGTGACTGGCTGATGCCGCCACGCACATCTCGCGTTAACCGTTTTAAATCCTGGCAGGGTCACGCCGCATGACGGCGCGACCCTTGATCCACTTACGCGTACAGCGGGTTGACCTTGTCGGCATCGATGCCGTACTTGGCGATGGCGTCGGCCACAACCTGCTTGTCTACCTCGCCGCGCTTGGCCAGTTCGGTCAGAGCAGCAACCACCACGTAGAACTCGTTCACTTCGAAGTGACGACGCAGGTTGGCACGGCTGTCGGAACGGCCGTAGCCGTCGGTACCCAGCACGCGGTAGTTCTCGGTCGGAACGAAGGCGCGAACCTGATCGGCGAAGGACTTCATGTAGTCGGTCGCAGCGATGGTGGCTTCGGAACCCAGTACCTGAGCGATGTAGGGAACACGCGCTTCAGAGGTCGGGTGCAGCATGTTCCAGCGATCCGCGTCCTGACCGTCACGGGCCAGCTCGTTGAAGGAGGTGACGCTGAACACGTCGGAACCGATGCCGTACTCGCTGGCCAGGATCTGGGCAGCCTTGCGCACGTGCCCCAGGATGGAACCACAACCCAGCAGCTGAACTTTCGCCTTGGCACCGGCGACGGATTCCAGCTTGTAGATACCCTTGCGGATGCCTTCCTCGGCGCCTTCCGGCATGGCCGGCATGGCGTAGTTCTCGTTCAGGGTGGTGATGTAGTAGAACACGTTCTCCGGGTTCTCACCGTACATGCGGCGCAGGCCGTCCTGTACTATCACCGCCACTTCATAGGCATAGGACGGGTCGTAGGAGATGCAGTTCGGGATGGTGTTCGCCAGGATGTGGCTGTGACCATCTTCGTGCTGCAGACCTTCGCCGTTCAGGGTAGTACGACCGGAGGTTGCACCCAGCAGGAAGCCACGGGCTTGCTGGTCACCGGCTGCCCACGCCATGTCGCCGATCCGCTGGAAGCCGAACATGGAGTAGTAGATGTAGAACGGGATCATCGGGCAATCGTTGGTGCTGTAAGAGGTCGCAGCAGCCAGCCAGGAGGACATGGCGCCCAGCTCATTGATACCGTCTTGCAGAACCTGACCCTGCTTGTCTTCCTTGTAGTAGGAGACGATGTCGCGGTCTTGCGGGGTGTACTGCTGACCGTGCGGGCTGTAGATACCGATCTGGCGGAACAGACCTTCCATACCGAAGGTACGGGCTTCGTCAGCGAGGATCGGCACGATGCGCTTGCCGATGGACTTGTCTTTCAGCATCACGTTCAGGGAACGCACGAACGCCATGGTGGTGGAGATTTCGCGCGCTTGCTCGCCCAACAGCGGGCCGAAGGCATCCAGCGCCGGGATTTCCAGCTTGGTGGTGCTTTCGCGCAGACGGGTCGGCAGATAGCCTTTCAGGGCTGCACGACGAGCATGCAGGTACTTGTGCTCTTCACTGCCCTCTTCGATCTTCAGGTACGGCAGATCGGCCAGCTGCTCGTCGGCCACCGGCAGGTTGAAGCGGTCACGCAGGTGACGCACGGAGTCCAGCTCCATCTTCTTGACCTGGTGAGCGATGTTCTTGCCTTCAGCCGCTTCACCCATGCCGTAACCCTTGATGGTCTTGGCCAGAATAACGGTCGGCTTGCCCTTGGTCTGGGTCGCCTTGTTGAATGCGGCGAACAGTTTGCGAGGATCGTGACCACCGCGGTTCAGAGCGAAGATCTCCTCGTCGGTCATGTCTTTGACCAGCGCGGCAGTTTCCGGATAACGGTTGAAGAAGTGCTCGCGGATGTAGCCACCGTCGCGGGACTTCATGGTCTGGTAGTCACCGTCCACGGTCTCGTTCATCAGCTGGATCAGCTTGCCAGAAGTATCCTTGCGCAGCAACTCATCCCACTTGCGACCCCAGATCACCTTGGTCACGTCCCAACCGGCGCCAGCGAACAGGCCTTCCAGCTCGTTGATGACCTTGCCGTTACCGACAACCGGACCATCCAGACGCTGCAGGTTGCAGTTAACCACAAACACCAGGTTGTCGAGCTTTTCACGCACGGCAACAGTCAGGGCACCTTTGGCTTCCGGCTCGTCCATCTCGCCGTCACCCAGGAAGGCGTAAACGGTCTGCTCGGAGCAATCCTTGATGCCACGGTCGGTCAGGTACTTCAGGAAGCGAGCCTGATAGATGGCGGCGATGGGGCCCAGACCCATGGAGACGGTCGGGAACTGCCAGAAGTCCGGCATCAGTTTCGGGTGCGGATAGGAAGGCAGACCCTTGCCGTCCACTTCCTGACGGAAGTTGTCCAGCTGCTCTTCGGTCAGACGACCCTCAGCAAAGGCGCGAGCATAGATGCCCGGGGAAATGTGACCCTGGAAGTAGACCAGATCGCCACCATCCTTCTCGTTGCGAGCACGGAAGAAGTGGTTGAAGCAGACATCATAGATGGTCGCAGAAGAAGCGAAGGAAGACATGTGACCACCCAGGTCCAGGTCTTTCTTGGACGCGCGCAGCACGATCATCATGGCGTTCCAGCGGATGATGGCGCGAATGCGGCGTTCCATCTCCAGGTCACCCGGGTAGTCCGGCTCATCGCTGGACGGGATGGTGTTGATGTAATCGCGATTTGCCTTGGCAGCCACGTCCACACCGCTTGCGCGGGCTTTCTCGGCCAACTGTTCAAGGATGAACTGAGC
This sequence comes from Aeromonas sp. 601027, assembly GCF_049174455.1. Taxonomy (NCBI): domain Bacteria; kingdom Pseudomonadati; phylum Pseudomonadota; class Gammaproteobacteria; order Aeromonadales; family Aeromonadaceae; genus Aeromonas; species Aeromonas sp. 601027. The sequence goes on along the minus strand of NZ_JAAKTN010000015.1, from coordinate 73,298 downwards.
GCGTTGCGGACCCTCTTCACGCAGCAGGGATTCCAGAGAGGCAAGCCACTCCAGCGTTTCTATCGGGTCCACATCGTTCTTCAGGATATCAGACATGGCTGGTTCCTATGTTGTTGTGATTGCACGGCATTGCACGGCGAAGGGCGCAAGCATTCGACAATAAAGCCTTGTGGGATTAGTTTTCCTGCTGACGGATCCGACGCATGGATCGCTGGATCCGGCTGTCTTCCCTCTGCATATCCAACAAGGTGTCCTCGATAAAGGCCAGATGCTCATGACAAGCTGTTCTGGCCCGCTCCGGAGCCCCCGAAAGAATAGCCTCGATCAGATTCGCGCGATGGCGACGTATCTTGGCTACCACTCCCGGGCGGCGATTCAAAATCTCGTTATTCTGCAGAATGTTCTGTTCGAGCATCGGGCTCATGGCCCGCAGCAGGTGCAGCAGCACCACGTTGTGGGACGCCTCGGCCACCGCCAGATAGAACTGGGTGACGGCTGCCGATTCGGCCACCAGCGAGCCCAGCTGGCCCGCCTCTTCGATAGTGGTTTGCACCTGACGAATACGCTCGAAATCAGACCCGGTTCCCCGCAAGGCCGCGTAGTAGGCACAGATGCCTTCCAGCGCGTGGCGAAACTCCAGCAGGTCATACTGGGCTTCCGGGTGGGTACTGAGCAGTTCGAACAGAGGATCGGCGATCCCCTTGCTCAGGGCATTCTGCACATAAGTGCCGCCGCCCTGACGGCGATAAAGCAATCCGCGCGCTTCCAGTCGCTGGATGGCTTCGCGCAGGGAGGGGCGCGATACCTGAAACTGGATGGCGAGTTCCCGCTCGGGAGGCAATTTCTGTCCCGGCTGCAGGCTGCCTTCCAGAATCATCTGTTCCAGCTCGGCGACAATGGAGTCGGCCAACTTGGGTTGCGTAATCTTGCGATAGGGCATGAGGCTACTTTGTTAAATTGGTATTACCAATTTTATGGATGGGGCGAAAATTAGCAGAGGCCTTTTGAAAAGTCCACTCAAAAGATGATCTGAGTCAAGAATCAGCCCTGCCACTTAAGAGGTAAAGCAGGGGAAACATGATTTAGCTCATAGAAAATGGTCTGACCAATATTCTTGACTTCGCTCACAAATAACATTTGCGCAACCAGAGACAAAAATGGCCTGCCAGATAGGCAAGCCATTGATTTTAAAATCCAAACTAAATTTGAATGTTTACTTTAGCTGTTTAGTAGTTGCCGGTAGTAATCCCACTGGAAACTGGCTCCGGGATCCGTCTTGCGCCCTGGCGCGATATCGCAATGGCCGACAATTTTTTCGTGGGTGATGGCCGGATAGCGCTCCGAAATAGCTCGAGTGAGCCCTGCCAATGCCCGGTATTGAGCCTCGGTATAGGGGGTTTCGTCAGTCCCTTCCAGCTCGATGCCAATGGAGAAGTCATTGCATGCCTCCCTTCCCAGCCAGCTCGATACTCCCGCATGCCAGGCACGCTCGCCGAACGGCACATACTGCACCAGCTCGCCATCACGGCGGATCAGGCAATGAGCCGAGACCCGCAGCTGATGGATACCGGCAAAATAGGGGTGAGCCTCCGGGTCGAGTCGTCCCATAAAGAGATCGTCGATAAAGGGACCGCCAAACTCCCCAGGCGGCAGGCTGATGCCATGAACCACCAGCAGGGAGATGTCATCCGGCGCTGCCCGTTCGTTGTGATGGGGAGAAGGCACCCGGCGCGCCTGCTGGCACCAGCCAGCGGCATCGATAGAGAAACAAGGTTGCGAAGGGAGTTGAGTCATCGGCTACTCGAGTTGGCTGCTAAATGGCGAAAAAACGAAGATACCTGATAGGCAACCCGACACCAACTCACTGAATCAACGGGAAATGGTATGTTAGGCTGAGTCATCTTCCGCTCGATATGGATGGGGTATGCAGCACACGGCACGCTGGATGTGGTTACTGGCCTGGCTCTCTTTGATGGGCCTGCTGACCCTCTATTTTCACTCCCGCAACCAACCGAGCGTCACCGCCAGCGGCGAGCTGTTGCTGCGGGCCGACCAGAGTGGCCACTATCGTCTGGAGGGTGCCATCAACGGCCAACCGGTGCAACTGCTGCTCGATACCGGCGCTACACGCATCACCATCCCGCAACAGGTTGCCGAGCGCCTCGGCCTGACAGCTTATGGCAGCAGCCAGGTCAATACCGCTGCGGGGCAGATCCGGGTCGGCAACGGCACCATCGAAACGCTGGCGATGGGGCCATTGACCTTGTACGATCTGGCCATCTTTATCAATCCGGCGGCAGACGGTGACGAAGTGCTGGTTGGCATGAACGCCCTCGGTCGGCTGGAGCTGGTTCAAAAGGAGCGGCAACTGCTGCTCAGACCCTTGCAGGAATAAGGCATGTTTCAACAGGATGTCAGCCGCGCCGTGCGCGCCGCACTACTCGAAGATCTGGGCGATGCCCTCACCACGCTGGACCAACCGGACGCCAGTGCCGATATCACCGCCCAGCTGATCCCGGCGGATCGGATGGCCAGCGCCCGGGTCATCACCCGTGAGGCCGGTGTGTTCTGCGGCCAGCCATGGGTGGATGAAGTGTTCGTACAACTCGGCGGCGACGTGAAGGTGGAGTGGAAGGTGCAGGATGGGGAGGTGCTCTCCCCCAATCAGGAGCTGTTCCGCCTCCACGGCCCTGCCCGCCTGCTGCTGACCGGCGAGCGCAATGCGCTGAACTTTGTCCAGACCCTCTCAGGCGTCGCCACCCTCACCGCTCGCTATGTGGCAGAGCTGGAGGGCACCGACTGCCGACTGCTCGACACCCGCAAGACCATCCCCGGGCTGCGCACCGCCCAGAAGTACGCGGTTACCTGCGGCGGCGGCAAGAATCACCGCATCGGCCTCTACGACGCCTATCTCATCAAAGAGAACCATATCCTCGCCTGTGGCGGCATCGCCGAGGCAATTAGCGAGGCTCGTCGGCTCAATCCGGGCAAACCGGTGGAGGTGGAAGTGGAATCACTGGCAGAACTGGAACAGGCGCTGGCGGCAAAGGCCGATATCGTGATGCTCGACAACTTCGACGTGACCATGATGCGGGAAGCGGTCGCCATCAATCAGGGCCGCGCCAAGCTGGAGGTCTCCGGCAATGTGACGCTGGATACTCTGGCCGAGTTTGCCGCCACCGGCGTCGATTTTATCTCTGTCGGGGCGCTCACCAAGCATGTACGGGCACTCGATCTCTCCATGCGCTTTATCCAACCGTGAGACGCCCCCCAAAGGCTTGAGCAAACACTCGATATAACCGGACAAACAACTTGCAAAAGGCGCCAGAGGCGCCTTTTCTTTATGCAGGATCCCTCGGCAAAGGAGTGTACAGACGGACCCTAATCCGGCCACAGAAAGAGTCATAGGAGGCCACTTCTTTTATGACACGCATCAAGTTTTTGCTAAATGAAAGAAGTGTGATTAACAAAATGGACAATCTCTGTTGCCACCCCTGACAGCTCGGATAAGATACTGACGTGCAGATGATTTTCCACCGGCACTTCCCAGGAACCAAGGATAAAAGGATATTTTCCATGAACAGTAAAATGAAGAAACAATCAGGCTTTACCCTTATTGAATTGATGATCGTGGTCGCGATCGTGGCCATTCTGGCCGCCGTCGCGCTGCCGGCGTATCAGACCTACACAACCAAAGCTCGTTTTACCGAAGTGGTATCTGCTACCGGAGCTTACAAAACAGCAATTGAGATCTGTGCCCAAACAACTGGTGCAGCAGATGGAACCCTGAGTACTTGTGATGCGGGTACAAATGGGGTACCTGCGAACGTATCGGCAGCCAATGGAAATGTTGCAACCATTACAGTTAGTGACACAACCAATGCGATAACCGCAACAGCTGTTGGCACCTCGGCGGCCCCCGTAAACGGCCTTAAAGGTGAAACCTACATTCTTGTTCCAACTGTAGCTTCCGGAAAAATTAACTGGGCTGCAAACCCCAGCGGGTCTGTTGGTACATGCGTAGCAGCTGGTATCTGCTAATAACTAATGACCTCTAGCCCTAATAGCGGCCTGGCGTTAAGCCTGGCCGCCTCTTCACTGATCAGTGAAGAGGATTCCCAGCGCTATCTGAGCCAGGCCAAGGCCCAGCGCAAACCCTTTGTGACCTTTCTGATTGAAAACGACATCCTCGACAGCAAAGCGCTCGCCGATTTTTGCGAGCTGGAGTATGGGGTACCTCTGCTGGATCTTGCCGCCTTCGATTTGGCCGAGATCCCGCAGAAGTACCTCAATCAGAAACTGATTGAGAAGCACCACGTCCTGCCCATCTATACCCAGGGCCACACCCTCTATATCGCCATGTCGGATCCGACCAATGTGTCGGCCCTTGAGGACTTCGGCTTCAGCTTCGGGCTCCATACCGAGGCGCTGCTGGTGGAGGAGAACAAGCTCACCGCCGCCATCGGCAAGCTGCTGGAGAGCGAAAACGACGCCCTCGGCATGGAGGATATCGACGAGGCCGAGATCTCCGACCTCGAGGTAAGCGACGAGAGCAGCCGGCTCGACGAGAGCGTCAATACCGCCGATGACGATGCCCCCATCGTCAAGTACATCAACAAGATCCTGATGGATGCCATCAAGCGCGGCGCCTCCGACCTGCACTTCGAGCCTTACGAATTCAAGTATCGGGTGCGCTTTCGCATCGACGGGATTCTGCACGAAATCGCTACCCCGCCAGTCAATCTGGCCAACCGCTTCTCTGCCCGCCTCAAGGTGATGGCGCGGCTCGATATCGCCGAGCGGCGGCTGCCGCAGGATGGCCGCATCAAATTGAAGCTGTCGCGCAACAAGTCGATGGATATGCGGGTCAACACCCTGCCCACCATGTGGGGGGAGAAGATCGTTATCCGTCTGCTCGACTCCTCGGCGGCCCGCCTCAATATCGAGCAGCTTGGCTTTGACGACCGCCAGAAGGCACAGTACCTGCGCGCCCTCTCGAAACCGCAGGGGATGATACTGGTCACCGGCCCCACCGGCTCGGGCAAGACGGTCTCGCTCTATACTGGCCTCAATATTCTCAACACCACCGAGGTAAACATCTCCACCGCCGAAGATCCGGTGGAGATCAACCTGCCGGGCGTCAATCAGGTGCAGGTCAACCCCAAGGCGGGGCTCACCTTCGCCAGCGCCCTGCGCTCCTTCTTGCGGCAAGATCCGGATGTGGTGATGGTGGGGGAGATACGGGATCTCGAAACCGCCGAGATCGCCATCAAGGCGGCCCAGACCGGCCACTTGGTGCTCTCGACCCTGCATACCAACTCGGCTGCCGAAACCCTGACCCGGATGATGAACATGGGGGTGCCCGCCTTCAATATCGCCTCTTCGGTCACCCTGATCATGGCCCAACGGCTGGCCCGCAAGCTGTGTGACCACTGCAAGGCGCCGGAGGTGGTGCCGGAAGCCGAGCTGCTGGAGCTGGGTTTTACCCCGCAGCAGCTGGCAGCCGGCTTGCGACTGTTCAAACCGGTTGGTTGCAAGGAGTGTTCCGGTGGCTACAAGGGGCGAGTCGGCATCTACGAAATCATGCTAATGTCGGAAAATATCGCAAAATTGATCATGCAGGGGGCCAACTCCCTGCAAATTGCGGCGATTGCCCAGAAAGAGGGCATGCGCACCCTGCGCACCTCGGGACTGGAGAAGGCACGGCTCGGTGTCACCAGCCTGGCCGAGGTCAACCGGGTCACCACCAATTAAACCTCGCCAAGATGCGAGCAAGATGATCTACCAGCAAGCGACCAGATGGTGCCAAGCCGTTTGAGGATATTTATCAGGTCAGATGGTTCAGGGGCTCCCTGACCATCCGCCCAATTGCAGGATGCAAAGATGGCAACCCTAACGAAAAAGAACAACACCCCGAAAAAAGTCTTCGCCTTCCGCTGGCACGGGGTCAATCGCAAGGGGCAGAAGGTCTCCGGCGAGCTGCAGGCTGACAGCATCAATACCGTCAAGGCGGAGCTGCGCAAGCAGGGGGTAAACGTCACCAAGGTGGCCAAAAAATCCCAGGGGCTCTTCTCCAAGGGCGGCGCCAAGATCAAGCCGATGGATATCGCGATTATCTCCCGCCAGATCACCACCATGCTCTCCGCTGGCGTACCGCTGGTGCAAAGCCTGCAGATCATCGCCCGCAGCCACGAGAAAGCCGCCATGCGCGAGCTGATGGGTGAGATCGCCTCCGATGTTGAGACCGGGACCCCCATGTCGGAGGCGTTGCGCCGCCATCCCCGCCATTTTGACGATCTCTACTGCGATCTGGTTGAGGCGGGGGAGCAATCCGGTGCGCTGGAGACCATCTACGACCGTATCGCCACCTATCGGGAAAAGTCGGAAGCGCTCAAGTCGAAGATCAAGAAGGCCATGTTCTATCCCACCATGGTTATTCTGGTGGCCATAGTGGTGACTTCCATCCTGCTGCTGTTCGTCATCCCCCAGTTCGAGGATATCTTCAAGAGCTTTGGCGCCGAGCTGCCGGTGTTCACCCAGTTTGTCATCGGTATCTCACGCTTTATGCAGAACTGGTGGTATGTCTTCTTCGGCGGAGCTGCGCTCGCCATTTTCCTCTATGTACGCGCCTGGCGCGCCTCCCAGAAGGTAAGGGACAATACCGACAAGTTTGTGCTCACCATCCCGGTGGTCGGTATGATCCTGCACAAGGCGGCCATGGCCCGCTTTGCCCGCACACTCTCAACCACTTTCTCGGCCGGTATCCCGCTGGTGGATGCACTCATCTCGGCGGCCGGTGCCTCCGGCAACTATGTCTATCGCACCGCCGTTATGGCCATTCGCAACGAGGTGGTGGCCGGTATGCAGATCAACGTGGCAATGCGCACCGTCGATCTCTTCCCGGACATGGTGATCCAGATGGTGATGATCGGCGAGGAGTCCGGTGCCATTGATGATATGCTCTCCAAGGTTGCCACCATCTTCGAGCAAGAGGTGGACGACCTGGTCGATGGCCTTACCAGCCTGCTGGAACCCCTCATCATGGTGGTGCTCGGGGTGCTGGTCGGCGGCATGGTTATCGCCATGTACCTGCCCATTTTCAAACTTGGCGACGTGGTGGGTTGATTCATCAGGGCATGGAGCCAAAGCCATGCCCTTCACTCATTCAATAACTGACGGTTGGTTATGACACTTCTTCTCGAGCTGGCTCACGGCTTGCCATGGATCTTTTTTTCGCTGGTTTTTCTCTTCTCCCTGATGATCGGCAGCTTCCTTAACGTAGTGATCCACCGCCTGCCCATCATGCTGGAGCGAGAGTGGCAGGCCGAGTATCGCAGCTACTTCTCCCCCGACGAAGAGGCCATCGCACCAGAGCGCTACAACCTGATGGTACCGCGCTCCGCATGTCCTCACTGTGGTCACCCCATTACCGCCATCGAGAACATTCCGCTGATGAGCTGGCTCTGGCTCAAGGGGCGTTGCCGCGACTGTCAGGCGCCCATCTCGGCCCGCTATCCGCTGGTAGAGCTGATAACAGCCCTGCTCTCGGTGGCCGTTGCCATGGTCATAACGCCGGGCTGGGGCACACTGGCCGCCCTGCTGCTGACTTGGGTATTGGTGGCCCTCACCTTTATCGATCTCGACAAGATGTTGCTGCCAGATCAGCTCACCCTGCCCCTGCTGTGGGGCGGTCTGCTGTTCAATCTGGCAGGTGGCTTCGTACCGCTGGCGGATGCCGTGATTGGCGCCATGGTCGGCTATCTGGTGCTCTGGAGCCTCTACTGGGCCTTCAAGCTGCTCACCGGCAAGGAGGGGATGGGCTATGGCGACTTCAAGCTGCTGGCAGCGCTGGGTGCCTGGCTCGGCTGGCAGGCGCTGCCGATCATATTGCTGCTCTCATCCCTGGTCGGCGCCGTGATCGGCATCAGCCTGATCGCCTTGCACAAACACCATCAGGGCAAGCCCATCCCCTTCGGCCCCTACCTCGCCATCGCGGGCTGGATTGCCCTGCTGTGGGGCGATACCATCACCAACTGGTATCTCTCTACCCTGCTTTGAGCAAGAGGCCCCCCATGTATGTAGTTGCTATTACCGGTGGTATCGGCAGTGGCAAGACCACCATCGCCAATCAGTTTGCCGAACTGGGTATCGAGGTGGTGGATGCCGATGTGATCGCCCGCGAGGTCGTAGAGCCGGGCACCCCGGCCCTTGCCACCATCGCCGACCATTTTGGCCCGGATGTGATTGAGCCGAGCGGTCAACTCGACCGTCGCACCCTGCGCGAGCGGGTCTTCAGCGACCCGCAGGCCAAGGAGTGGCTCAATGCACTGCTCCATCCGCTGATTCGCAGTGAAATGCTGCGCCAGTGTGCCGCAGCCAGTTCTCCTTACTGCCTGCTGGTGGTGCCGCTGCTGGTGGAGAACAAACTCACCGGCCTCGCCGACCGGGTGCTGGTGATCGATGTGGACGAAGCGACCCAGATTGAGCGCACCTGCCGTCGTGATGGCGTCAGCACCGAGCAGGCCAGAGCCATCATCGCAGCACAAGCCAGCCGGAAAGAACGGCTAGCTGCGGCGGATGATGTCATCGAGAACGCCAATGGCAGCGAAATGGCGATAAAAACGCGGATTTTGGCACTGCACGAGACATATCTGGCATTTGCCTCTCAACAAGGCCGCCAAGTGTGAGTACACTAGGCCGGTTTATGGCTGGCCAGGATTAGGCATGATTTACGATTTCCCCCTCAATGAAAAAAGCCGGACCTATCTTCGTCTGGAGTCCCTGTTTTCCCAGATCCGCGACAATCTGGAGAGTGAACAATCCTGGGCACATATCGCCTTCTTCAAGGGGCTGTTCGATCTGCAGGAGTTGCTGGAGCGTGGTGACCTGCGCGCCGACCTCATCAAGGATCTGGAGCGTCTCGGCCAGCGTCTGAGCCACTGGGCCAGCCTGCCCGATGTCGATCTGGAGCAGATCAAACTGATGCAGCAAGAGAGCAGCCAGCTCTCCCGCAACCTGCTCAATTCGCCACGCCCGGGTGCCCGCCTGAAAGAGGATCGTCTGCTCGGCTCCATCCGCCAGCGCTTCTCCATCCCGGGTGGTCTGTGTGCCTTCGATGTGCCGCAGCTGCACCACTGGCTCGGCACCCCGGCCATCACCCGTCACCAGCAGATGCAGGGCTGGCTGAGCGATATTAACCTGCTGATGAATGCCATCACGCTCCTGCTGCGCCTGTGGCGTGAATCAGGCAGCTTCAGTGAGCAGGTTGCCAGCAACGGTTTCTTCCAGGACACCGCCGAGAGCGCCGAGCTGATCCGCATCAAGCTGCCGGGCAATCTGTTCTGCTACCCGACTCTGAGCGGCCACAAGAACCGCTTCGCCCTGCGCTTTCTGCCCACCGCAGAACAGCCGATTGGCGACGTGCCGTTCCAGCTCGCCTGCTGCTAAGGAGGGCTTATGGTCACCAAGGTAAAGTGTCCGACCTGTCAGAGTGAAGTGGAATGGGGCCCGCAGAGCCCGTTCCGCCCCTTCTGCAGCAAGCGCTGCCAGCTGATCGATCTCGGCGAATGGGCCGATGAAGAGAAGCGGATCCCGGGGGAGATCAACCCAGATCTGCTGCCGGAACCGGAAGAGGGCGATCAGTGGCTATAAGCCCCAGATCACCTACCTCCGCAATATCAAAAAAGGGCCGATTGGCCCTTTTTTGATGTTGGTTGATTACTACCGGCTCAAGCCAGCAGACCCTGTAGCCGCGCTACAATCGGGCCATTGGCATCGGGGAAGTGGTAGTTGTGCAGCTCGGCCACCGGCACCCACAGACACTCCTGCCCCTCTTTGCCGAACGGCTCACCGCTGAAACGGGTCACCTTCCAGATATCCAGCAATACCTGCTTCTCGGGGTAGTCGTGCTGCAGTTCCATAAAGGGGGCACAGTCCAAAACCCGAATACCGATCTCTTCCCACAGCTCCCGATCCAGCGCAGTCAGCAGATCCTCACCGGACTCCACCTTGCCACCGGGAAACTCCCAGCGATCCCCCTGATGACGATCGGAGGAGCGTCTGGCGATGAAGATATCGCCCCGTTCATTCTCGATGACGCCAACCGCCACCCAGATCCGTTTTTTCTGTTCCATCAATTACCTCTGTTCGCTTGTTGCCACCAATAACAAGGCGGGCACTTGGCCCGCCTGTTATGGCATAGCGTCGATCAGGTCAACTGGCCGTGGCAGTGCTTGTACTTCTTGCCGGAGCCGCACGGGCAGGGATCGTTGCGACCGACCTTCTGCTCGTCACGTACGAAGGTGGTGTGACCCTCTTCGCCTGCGGCCTGTTCATCGGCCAGCTGGCTCTCGGCAGCGGCGTGGGTATAGGTGCGGGGAGCGGCTTCCGCCTGCTGGCGCTGCTGCTCTTCCATCGCTTCCACATCGCGCTCCTGCACCTGAACACGGCTCAGGATGCTGACCACGTCGCGCTTGAGGGTTTCCAGCATCTGGGTAAACAGATCGAAGGATTCGCGCTTGTACTCCTGCTTGGGGTTCTTCTGGGCGTAACCGCGCAGATGAATGCCCTGACGCAGGTGATCCATGGCCGCCAGATGCTCTTTCCAGAGGCCATCCAGGGTTTGCAGCATCACCGCTTTCTCGAAGTTGCGCAGCACCTCTTTGCCAACCAGCTCCTCCTTGTGGGCATAGAGCTTGGTGGCTTCGTCCAGAATGCGCTCACGCAGCTTCTCTTCGTACAGCTTGTCATCTTCTGCCAGCCACTGTTGCAGCGGCAGATCCAGCGCGAAGTCCGCCTTCAGGCGTGCTTCCAGACCCGGCACGTCCCACATCTCTTCCAGAGACTGGGGCGGGATGTATTCGTCGATCACCGCGCCGTAGACGTCGTCACGGATAACGTGGATGGTATCGGAGATGTCGTTGGTATCCAGCAGCTCGTTGCGCTGCTCGTAGACCACCTTGCGCTGGTCGTTGGCAACGTCATCAAACTCCAGCAAGCTCTTGCGGATGTCGAAGTTGCGACCTTCCACCTTGCGCTGGGCGTTTTCGATCGCCTTGGTGACCCACGGGTGCTCGATGGCTTCGCCCTCTTCCATGCCCAGCTTCTTCATCATGCCGGTCACGCGATCGGAGGCGAAGATCCGCATCAGGGTATCTTCCATGGAGAGGTAGAAACGGGAAGAGCCCGGGTCACCCTGACGACCGGAACGGCCGCGCAGCTGGTTATCGATACGACGGGATTCGTGACGCTCGGTGCCGATAATGTGCAGACCACCGGCGGCCAGCACCGCATCGTGACGCACCTGCCAGGCGGCTTTCAGCTCGGCAATCTGCTCGCTGGTCGGGTTCTCCAGCTTGGCAATCTCTGCCTGCCAGTTACCGCCCAACACGATGTCGGTACCACGACCGGCCATGTTGGTGGCGATGGTGACCGCGCCTGTCTGACCGGCCTGGGCAACGATCTCCGCTTCCATGGCGTGGAACTTGGCGTTCAGCACCTTGTGCGGGATCTTCTCTTTGGTCAGGATGCCGGAGAGCAGCTCGGAGTTCTCGATAGAGACGGTACCGACCAGTACAGGCTGGCCCTTGGCCACACACTGACGGATATCTTCGATGATGGCGGCATACTTCTCGTTGGCGGTCAGGTAGACCAGATCGCCCATGTCCTTGCGCACCATCGGCTTATTGGTCGGGATAACCACGGTATCCAGGCCATAAATCTGCTGGAATTCAAAGGCTTCGGTATCCGCAGTACCGGTCATGCCCGCCAGCTTGTTGTAGAGACGGAAGTAGTTCTGGAAGGTGATGGATGCCAGCGTCTGGTTCTCGTTCTGGATCTTCACCCCTTCCTTCGCTTCAACGGCCTGATGCAGACCATCAGACCAGCGACGACCCGGCATGGTACGACCGGTGTGCTCATCGACGATGACGATTTCGTCTTTCTGGACGATGTAGTCGACGTTGCGCTCGAACAGGGTGTGAGCACGCAGACCCGCATTGACGTGGTGCAGCAGGCTGATGTTGGAGGCGGAGAACAGGGAGTCGTTCTCGTCCAGCAGCCCCTCTTTCTTGAGCAGCTCTTCCACGAAGATCTGACCGTTTTCGGTCAGCAGGGCCTGACGGTTCTTCTCGTCCACCGTGTAGTGACCGTCACCGGTGTACTCTTCGGTATCTTCCTTGTCTTGCTTGACCAGCAGCGGGATCAGCTTGTTGACGCGAATATAGAGCTCGGAGCTGTCTTCGGCCGGGCCGGAGATGATGAGCGGAGTCCGGGCTTCATCGATAAGCACCGAGTCCACCTCATCCACCAGCGCGTAGTTGAGCGGACGCTGTACGCGCTGCTCCGGCGAGAATGCCATGTTGTCGCGCAGGTAGTCGAAACCGAATTCGTTGTTGGTACCGTAGGTGATGTCGGCGGCGTAGGCGTCACGCTTCTGGGACGCATCCATACCGGGCACGTTGCAGTCGACGGTCATGCCGAGGAAGGCGAACAGCGGGCGGTTAGCCTCCGCATCACGCTTGGCCAAATAGTCGTTTACCGTTACCACGTGCACACCACGGCCGCTCAGGGCGTTCAGATAAGCTGGCAAAGTCGCCGTAAGAGTCTTACCTTCACCGGTTTTCATTTCCGCGATACGGTTGGAGTTCAGCACCATGCCGCCGATCAGCTGCACGTCGAAGTGACGCATGCCGAACACCCGCTTGGAGGCTTCACGCACGGTCGCGAACGCTTCCGGCAGCAACTGCTCCAGGGTCTCACCCTGCTCGATACGCTGACGATATTCAGCCGTTTTGGCCTGCAACTCGGCATCGGAAAGAGCCTCGAACTGCGGCTCCATGGCATTGATCTGTTTTACAATTTTGCGCAAAGCCTTGAGCGTTCTGTCGTTCCGGCTGCCGATAATCTTGGTAAGCAGTGTGCTAATCATGGGTACCAACTATTTCTGGTTATAAAAGCGTTCCGTCACTGGAACCTGAAGAAAAAAACCTAACCCCGTCTGGCACTGAGAAAGCGTGCGGGGTTGACCTGACGACCATCTTTCAACACTTCGTAATGCAGGTGGACCCCGGTCGCGCGACCGGTGCGTCCCATCAAGGCAATCTTCTGACCCTGATCAACCAGGGTGCCCACCTCGACCAGCAACCTGGAGTTGTGGGCATAGCGGGTGACCAGGCCATTGCCGTGATTAATCTCCACCATATTGCCAAATTCCGGATGACGGCCCGCCCAGCTGACAATGCCGGGCCCGGTGGCCAGAATCGGGGTTCCGGGTTTGCCACGGAAATCGACCCCTTTGTGCATCTTGGCACGCCCGTTGAACGGATCGACCCGTCCACCAAACCCGGACGAGACCCAAACTCGTTCCTGTTTGACTGGCGTGCCGGAAATAAAACCGGCATCGGTGATATGGTGATTCATGATGAAAGATTCAAGTACCGACAGCTGCTCTTCGCGGCTGCTGAGCTGCTGGCTGAGGTGTTTCATCGAGGCCTGCAGCTCGTTGAGGCTCACTTCCAGATCTTCATCGTAAGAGGGACCGCCCATGGGGGGCAGCTCTTTGAAATTGAACTCGTCGGGATCGAGGTCGGCCTGTTCGGTCAGTCGCTCGCCAAGGGCATTGATACGACCCAGCTGCCCCTGCATGGTGCCCACCTGAGCAGCCAACATGGCCAGCTGTTCGCGCGCTTCATCACCGCTCTGCTCGGCGGAGCGCTGTTCGGCCATGGCCAGCGCTACTTCCAGCGCCTCCATTTTCTGGTGCCAACTCTGCCAGAGCCAGCCACCACCAAGGGCCAACAGGGAGAAAACAATACCGCCGACCCATGCCAGACGTTGTTTGGGCAGGTGCAACTTGCGTCGCTGCTTGCCGTGGAGGATCAGGGTAATGCTCATAGAAATCAGTCTGCTCGGTCAGGTGCGGCCAGGAGCCTGCACGGGAAATAAAACCGGGAGATAATCGGTATTAAAGGATGGAGTAAACAAATGACGGAACGTCGGTGCGGAGAGAGGACCGACGTTCCGTTGCACAGCTATCAGGCCAGAACCAGACCGTTATCGTAGTAAGCGATAGGCGCTTTGTCGCCCTCACCCTCGAAGGTCACCAGTTCCCAAGCCTCCTGCTCGGCCAGCAAGGCACGCAGCAGCTTGTTGTTCAGGGCATGTCCGGTCTTGTAGGCACGGAACTCACCGATGATGCTGCGGTTACACATATAGAGGTCACCGATCGCGTCCAGCATCTTGTGCTTGACGAACTCGTCCTCATAACGCAAACCGTCTTCGTTCAGCACTCGATAATCGTCCAGTACCACGGCGTTTTCCAGGCTTCCGCCCAGCGCCAGGTTCTGGGAACGCAGGTACTCGATATCGCGCATGAACCCAAAGGTACGGGCACGGCTGATCTCTTTCACGAAGGAGGCACCGGAGAAGTCCAGTACGCAACGCTGATTGCGCCCTTCAAAGACCGGATGCTGGAAATCGATCTCGAGATCCATCTTGAAGCCGTTGCGATAGGGGTGGAATTCCGCCCACTTGTCGCCGTCTTCAACCCGGATGCTCTTCTTGATCCGCACAAACTGCTTGGCAGCATTCTGCTCACGGATCCCGACTTCCTGCAGCAGGTAGATAAAGGGATGCGCACTGCCGTCCATCACCGGGATCTCGGGCGCGTCAACCTCGACATAGAGGTTGTCGATCCCCATCCCGGCCAACGCGGCGGAGAGGTGCTCAATGGTAGAGACACGGACACCGGCTTCGTTGACCAGAGCGGTACAGAGCACGGTATCGCGCACCTGATCGGCATTGGCTGGCAGCTCCACCACAGGATTCAGGTCGGTACGCAAGTAAACGATTCCTGTGTTCACAGGCGCCGGACGGAACGTCATGGTGACTTTCCGGCCCGAATGCAGGCCGACACCAGTCGCCTGTACACTCGTTTTCAAGGTTCTTTGTCTAATCATGGGTGTACCCTAAACAGCTTAAAATCCGGACCAGATGGTCGTTGGCAGGCCATCTTAGCACATTCCTTGAACAACAAACAAACGAGGGCCATAAGAGGCTTAGTCAGCTTGCTTGCGCAGGAACGCCGGAATATCCAGGTAATCCGGTTCACGACGAGCTTGCGGCTCGGCGTTGACCACCTTGGCCGGGGCTTCATCCATCACGCGGCCTTGCATCATGTCGCTAACCAGCGGCTGACGCACCGGGCGCTCTTGCACCTGGCTGCTCTTGACCAAAGTGATGTCCGGCTTGCGCTCGGCACCGATACCGGTAGCAACCACGGTCACACGCAGTTCGTCGTGCATTTCCGGATCGATTACGGTACCCACAACTACAGTGGCGTTCTCGGAAGCGAAGGCCTTGACCGCGTTACCCACGGTTTCGAACTCTTCGATGGTCATGTCCATACCGGCGGTGATGTTGACCAGGATGCCACGGGCACCGGCCAGATCCACATCTTCCAGCAGCGGGCTGGAGATGGCTTTCTCGGCCGCTTCTTCGGCACGGTCATCACCAGAGGCGGAACCGGTACCCATCATGGCGGTACCCATTTCACGCATCACGGTACGCACGTCCGCGAAGTCGACGTTGATCAAACCCGGACGGGTGATCAGCTCGGCAATGCCCTGTACCGCGCCAAGCAGTACATCGTTGGCCGCCTTGAAGGCATCCAGCAGGGAGATACCGCGACCCAGCACCTTCAGCAACTTGTCGTTGGGGATGGTGATCAGGGAGTCAACATTTTTGGAGAGCTCTTCGATACCGTGCGCAGCGAAGCCCATCCGCTTCTTCCCTTCAAAGGAGAACGGCTTGGTCACCACAGCAACGGTCAGGATGCCCATCTCGCGGGCCACTTCGGCCACGATCGGCGCAGCACCGGTACCGGTACCACCACCCATACCGGCGGCGATGAACACCATGTCGGAACCGGTCAGCAGCTCACGCAGTGCTTCGCGATCTTCCATGGCCGCATCACGACCCACTTCCGGATTGGCGCCGGCACCCAGACCCTTGGTGATGCCACCGCCGATCTGCAGGGTAGTGTTGGCGCTGGAGTTACGCAGTGCCTGGGCATCGGTGTTGACGGTAATGAACTCAACACCCTCAATATTTTGACGAACCATGTGCTCGACAGCGTTACCGCCGCCGCCACCTACACCGATCACTTTAATGACGGCTTCGTCAGTGTGGCTATCCATAAATTCAAACATGTTGTCTCTCCGCTTTATTTGCCTGACTCAGCAAAATTCTTAGAACTCGCCACGCAGCCAGTTGCTAACCCGTTTGACCAGGCCACCGACGCTTGCCTTGGCGGCATATTCTTTGTTGCTACCTGTGGCTTGATGGGTGCGGCCATATTGCAGCAACCCGACCGCAGTCGAGTACACCGGTGCCTGCACGTAATCACTCAAACCACGTATGTTCATGGGCTCTCCCACCCGGACCTGGCTCTGGAAGATCTGCTCTGCACACTCCACAATACCTTCAATCTGGGCAGCGCCGCCGGTCAAGACCACACCGGCTGCCAGCTGATGCTTGACCCCCTGCGCTTTCAACTCGCTTTGTACCCGCACCAGCTCATCATTCACCATGGAGAGCAACTCGGTGTAACGGGGCTCAATCACTTCAGCCAGTGTCTGCCGTTGCAGGCTGCGCGCCGGGCGACCACCGACACTGGGTACTTCAATATTGTCTTCCTTGCTGACCAGACGACCGAGGGCGCAACCGTAACGCACCTTGATCGCTTCCGCGTCGAGCGGCGGCGTGCCGAAGGCGTAGGCGATGTCGCTGGTCACAGTGCTGCCAGCATACGGGATCACCTTGGTGTGGCGCAGGGCACCGCCGGTAAACAGCGACATATCCATGGTACCGCCACCGATATCCACCACGCAGACACCCAGCTCTTTCTCGTCTTCGGTCAATACGGCATAGCTGGAGGCCAGCGCGGAGAAGATCAGTTGATCCACGCGCAAACCGACCTTCTCCACACACTTCTCGATGTTGCGAGCCATGTCGTTGTGGCAGGTGATCAGGTGAACCTTGGCCGCCATCCGCACGCCGGAGAGGCCGACCGGATTCTTGATCCCTTCCTGATAGTCGATCGCAAACTCCTGGGGCAGCACGTGCAGCACACGCAGCTCGTCGGAGAGGCGAACCGACTTGGCGGTGTGGATCACGTTGTCCACATCCTCCTGGGTCACCTCCTCATCGGAGATGGGCACCATGCCGGTCTCGTTGCGGCAGTCGATATGCTTGCCGGACAAACCCAGATAAACCGAGCTGATCTGGCAGTCGGCCATCATCTCGGCCTCTTCCACCGCACGGCGCAATGACTTGACCACGGAGTCGAGATCGTTGACCCCACCCTTCTCCATCCCGCGGGAGGCGTGACTGCCCATACCGATGACGTTCAGCTCACCGTCCGGCAATACTTCCCCGACCAGAACCGCCACCTTGGTTGTGCCGATATCCAGTCCGACAATCAAATTCCTATCTGCGGTGTTGGTCATGCACTTTCTCTTCGCTCTTCTTCCAGCCAACTGCCACACCGGTATCGTATCGAAGATCCACATACGCAACCTGCGAACGGGGTTCGATAACCGGGAAGGCATCGATAAATCGCTGCAACCTGAGCGCTATGTCGTTGCGACCCAGAAACAGCTTGATATTGCCATCCAGGGTCAGCTCCCAGGCATGGCGGGGAGTCAGATTCACTCCCAGCAACTTGTATCCCTTGGCAGCCAGTTGCGACTCGTACTGCCGACTCTCTTTCAACACCATGGCGGCCTGGTCATCCGGCCCCGACAACTGCATCAGCGGCGTCTTGACCCGATCCGGGGCGCTGAACACCTTGCCCTTGGTGTTGACGAAGCGGTTGCCGTTCCAGCGCGCCGCTACGTCCTGTTCCGTCAGGTAGACCTTGATCTTGTTCGGCCACTTCTTGCGTACCGATACCGAGGCCACCCATGGCAAGGCATTGAGCCTTGCCTGCAATTCATTGACATCCAACTCGAAGAAGTTGCGTAATTCGGCACCATCCAGTACCGCTAACCGCAGCTCCTCCGTCTCCAGATACTGATGTTGCCCTTGCAGCAACAATTCGCTCATGGGCAACCGATTGGCATCCGTCAGCCAATCTTTAACATCCAGCGCCGTCCGGTAGCAGCCCCATATCACCAGCAGGAAAAACATCACCCCTGCGATGAAGCCACCCTTGGTGCGCCCCTGTGCCCTTGCCTCCACCCGTTCGATCCCCGTGTAACGCGCTAAACCGGCCTTTGACAGACCGGTTCGCCATTATATAGGCCCCGGCTTGGCGGTCAAAATACTCATTGGGCCCTCAGGCACCAGATTTCATGCTATCTATGCTCAATTTCATCTCGCCAAGACGACGGGCCAGTGCCCCGACGTTCCCGGCGCCTTGAGTCAGCACCAAATCCCCCTCGCCAATCAGGTCGGCCAGCACGGCTGGCACGTCATCCGGTGTAGCGACGAAGATGGGTTCCAGGTTGCCGCGCGAGCGAATGGAGCGGCACAGTGCCCGTCCATCAGCGCCCGGGATCGGCTCCTCACCGGCAGCATAAACCTCCAGCATCACCAGCACGTCTACCTTGGAGAGCACATCGGCGAAGTCCTCGTAGAGGTCGCGGGTGCGGGTATAACGGTGCGGCTGGAACACCATCACCAGACGCTTCTCGGGCCAACCGGCACGGGCGGCATTGATAGTGACCTTCACTTCGCTCGGGTGGTGGCCGTAATCGTCCACCAGCATCGCCTTGCCACGACCAGTTTCGAACTCGCCATACTGCTGGAAGCGACGGCCGACACCTTCAAACTTGGCCAGCGCAGAGATGATGGCCTCGTCGCTGACACCGTCTTCCGTCGCGACAGCAATCGCCGCGGCGGCGTTCAAGGCGTTGTGAATGCCCGGCAAATTAAGGGTGACCTGCAGTTCACCCGCCTCTTTGCGGCGCACCCGGAAGCGGCTGTGGTTGTTGGTCTGGACAAAATCCAGTACCTGCACGTCAGCGTCTTCAGAGAGACCGTAGGTCAGGGTCGGGCGGGCAATCTCCGGCAACATGCCACGGATCACCGGATCATCGATGCAGACCACCGCCAGTCCGTAGAAGGGCAGATTGTGCAGAAACTCGATGAAGGTGGCCTTCAGCCTGGAGAAGTCACCGCCGTAGGTGTCCATGTGATCCGCTTCGATGTTGGTCACGATAGAGACCATCGGTTGCAGATGCAGGAAAGAGGCGTCGCTCTCGTCCGCTTCGGCAATCAGGTAGCGGCTGCTTCCCAAGCGGGCATTGGTGCCGGCACTGTTGAGCAGGCCACCGATGACGAAGGTCGGGTCGCGATCGGCTTCGGCATAGATGCTCGCCACCAGACTGGTGGTGGTGGTCTTGCCGTGGGTACCGGCAATGGCGATACCGTGCCGGAAACGCATCAGCTCGGCCAGCATCTCAGCACGCCGTACTACCGGGATCCGCAGTTCGCGGGCAGCCAGCAACTCCGGGTTGTCCTGCTTGATGGCAGTAGAAACCACCACCACGCTGGCGCCGTTGACGTGCTCGGCGTTGTGGCCAGTAAAGATATGGGCGCCCAGAGCCTCAAGCCGCTCGGTCACCGCATTGCGAGCCAGATCAGAACCCGTTACCTGATACCCTTCGTTGGCAAGTACTTCGGCGATCCCGCCCATACCGGCACCACCGATACCGATAAAATGGATGCGACGCACGCGGCGCATTTCGGGGATAACAGTACGCAGTTTTGCCAGTTCAACCTTGGTCATAATCATCTCTTTAGTCTGCCGCAGGCCATGTACCGTCAAAGCTCGGCTGCACAGCGGCATCAATACATACAGGTACAAGGCTGCACGGAGTCACCACTGCAACCTTGCTCATTAATCTTTACCACTCTGCCCACTGGCGAGCCGCTTGCACTCATCAGCAACCCGCTCGGCCGCATCGGTAATGGCAACGCGACGGGCGGCCTGAGCCATGCTAAACAGGGTCTCCCTGCGGCCAGCCAGCCAGGAGAGGCGCGCCGCCAGCGAGGTGGTGGTCAGCTCGGACTGGGGCAGGAATTCGGCCGCACCACCGTCGACCAGAGTCAGAGCGTTACGGGTCTGGTGATCATCCACTGCATGGGGCAGCGGGACGAAAATGGCTGCCACCCCGGCGGCGGCCACCTCGGATACCGTCAGGGCTCCCGCCCGGCAGACAACCAGATCGGCCCAGGCATAGGCGCCGGCCATATCCTTGATAAATTCACTCACCTCGGCATTGATGCCGTGCTGGGCATAGGCAGCAGACACTGTCTCGGCATTGCCCTTGCCACACTGGTGACGCACCTCGATAGGCACACCAGCCGCCGCCACCGCAGCGGGTACCTGCTGGTTGAGCACCCGGGCACCCAGGCTGCCACCGACGATCAGCAGATGCAGCGGCTCGGCTTCGCTGCGAAGCTGCGGATCCGGCAGGGCGACCACTTCGGGACGCACCGGATTGCCTACCACGGCGGTACGGCGGCTCGGCGCGAAGGCGCCCGGAAATGCCATCAGCACCCGCTTGGCAATACGCGCCAGCAGCTTGTTGGTCATGCCTGCAGCAGCATTCTGCTCATGGAGCAGCAACGGGATGCCGGAGAACCAGGCAGCCACTCCCCCCGGACCGGAGGCAAAGCCCCCCATACCGAGCACCACATCCGGGCGAACAGTCTTGAGCACCTGACGCGCCTGCAAGATTGATTTGACGATGCGATAGGGCGCCATCAGCAGTCGCTTGATGCCGTTGCCACGCACCCCCTGAATATCGATGAAGGAGATGGGATAACCATGGGCGGGCACCAGCTCCGCCTCCATCCGGTCCGCCGTCCCCAGCCAGTGGACAGTCCAGCCCTGCTCCCTCAGTCGATCGGCCACGGCCAGACCGGGAAAGACATGCCCCCCGGTACCACCTGCCATCACCAACAGCGTCTTGCTCACTAAACCTCCCGCACCCGCGCCTGGGCAGTCGCCTGACGCAACTCAAAATCGATTCGAATCAACATGCTCACCGCCACTGTCATGATGATGAGACTCGAGCCGCCGTAACTGACCAGCGGCAGGGTCAACCCCTTGGTCGGCATCATGCCGCTGGCTGCGCCAACGTTGACGAAAGTCTGGAAACTGAACCAGATGCCGATACCGATAGCCAGATAGCCATCATAGAGGCGGTCGGCTTGCAGGGCGCGATGCCCCAGCTTCAACGCCTTGATCGCCAACGCAAAGATGAGACACAGGGCGCCCAGTACCCCAACGTAACCCAGCTCTTCGCCGAGGATCGCAAACACGAAGTCGGTATGCGCTTCCGGCAGGTACTCCATCTTCTGGATGGAGTTGCCGAGCCCTTCGCCAAACCAGCTGCCACGGCCAAACGCCATCAGCGACTGGGTCAACTGGTAGCCACTGCCAAACGGATCGGCCCAGGGATCCATAAAAGAGGTCACCCGACGCATCCGGTATGGCTCGACGATGATCAGCATGATCACCCCACCAAGACCGCCACCGATAAGGATCATGAACTGCCACAGTTTGGCGCCAGCCAGAAACAGCATGCCGAACGAGGTGACGAACATCACCACGGTCGACCCCAGATCCGGTTGCAGCAGCAACAGGATCGCCAACACCCCGAATACTGCCAAGGGCTTCAGGAAGCCAAGCCAGGCTTCACGCACCTCGTTCTGACGCCGCACCAGATAACCGGCCAGATAGACGAATAGGGCCAGCTTGCCAAACTCGGCCGGCTGCAGGTTGAAGGGGCCCAGTGGCAGCCAGCGCACCGCACCGTTGACATTGCGCCCGACCACCAGCACCAGTACCAGCAGCAGAATGGCCAGCAACAGCATGGGTCCGTTGTACTCCTGCCAGCGCGCCATCGGCACCTGCAACACAAACCAGGAGATACCGAGCGCCATCACCAGAAACATGGCGTGACGCTTCACAAACATGAAGGGATCATCCCCCAGGGAGATCCCCTCCGGGATCGAGGCTGATGCCACGATCACCACCCCGACCGCCATCAGGGAGAGCGCCAGCAACACCAACTGCCGGTCATAGAGGCCGGCAGGGCGCGCCGGCAATAGCCAGCGCTGGAACAGACCTGCGGCTGCGCGAAGGGCATTCATAGCGCCATCACCATCTCGGTAAAGCGATCGCCACGCACCTCGAACGACTTGAACTGATCGAGGCTGGCACAGGCTGGCGCCAGCAGCACCCAGTCACCGGGCTTGGCATCGGCAGCCGCCTTGGCAACCGCAGCGGCCAGGTCGGCCACCCGTTCGGTCTGCTCACCCAGCGCCAGCAGCACCTCGGCATCCTGACCGAAGCAGTACATGTGATCGATCTGGTTGCCCAGCAGCACCTGGATCGGGCCAAAATCCTGCCCCTTGCCCTGACCACCGGCCAGCAGCAACAGGCGCCCCTTGACCGACTCGCGCACACCGGCAACGGCAGCTAGCGTAGCTCCCACGTTGGTGGCTTTGGAGTCGTTGATCCAGCGCACCCCGTTCACTTCGCGCACGAAACGGGCACGGTGGGGCAAGCCTTCAAAGCGGCGCAGCACGGTGAGCTGGGCAGCGCGGGGAATGCCGACCGCATCGCACAGCGCCATGGCGGCCAGCGCGTTGGCCTGATTGTGGGCACCGACGATCTTCATCTCGTCCACCGCCAGCAGCGGCTCGCCGTGCAGGGTCAACCAGTAGCGGCCATCCAGCAGGCAGCGGCCATAGCCATTGCAGTCAAGACCGAAGCTCTGCCACACCTGACCCACATCGGGCAAAGTCTGGGGATCGTCGCGATTGACCAGAATGTGTTTGGAGTGCTGATGGATCTCCATCTTGGCGGCACGGTAGTCGGCCATACCCTGATAGCGATCCATGTGATCTTCAGAGAGGTTCAGCACCACAGAGGCGGCAGCACGCAGGCTGTGAGTGGTCTCCAACTGGAAGCTGGATAGCTCCAGTACGCAGAGATCCATCGGCTGCTTGAGCAGCTCCAGCGCAGGCGTACCGATATTGCCGCCCACGCCCACCTTGAGCCCGGCTTCGGCAATCATCTCACCCACCAGGGTCGTGACAGTGCTCTTGCCATTGGAACCTGTGATGGCGATGACCGGTGTCTCGGTCTCGCGAACGAACAACTCGATATCGCCGACGATCTGCACACCACATTCGGCAGCCGCTTTCAATTCAGGGGTAGCCAGGGCAATGCCCGGGCTCGCGACGATCATATGCGCCTGTTTGAGTCGCTCACCATCCAGCCCGTAAATGAGTTCCACCTCGGCAGGTAGTTGATCCTTGCCGGGCGGGTTGGCGCGAGTGTCCATCACCAGTGGGGTGACACCACGGCCGAGGAAGTAGTCGACGCAGGAGAGTCCGGTTTTGCCGAGTCCGATAACGATGACCATGGCCTTACCTCACCTTCAGGGTGGCAAGACCCAGCAGCACCAGCACGAGGGTGATGATCCAGAAACGCACGATAACGCGCGGCTCCGGCCAGCCCTTCTTCTCGTAGTGGTGATGGATCGGCGCCATGCGGAAGATCCGCACGCCGCGCAGCTTGTAAGACCCCACCTGCAGGATCACCGAGACAGTCTCCATCACGAAGACACCGCCCATGATCACCAGCAGGAACTCCTGGCGTACCAGCACGGCGATGGTGCCGAGCGCGCCGCCCAATGCCAGGGAACCGACGTCCCCCATGAAGACCTGTGCCGGATAGGTGTTGAACCAGAGAAAGCCCAGACCTGCCCCGACGATGGCAGTACAGACGATCACCAGCTCGGAGGTATAGGGAACATAGGGAATATGCAGGTAACTGGCGAAGTTGACGTTGCCGGTTGCCCAGGCGATAAACGCAAAGCCGCCCGCCACCATCACGGTCGGCATGATGGCCAAGCCATCCAGACCATCGGTCAGGTTGACCGCGTTGGAGGTACCAACAATGACGAAATAGGTGAGCAGGATAAACATCAGGCCAAGTTGCGGCATCACATCCTTGAGGAAGGGCACCACCAGCTGGGTCTGACCATCATGGGTGGCCGTGACGTAGAGGAATACAGCCACTCCCAGCGCAACGGCGGATTGCCAGAAGTACTTCCAGCGGGCGATCAGGCCGTCGGTATTCTTGCGCACCACCTTAAGGTAGTCGTCGGCAAAGCCGATGGCGCCATAGGCACCCAGCACAAACAGCACCAGCCAGACATAGGGGTTGTCGAGGCGGCACCAGAGCAGCACAGACGTGAAAATCGCAGCAATGATCATCAGACCACCCATGGTCGGAGTGCCCCGCTTGCTGAGGTGGGACTCGGGACCATCGTTGCGGATCACCTGACCGAACTTCAGGATCTGCAGGCGACGAATGAGGCGCGGCCCCATCCAGAGCGCAACTCCCAGACCGGTAATGATCGACAGGATGGCGCGAAACGTCAGGTAGGAGAAGACGTTGAAGAAGGTGAAGTGCGGGGTGAGCAGTTCGGCCAGCCAGACTAGCATGTGGCTGACTCCTGATGGCCTTTGACCATCTCGACGATATCTTCCATGCGGGAGCCACGGGCACCCTTGACCAGAATCGAAATTTCCTGATGTGTATTTATCATTTGCGCAAGCACTTCAAACAACGACGCCTTGTTATCGAAATGTCGGCCAGCCGCGGCATCTGCGGTATAGCGACTATGTTCCCCTACTGTCAGCACGGCATCCAGACCGCACTCGCGGGCATGACGGCCAACCCGGGCATGTTGCTCGGCAGACTCCTCACCCAGTTCCCGCATGTCGCCAAACACCAGCACCTTAAAGCCGCTCATGGCGGTCAAGGCATCGATGCCCGCCAGCACGGACTCCACGCTGGCATTGTAGGTATCATCCACCAGAGTCAGACCGCCCCAGCGCTGGACGCAGAAGCGTCCCTTGACCGGTGCCATCTGCTCCAGCCCCACCTTGACGGAGTCGAGGGATGCGCCGAGGGCCAGACAGCCCGCGGCGGCAGCCAGCGCATTGGCCACGTTATGGCGGCCGGGGATCGCCAGAGTCAGGCTCACCTCACCCTGCGGGGTTACCATGACGAACTCGGCACAACCCTGAGCGTTGAGAACCACATCGCGAGCATGGAACGGCTGGCTCTGATCCTCGATGGAGAAGGCGCAGCGAATGCCACGCTCGCGCCACTTCGGCCAGAATTCGTTGTCGGCGTTGACGATGGCGGTGCCGCCTTCGCTCAAGCCCTCAAAAATTTCGCTCTTGGCGTGGTAGATCCCCTCAAGAGAGCCGAAGCCCTCAAGATGGGCAGCTGCGACGTTGTTGATGATGGCGGCATCGGGCTTGGCCAGCGAGGTAGTCCAAGCGATTTCGCCCTTGTGGTTTGCTCCCAGCTCCATCACCGCAAACTGGTGTTGCGGCTCGAGGCGCAGCAGGGTGAGCGGCACGCCCACCTCATTGTTGAAGTTGCCAGCGGTGGCCAGCACTTCCCCTTCGTTGCGCAGGATGGCAGTTGCCATCTCCTTCACCGTGGTCTTGCCGCAGCTGCCGGTAATGGCCAGCACTTTCGGATTGATGCGCTCGCGCACCAGCTTGCCGAGTCGGCCCAGCCCCTTGAGGCTGTCCGCCACCACCAGCTGGGGAATGGCCAGCGGCAGCTCACGCTCGACCAGCAGAGCAGAGGCCCCTGCCTGAACAGCCTGCTCGCAAAAATCGTGGGCATCGAAACGCTCGCCGCGCAGGGCAACGAACAGGGCACCCGCGCCCAAAGTGCGGGTGTCGGTACTGACAACGGTGATCTCGCCATCGTCACCAATCAGACGGGCATCGAGTACCTGCGCCAGCTCGGCAAGCCTGAGGGTCATCATTTGAATGACTCCAATAATGTGTGCAAGGCGGCCGCGACGGTTTCCCGGTCGCTGTAGTGCCGCTTGTCGGTTCCAATGATCTGATAATCCTCATGGCCCTTACCGGCCACCAGGATGATGTCCTGCTTGCTCGCCTGACCGATGGCCAGCGCAATCGCCTTGACCCGGTCGTGCTCCACCTGCACCGCAGCAGGATCGCGAAGACCCGCCACCATGTCGGCCATGATCCGGGCCGGCTCCTCGGTACGGGGATTGTCGTCGGTCAGGATCACGCGATCCGCATACTGCTCGGCCATGGCGGCCATCATGGGACGCTTGCCGCGATCGCGGTCGCCACCACAGCCAATCAGACACCAAAGCTGGCCGGTGCAGTGCACCCGCAGGGCCTGCAATGCCTTTTCCAGCGCATCAGGGGTGTGGGCGTAATCGACCACCGCCAGCGGCGTATCACCACCGCCGAAACACTCCATACGACCGGTCACTGGCTGCAATTTCGGGGCAGTTGCCAGTAGCTCATGGAAGTCGTAACCGAGCACCAGCATTACGCCCATCGCCGCCAGCACATTGCTGACGTTGAAGCGCCCGAGCAAGGGGGCGGATAATACACCATTCCCCCAGCTGGAGTTAATCTGCGCGCGAAAACCTTGCTGGTGAAAATCGAGCTGCTGCGCCGTTAATTGACGGCCAAAATGGTGTTCAATCGGGCCATTCACACTGAAAGCCACCGCTGCCGGGTATTTTTCGAGCCACTTGGCACCCAATTCGTCATCTCGGTTAATCACCGCATTCGACTCGTCGACCAGCTGCAGCAGCTGCTCCTTGGCCGCGCCATAGGCTTCCATGGTGCCGTGGTAGTCGAGGTGATCCCGGCTCAGGTTGGTAAAGACAGCGGCGGAAAAGGGCAGCGCGGCGACACGGTGCTGCACCAGACCATGGCTGGAGACCTCCATCGCCACCAGATCCGCCCCCTGCTCTTGCAGCGCAGCCAGATTGGCTTGTACCTGCACGGCGCTGCCAGTGGTATTTTCCGCTTCGATCAGATGGCCAAACAGGCCGTTGCCGATGGTGCCCATCACCCCGGCCTTACCACCCAGCAGGGTGCGCCAGTTGGCGACCAGCAAAGCGGTAGTGCTCTTGCCGTTGGTGCCGGTGATCCCGACCAGATCCAATTTTTGGGCTGGCTGATCGTAGAAATAGCCCGCAAGAGCAGAGAGGTGAGCGGGCAGATCCCGCATCCCGATACAGGGAACCGGAGTCGATGGTGGGATAAATTCACCATCCTCCTCAAACACAACAGCGGTCGCTCCCTGAGCAACCGCCTGTTCGATGAAACGTCTGCCATCCACCTGATGACCGCAAATAGCCACGAAGAGCGAGCCGGGGCCAACCCGCCGACTATCCAGCTGGATATCGGTCAGAGTGAGCGCCGGCGCCTGGATACCGAAGGGGCGCAGTAATGCATCAAGTGCGCGGGACAAGAGGAGCCTCCGTACGGGCAAGTTTGGCGGGCACCGCTGTGGGCACCGCGTCAGGACGAATGTTGAAGAGTTGCAGTACCCCGCCCATGGCCTCTGCAAACGGCGGGGTCGCCACGGCACCGCCATAGTAAGCACTGCCTTTTGGCTCGTTAATCACCACCACCATGACGAAACGGGGATTACTGGCAGGGGCAAAACCGGCAAACCAGGCCATGTAATCCTTGCCGTAGCCTCCGGCAACGGCGACCTTGGCGGTACCACTCTTGCCACCGACCCGATAACCCGGGATCTTGGCTTTGGGAATAGCGTTGTCGACCACGTACTCCAGCGCCTGCAGCATGGCGGAGGCGTTGTTGTGGTCGATCACCTGCTCACCCTTGGGCGGCGTGGTCACCTTGACGATGGAGATGGGCACTCGCTTGCCTTTGTTGGCCAAGGTGGCGTAGGCGGAAGCCAGTTGCAGCGGGGTAACCCGCAGACCATAACCAAATGAAAGGGTCGCCCGCTCGATATCGGACCAGCGCCGACGCTGAGGCAACATACCACCGCTCTCGCCCATCAGTCCGCTGCCGGTATCCATGCCGAAACCGAACATACTGAGGGTGTTGATCATCTCTTGGGCCGGCATCCGTAGCGCGATGCGCGACATGCCGATGTTGGAGGAGTAGCGCAGGATATCGTAAAGGTTGGTCGCCTTGTGAATACTGACGTCCTTGATCTGCTTGGCACCAATAAAGAGCGGGCCACCGGGAATGAAATCCTTCCAGCTGGTGACACCCGCCTGCAAGGCACTTAGCAAAATCAGCGGCTTGACTGTGGAGCCCGGCTCGTAGGTATCGGTCACCACCCGGTTGCGTACCCGGAAACTCTGATACTGGCCGCGGTTGTTCGGGTTATAGGAGGGGGTATTGACCATGGCGAGCACTTCGCCGGTCTTGATATCCAGCATCACCATGGAGCCGGACGTTGCCTTGTTCTCGTCGGTTGCCCGCTTGAGGGCACGGTAGGCCAATGCTTGCACCCGCTGATCGATGCTGAGCTGCAGATCGTTGGCGTTCTTGCCCTCTTTGACGATACCAAGACGCTCGATGACCCTGCCCTGCCGGTCCTTGCGCACCCGCATCTCGCCCGGTGTCGCCGTCAGCCACTCGTTGTAGCTGCGCTCGATCCCCTCGATCCCGTTGCCATCGATGTTGGTTACCCCCACCAGGTGGGCACTGATTTCGCCAGTCGGATAGAAGCGGCGCGACTCGGGACGCAGATAGACACCACCCAGCTTGAGCCCCTTGATGTATTCAGAGACAGCGGGCGTTACCTGACGCTGCAGATAGACGAAGCGCTTGCTGGGGTTGGCTATACGTTGCTTGAGAGTATTGATATCGATTTTGAGGACTGCTGAGAGCGCCATCCAAGCCCGCTCATTGTGGATAGCGCCGGACTCGTGCACAGTCTTGGGATCGGCCCAGACCGCCTCGACCGGAACGGAAACAGCCAGCTGTTCACCATTGCGATCGGTGATCATGCCGCGCACCGCCTGGGTGGAGGTGGTTCGCAGAGAGCGCATGTCCCCCTCCTGACGCAGACGATCCGGATTGATCACCTGGATCCAGGCCAGACGGAGGATCAGCCCGACAAAGGCGATGCCGATGAATACGACCAGCGTGCGGAAGCGCCACGGATAGATAGATGGCGCTTTAACGTTCGCTTTAGCGGTTTTGGCTGTAGCCTTCCGTTTCATGGCAGAGTAATTACCTTCTCGGTGGTCACCAGAGGGCGACCCATTTGCAACTTGTCCATGGCCAGCGTGGCGACCCGGGAGTGTTCCGCCAGAGTGCCCTGCTCCAGCAAGAGGTGGCGCCATTCGATATTGAGGCGATCCTCTTCCGCCATTAGGTCATTCTGTTTGGCGGTGAGGCCACGGGTCATGTTGGTCACCAGGATCACGGCAAACGCGGTCACCAGTACGGCAACCGACAGAAAAATCTGCAGCTTGTGCCGCCAGAGATCGGCAACGATCTCCTTGGCTAGGTGGACACGTACTTCGCTCATCGCTTACTCCGCCAGCCGCTCGGCGACCCGCAGCACCGAGCTGCGCGAACGGGTGTTTTCAGAGACCTCATGATCAGAAGGCTTGAGCGCCTTGCCGACCGACTTCAATTTGCGACCGCCAGCCAGCTGGGCCTCGGTCAAGGGAATGCCGTAGGGCACTTCAGGCCCCTTCTCGTGCTTGCGAATGAAGTGTTTCACCAGCCGGTCTTCCAGCGAGTGGAAGCTGATCACAGACAGACGGCCATGTGGTGCCAGCACGTCCAATGCACCGTTGAGCGCGGTTTCGATCTCGTCCAGCTCGCTGTTGATATAGATGCGGATGGCCTGGAAACTGCGGGTTGCCGCATGCTTGCCCTTCTCCTTGCTCGGATTGACCCGGGCAATCATCTCAGCCAGCTGACGGGTACGCACGTAAGGCTCGGTCACCCGGTCGTGGACGATGGCGCGGGCGATCTTCTTGGCAAAGCGCTCCTCACCGAAGGTCTTCAGCACCCAGGCGATATCATCCACATCGGCCTTGGCAAGCCACTCGGCGGCGCTCTGGCCGGAAGTGGGGTCCATCCGCATATCGAGCGGACCATCTTTCATAAAGCTGAAGCCGCGCTCGGCATCATCCAGTTGGGGTGAAGAGACCCCCAGATCCAGCAGGAAGCCATCCACCTTGCCCAGCAAACCGCGCTCATCCAGATAGGAGGCGATGCCGGAGAAGGGGCCGTGCACGATTTCGAAGCGGGGATCCTGGATCTTGGCCGCTTCGGCGATCGCCTGCGGGTCGCGGTCGATGGCGATCAGGCGGCCATTCGGGCCAAGGTGCTGCAGGATCAGACGAGAATGACCACCACGGCCAAAAGTACCGTCGACGTAGACACCGTCCGGCTTGATGGCCAGACCTTCAACGGCTTCGTGCAGCAGCACTGTGATGTGTTCAGCGGCTTGGGTCATTTATAAAGAGAAATCCTGTAGTCGTGGTGAGCTTGCCCAATCGTCCCCGGGCAGACCCAAGATGTCGTCATTGACCTGTTGTTGCCAGCGGGCTTCATCCCACAACTCAAACTTGTTGAGCTGGCCCACCAGCATAATTTTCTTGTCCAGCCCCGCATGGTTGCGCAGTGGCTGACTGAGCAGCAGACGGCCATTGCCATCCAGCTCGCATTCAGTTGCATGTCCCAGCAGCAGGCGCTGCAAACGGCGCTCTTGCGGATTCATGCTGGAGAGAGTCTTGAGCTTGCGCTCGACCTCTTCCCATTCATTCAGGGGATAAAGCAGCAGACAGGGATGGGCAATATCGATGGTGCAGACCAGCTGGCCGTCGCTTTCATCGCGCAGCCAATCACGAAATTTGGTCGGAATTGCCAGCCGCCCTTTACTGTCCAGGCTGATGGCATGAGCGCCACGCAACAAATTGCAGTCCCTGAAGGTGAGTGAGCAGGCAGATTGCCCCTCTAAAAACCACTTTGATCCACTTTTCCCCACCTTGAAGTTTAAGGACGTGCAGGGGGCTTTTCAAGCAAGGAGATGAGGCAGAGGGAACATATTGACGCAGCAATTGCATGCTGCGGATTGAGTGGGTTGATTTTCCACAAGTTATTTGGCGTTAAACTCTGGTGATTAATTGAAATAAGTGAATGAACTGAGAACACACACAATATGTGGGTGCGAACAACCATCCTGGGTTCTATCACCATCTATCGCTGCCATCGTGCCAAATACAAAACTATTCGATTGATTTAAAACATATATTTTCATGCAAAATGACAAGGTCGAAAATATCTTGCCAACGAAGCCATATTTTCTCATGCATAAAAAAGAGCCCCGCGATAAATCGCGGGGCTCTTCGGAATGAGGTCGGAGTCGGCCTGTAAGCCGGGTTCTGTACCGGGTTGCCCCGGGTAGCAATCATTCCTCTAGGCCAGCAATCGCTCGCTGGCTCAAGCAACCTACCCGCCCCCAACGCGGGCCGCGCCAATAGGGGCCTATTTGGTCTTGCTTCGGGTGGAGTTTACCGTGCCACGAACTGTTGCCAGTCGCGCGGTGCGCTCTTACCGCACCCTTTCACCCTTACCTGATCCCTTGCGGGCCATCGGCGGTCTGCTCTCTGTTGCACTGGTCGTAGGCTCACGCCCCCCAGGCGTTACCTGGCACCCTGCCCTGTGAAGCCCGGACTTTCCTCCCCTCCGCCCGTCTGTCCCGAGGGACACAACGACGAAGCAGCGATTGCCTAGCCAACTCCGAGGCGCGGATTATAGCCTTGCGATACGCACGGGGTAAACCGGCAATTCCCGTTTACAGCCATTTATCGCGCTTTGCCCCCCGTTTACATGCTGAATGCTCGACGGTTCGGGGGATTGCACAGGTCAAAAAGCAGTCTGCCAGCCTATTTCATCCGCTCAATAGTGCTCGAGACCATATTTGTAGAGGGCATTCTTTTTCACGCCGTGGACCTCGGCGGTCAGGGCAGCCGCTTTTTTCAGTGGCAGCTCAGTCACCAGCAGACCCAGAGTACGGATCGCCTCGGCTGGCAGATCCTCTTCATCTTTGGAGGCACCACTCACGACCAGCACGATCTCGCCGCGGCAACGGTTGTCATCCTCACCAAGCCAGGCCAGCATTTCAGAGGCAGGCAGACCATGAATTGACTCGAAGGTCTTGGTCAGCTCGCGGCACACCACCACCTGACGCTCGCCGAGAATGCGAGCAATCGCTTCTACTGTATCCTGCACACGGCGCGGCGATTCGTAAAACACCAGCGAGCGGGTGTCTTCAATAACGGCTTGCAGGCGATCGTCACGCCCCTTGCTCTTGGCGGGCAGGAAGCCTTCAAAGGCAAAGCGATCGGTGGGCAGACCGGCCGCACTTAGCGCGGTGATGGCAGCACAGGGACCGGGCAGCGGCACCACCTTTACCCCGGCTTCACGACAGCGGGTGACCAAGTGATAACCGGGGTCGCTGATGAGCGGGGTGCCGGCATCGGAGACCAGCGCAACACTCTTGCCCTCTTTGATCCGGCCGATCAGCACATCGGCTTTCTGCTGCTCGTTGTGATCGTGCAGGGCGAAGGTCGGCACCGAGATTTGGTAGTGGCTGAGCAGGATACCGGTATGACGGGTATCTTCGGCGGCCACCAGATCGACACTGCGTAAAATGTCCAATGCACGCTGGGTGATGTCCGCCAGATTGCCGATCGGAGTGGGGACTATATACAGGGTTGGGATGTCACTCATGGGATCTCCGAGTGCCCCGACAATTGTGTCGCCATATTGGCCCGTTT
Source organism: Aeromonas sp. 601027 (assembly GCF_049174455.1). Lineage (NCBI taxonomy): Bacteria > Pseudomonadati > Pseudomonadota > Gammaproteobacteria > Aeromonadales > Aeromonadaceae > Aeromonas > Aeromonas sp. 601027. Next base: position 40,620 of record NZ_JAAKTN010000015.1, on the reverse strand, counting down.
ACACTATGGGGAACTTCAACACTGGTCGGGGAATGAACTTGAACCGGGTTACAAAGCAGCTAAGTGTATCACGACTCTTCGGCATCATACTCGCGGCAGTACTGCTCGCCGCCTGTGCGTCGGAGCCCACTCAACCGTCAGGGCAGTCAGGCATGCCCTCTGCGTTCTCCAATCTGACCAAGAATGCCCAGTGGTATCTTGAGCAGGTGGATCCCGCCAAGCCGGCCGAGGCCTTTACCTGGCAGATGCTGGCGGCACGCAGCTATCTGGCGCTGGGCCAGGCCAAACCGGCCTCGGCGCTGTTCCAGCAATTGCAGAAGCAGGCCAAGGATCCCGTTCAGAAGGCGCAGTTGCAACTACTGCAAGCCCATCTGTTGCTGGCGCAAGGCCACGCCAATCAGGCGCTGATCCTGCTGGAAGGCAAACCTGAGGTGCTGCTGGATGCCGATACCCAGAAGGATTGGTATCGCCAGCGCGTAGTGCTGCAGCTCGACATCAATAACAAGTTTGGCGCAGCCAAGTCATTGATTGCACTGGAGCCCTACCTCAATCAGAGCGAGCAGGCGACCAACCATCAGCAAATCTGGTCGTTGCTCAAAAGCATGACCCCTTCCACCCTGCAAGCGCTGGAAGAGGCTCCGGCCCCTGATGTGACCACCGGCTGGCTACGACTGGCGGCACTGGTCAACGAGTTTGGCGCCCAGCCGAACTTGCTGGCCCGCCAACTGGCAGGCTGGAAGCGTGACTTCCCCAACCATCCGGCCCAGAAAGATATGCCGGCAGGATTGGGCGATCTGGCGGCCACTGCCAGCACCTCGGTGCAACAGATCGCTGTGCTGCTGCCCCTCTCCGGCAATCTGGAGCCGCAGGGCGCAGCCATCCGTAATGGTATGCTGATGTCTTATAAGGAAAATCAGGGGCAATTCACCCTGAACTTCTACGACACCCAGAGCAAGTCGACCGGCGACCTTTATAAGCAGGCGATTCAGGAAGGGGCAGACATGATCATCGGCCCGCTGCTGAAAGATCGGGTCGAGGAGCTGCTCAAGGCCAATCCGACCGTGCCGGTACTGGCGCTCAACGAGCTGGACAAGCCGGTCGTCAACGACACCACCTACTACTTCTCCCTTTCTGCTGCCGCAGATGCCGCGCAGGCAGCCCAGTACCTTTACACCCAGGGCTACCGTAAACCGCTGCTGATCGCCGCCCAGGGGCGGATCGGTTACAGCAGTATCAAGGCGTTCGAGCAGAGCTGGGCCACCCTGAGCCAGGATAAGCCGGTCGTTGCCACCTTCGGTGCGCGCAACGAAGTGCAGGGGATGGTCAAGAATGCCCTGAGCGGCCGCTCTACCGCCCGTGCAGGTGAAGTGGTGCAACTCTCTGATGCCACACCGCGCAGCATCGATGCCGTTTACGTGGTCGCCAACAGTCTGGAAACCCGGATGATCAAGCCCTATGTGGATGTCTCGGTCAATCCGATGGGCAGCCTGCCCATCTACACCAGCTCCCGTGGCTACGACAGCGCCGCCACCGAGGTCGCCTCCGAGCTCAACGGCATGCATATCGCCGATATGCCGCTGCTGCTGGGCGGCTACGAGAAACAGCGCGAGCAGATCGCCCTGCTCTGGCCGCAGACCCAGGGTGACCTGCTGCGTCTGTTTGCCATGGGCTACGATGCCGTCAGCCTGGCTGAGAACCTCCAGCAGATGCGCAAGGTAGGCGGCATGCAGCAGGCCGGCATGAGTGGTCAGCTGAGCGTGGATGCCCAGGGCAATATCGTGCGGATGCTGAGCTGGGGTACTTACCAGAACGGCAAACTGGTCGACGAGAACGCCGTTCAGCAACTGGAGGAGCCCTCCAATGAAGGAACTATGGAAACGGATGCGCCAGCAGTTGCCGAGCCTGTTCCCCTCACCAACGAGCAAGGGACAGCACTTTGAACAAGTCGCTGAACGCTGGTTGCAGGCCCGGGGCCTGCAACCGGTAGCTCGCAACTACCGCTGTCGTGGCGGTGAAATAGATCTCATCATGCACCAGGGCCAGACCCTGGTGTTTGTTGAGGTGCGCTACCGGGCCACCGGCAGCCATGGCGGGGCCGCCAGCTCGGTCACCCGCAGCAAACAGCACAAGATCATGCTGGCAGCGCGCCACTATTTGAAGCAACATGCCATCAACGAGGCCAATCAGGCCTGCCGATTCGATGTGATTGCGTTCGAGGGCGACCAGCCAGCCTGGATCCAGAACGCATTTTAAGAGGACCCTATGACTGACCGCATCAAAGAGAACTACACCGAAAGCATCCAGACCAAGATAGCCGCCGCCGAGGCGTTGCCGGATGCCATCCATACTGCAGCCCAGATGATCACCATCTGCCTGCTCAATGGCCACAAGGTGCTGGCATGCGGTAACGGTCCTTCTGCCGCACTGGCGCAACTGTTTATCTCCGAGCTGGTCAACTGCTACGAGACCCAGCGCCCCTCCCTGCCCGGCATGGCCCTGACCCCGGACATGGCAACCATCAGCGCCATCGCCACCGACCACGGTTTTGAAGAGGTCTACTCCAAGCAGATCCGCGCGCTGGGCCAGCCTGGCGACATTCTGGTGGTCATCACCACCTCCGGCCACAGCCGCAGCCTGATCAAGGCCGCCGAGGCTGCCCTCTCCCGCGACATGACCATAGTGGTGCTGAGCGGGGGTGACGGTGGCGAAATGGCAGGTCTGCTCGGCCCAAACGATGTGGAGATCCGTGTTCCCTCCGCCCGTCGCCCTCGCATTCTGGAAGTGAACCTGTTGACCCTGCACTGCCTGTGTGATCTCATCGACCAGACACTTTTCCCGCAACAGGAAGATTGAAACCATGAAAAAGCACACTATCCTGCTCGGTCTGCTGGTTAGCACCCTGCTGCTGCAAGGCTGCGCAGCCCTGGTTGTTGGCGGCGCCGCAGGGACTGCCAAGGCCTCTGGCGATCGCCGAACCCTGGGCGCGCAGTGGGATGACCAGACCATCGAGCTGAAAGCGGCCAATCTGCTGGCCGACAACAAACCCCTCAGCGCAGCCAGCAAGATCAGCGTCTACAGCAACAATGGCCGCGTCCTGCTGGTCGGCCAGACACCTTCTGACGTTTACAAGATTGAGGCGGGCAAAATTGTCAGTCGCATCGAAGGGGTCCGCCACGTCTACAACGAATTGCGCATCGGCCAACCTGCCAGTTTCACCACCCGCAGCAATGACTCCTGGATCACCTCCAAGGTGAAAGCCGACATGTTCGGCACCAAGAACTTCGACAGCACCAAGGTCAAGGTGGTCACCGAGAACGGCGAGGTGTTCCTGATTGGTCTGGTGACTCGCCAGGAGGGAGAGCAGGCAGTCAACATCGCCCGCCATGTCACCGGCGTGAAGCGCGTGATCAAGGCCTTCGAATTCGCCCAGAACTAAGCCCGACCGCACATAAAAAAACGCAGCCAATCGGCTGCGTTTTTTATTTGATCACCTTCAGGGTCGGACGACCGCTTGGACGCGGTGGTTCCGGCTCAGGCTCCACCGGCGCTTCAGCCTGCTCCAGCCAGATATCGTAACCCGGCTCAGGCGGGAACATGGTGCCCACGCCGTTCTCCCGGGCATGGATAGCCAGCACGGCCGCCATCGGGATATAGACCTGCTGGGATACCCCGCCAAAACGGGCACTGAAGCTGATAGCCTCGTTATCCATGTGAAATTGCATCACGGCTCGGGGCGCGATATTCAGTACAATTTGCCCGTCCTGAGCAAACTGCATCGGCACCATCACATGGGGAATGTTGACGTTGACCACCAGATGAGGGGTCAGATCGTTGTCCAGCAACCAGTCAAAGAACGCCCGTAACAAGTACGGGCGGCTCGGTGTCATTGTCGGTTCCATGCTCATACGCCAGCACGGATCTCGCGTTCGGCTTCGGTCAGGGAAGCCTGGAAGGACTCACGCTCGAACAGACGAACCATGTAGGCCTTCAGCTCTTTGGCGCCACGACCGGTCAGGTCGATGCCAAGGCTCGGCAGACGCCACAGCAGCGGTGCCATGTAGCAATCCACCAGACCGAACTCTTCGCTCATGAAATAGGGCATTTCACCGAAGATCGGCGCGATGGCCAGCAGGTTGTCACGCAGTTCGTTGCGTGCCGCTTCAGCATCGGTACCGGCCATGATCTTGTCGGCCAGGGAGTACCAGTCCAGCTCGATGCGGTGCATCATCAGACGGCTGTTACCGCGGGCAACCGGGTAAACAGGCATCAGGGGCGGATGCGGGAAGCGCTCATCCAGATACTCCATGATGATGCGCGAGGTGTAGAGCGCCAGCTCACGATCAACCAGGGTCGGTACAGAGTTGTACGGGTTCAGCTCGGCCAGCTCATCCGGCAGATTGGCTGGGTCAACCTGACAGATATCCACACTAACACCCTTCTCCGCCAGGACAATACGCACCTGATGGCTGAACATATCGTTGGCACCGGAAAACAGCGTCATTACCGAACGCTTATTGGCAGCTACAGCCATTGAACCCTCCCGTCATAAAAAAGCAGAAACGGCAATGAAGCATCTTGGTCTTCATTGCCGTGCATTATATTACCCGGATCTGGTCGCTTAGTGAACGTCGCGCCAGAATTCCTTCTTCAACAGCACAGTGAAGATGAAGAAGATCACGATGAAGCCAAGCACCCAGAAGCCCATGCGTTCACGCTCCTGTTGTACCGGTTCAGCCGAGTAGACCAAGAAGTTTACCAGATCCAGTACCGTCTTATCATACTCTTCGTCATCCATTTCACCGTTGCCGTCAGATTTGATGCTGACAACCTGCTGGGTCTCGACGCCATCGACCATGTGAGTCGCGAACTCGGCACGGGGAGTCCCCTGCAGCGGCTCCAGCACATGGGGCATGCCCACTGACGGGAACACCACGTTATTCACACCAAACGGACGGGTCGGATCCACGTAAAAAGAACGCAGATAAGTGTAAATCCAGTCCGCACCACGTACTCGGGCAACCAGAGTCAGGTCGGGAGGCGGCGCACCAAACCACTTGGCGGCATCCTTCTCGGACATGGCACTCTTCATCAGATCACCCACTTTGGCGTCGGTGAAAATGAGGTTCTCCTTCATCAGATCCTCAGGGATCTCCAGATCGGCAGCAACCCGGTTGTAGCGTTGGTACTGGGTAGAGTGGCAGCCGGCACAATAATTCATGAAGGTGGCAGCTCCGCGTTGCAGGGATGCCTTGTCACTCAGATCGTAATTGGCCTTGTCCAGTGCAACCGCACCTCCAGCGGCAAACACCAGAGAGGGCAGCAGGGTCAGCACTGCAAATATTATTTTTTTCATTTAAATGTCACCCTCTCCGGCAGCGGCTTGGTGCGTTCGTTTTTGCTGTAGAAGAACAACAGCACGAAGAAACCGAAATAACCCAAGGTACAGATCTGGGCAACCAGCGTCAGAGTCGGCGTCGACGGCAGTACACCCAGCACCCCCAGAATGATGAAGCAGACCACAAACTGGGCGATGTTCAGCTTGTGCAGCTTGCTGCGATAGCGTACTGAACGCACCTTGCAGCGATCCAGCCAGGGCAGCAGGAACAACACCACAATAGAGAGGCCCATCATGATGACGCCAAGCAGCTTGTCAGGTACCGCACGCAGAATCGCGTAGAAGGGGGTGAAGTACCACACAGGCGCGATGTGAGCCGGAGTCTTCAGGCCGTTGGCCACTTCAAAGTTCGGCTTCTCGAGGAAGTAACCCCACATATCCGGCTTGAAGAAAATGATGGCGCAGAAGAAGAACAGGAAGCCAGCGACACCGATCATATCCTTGACGGTGAAGTAAGGATGGAATGCCACCGCATCCAGCGGCCAGCCGTTCTCGTCCTTGTGCTTCTTGATATCGATGCCATCCGGGTTGTTGGAGCCCACTTCGTGCAGCGCCAGGATATGCATCGCAACCAGCATCACCAAAACCAGCGGCAACGCGATGACGTGCAGCGCGAAGAAGCGGTTCAGGGTCGCACCAGAGATAACGTAGTCACCACGGATCCACAGGGTAAGATCGTCACCGATGACCGGAATGGCACCAAACAGCGAAATGATGACCTGGGCCCCCCAGAATGACATCTGTCCCCAGGGCAGCAAGTAGCCCATAAAGGCTTCCGCCATCAGCACCAGGAAGATCAGCATGCCGAAAATCCACAGCAGCTCGCGCGGCTTCTGGTAAGAGCCGTAAATCATACCTCGGAACATGTGCAGGTAGACCACCACGAAGAAGGCAGAGGCACCGGTAGAGTGCATGTAACGTAGCAGCCAGCCATACTCCACATCCCGCATGATGTACTCGACGGAGGCAAACGCACCTTCCGCAGAGGGGTTGTAGTTCATGGTCAGCCAGATGCCGGTGATGATCTGGTTAACCAGCACCAACATGGCCAGCGAACCGAAGAAATACCAGAAGTTCAGGTTCTTCGGAGCCGGATACTTGGCCATGTGGTCGTTGTACATGGCCGTAAGCGGAAAGCGATCGTCAATCCAGCCCATCAGTTTGCTCAACATGATCAGGCCTCCTTGCCATCGGCACCGACCAGAATGGTGGTGTCGTTAATGAATTGATACGGCGGAATAACCAGGTTCAGTGGTGCAGGCACCCCCTGGAACACACGGCCAGCCATATCGAACTTGGAGCCATGACACGGGCAGAAGAAGCCGGACGCAACCCCCTGCACCTGCTCACCAAAACTGTCAGGCAGATAAGAAGGTGAACACCCGAGATGGGTGCAGATACCGACCGCGACAAAAATTTCGGGCTTGATCGATCTGTACCCGTTATGGGCATAGTCAGGCTGCTGCGGCTCTTCTGATGAGGGATCCCGCAACTTGTCATCATGTGCTGCCAGGGCATCCAGCGTCTGCTTGGTGCGTTTCACCACCCAGACGGGTTTGCCACGCCACTCGACACGGATGAGCTGACCCGGTTCCAACTTGCTGATATCGACTTCAACCGGTGCACCGGCTGCTTTGGCCTTGGCACTCGGATTCCATGACTTTATAAACGGCACTGCGGTAAACGCAGCTCCTACCCCACCAACGGCAACCGTTGACCAGGTAAGAAATCTGCGGCGACCGGTATCAACTGGCGCATTGCTCATCCAAAAACTCTCCCATGTGGACTCCGCACATTCTTATAGTGTCCCTGTTCCCCATTTTTCCCGTGACAACAGCGGCGGAAGCTGGATTTACAATTGCCACAGAAAACAGGGGAAATTTTAAAGAAAAGATAACAACTTGACAAGAAAGAGCGGTGAGCAATAAAAACAATAAAGAAACAATTTTTTGTCTTTTGTGACGCGTGGTTAGCATTGATGTCGGTAATATTACTAATAAAAAAAGCCTGGCGGTTGCCAGGCTTTTTTGACACTCGAAAGAGTGAGCACCGAAAGCGAATTAACGCTTGGAGTACTGCGGACGCTTACGAGCTTTGTGCAGACCGACTTTCTTACGCTCAACCTTACGGGCATCGCGAGTAACAAAGCCTGCTTTACGCAGTTCGGAACGCAGGGTTTCATCGTACTGCATCAGAGCACGAGTGATACCGTGGCGGATCGCACCAGCTTGACCGGAGATGCCACCACCGTTAACGGTGATGTACAGATCCAGTTTCTCGGTCATCTCAACCAGTTCCAGCGGCTGACGAACTACCATGCGGGCAGTCGGACGACCGAAGTACTGCTCCAAGGAGCGCTGGTTGATTACGATCTTACCGCTACCCGCTTTGATAAATACGCGAGCAGTGGAGCTTTTGCGACGGCCGGTACCGTAGTATTGATTTTCTGCCATGTTGCCAGTTCCCGATTAGATATCCAGTACTTGAGGTTGCTGAGCAGCGTGAGCGTGCTCGGCGCCTGCGTAAACTTTCAGTTTACGGAACATGGCACGGCCCAGAGGACCTTTCGGCAGCATGCCTTTAACAGCAGCTTCGATTACCATTTCCGGTTTACGCTGAATCAGCTTGTCGAAGCTGATTGACTTGATACCACCCGGGAAACCGGAGTGAGCGTGGTACATTTTGTCGGTAGTTTTCTTACCGGTAACACGTACCTTCTCAGCGTTTACAACGATGATGTAATCACCGGTGTCAACGTGCGGAGTGTATTCAGCTTTGTGCTTACCACGCAGACGAGCAGCGATCTCGGTTGCGATACGACCCAGAGTTTTACCTTCTGCGTCCACAATGTACCAGTCACGTTTTACGGTTTCTGGCTTGGCAACGAAAGTTTTCATTAAGTTAAACCCAATTACCTGTTACAGACCCAATTGTTTATGGGGGCTCTCCCACAAACAACAAACGATGGCCTACCTGTACCCCTTCGAATACAAGTAAAGCTTAAAGTGTTGCTGTCTTATCGACAGCTGTAACGTGGGCCGGGCGATTATAAGTGAAGTTGCCTTAAATATCACCTGCTAATTTCACTGCCATGAAACCAGCAAATGTCGCCCGGCCCTACCTGCCGCAGATGCCCATCCGACTGGCAGGCGCGGTATTGTGACTAAGGAAGGTGCACTCTGGCAAGGTATTCGTGCGATTGCATTTCCTGAAGCCGTGAAAGACAGCGTTGGAATTCGAAATTCAGCAGCCCTTCACCGTAGAGTTCTGCCATGGGAACCGCCGCCGACATGATGAGCTTGACGTGCCGTTCATAAAACTCATCGACCATGGCAATGAAGCGGCGAGCCGCGTCATCCGTGCCTGTGCCCATTGGCTGCACATTGGCCAGCAGAACAGTATGGAACAGTCTGGCCAGCTCGATATAGTCGTTCTGGGAGCGGGGAGTACAGCAAAGTTGCTCAAATTCCATATAGAGCACCCCTTCCCCCATTCCGAGCGACGTCAGCTGACGATGATTGACCTCGAACGTCCCCTCGCAAGCCGTGTGCCCACCGGTTAATTGCTGAAAATAGCGGTCAAGATTGGCTTTTGCCTGCAAGTCCAGCGGGCAGTGATAAATCTCCGCTTGTTCCAGCGTACGCAGGCGATAGTCGATACCGCCATCTACGTTAAGTACCTCGCAATGACGCTCGATCAGCTCGATAGCTGGCAGAAAACGGGCTCGCTGCAGCCCGTTGCGATAAAGATCCTGCGGCGGAATATTTGAAGTGGCGACCAGCACAACACCGTGACCAAACAGCTCCTGAAACAGCGTGCCCAGCAACATGGCATCGGTGATGTCGGAGACAAAAAATTCGTCGAAACAGATGATGTCTGTCTCGCTGGCAAGCTTGCTGGCCACCAGTTTGAGGGGATCGGACTGCCCGCTCAACCCCTGCAATTCATCGTGAATGCGGTGCATGAAACGGTGGAAATGGCTGCGCATCTTGCGCGTCCCCGGCAGGCTGTCGAAAAAGGTATCCATCAGCCAGGTCTTGCCTCGGCCCACTCCGCCCCACATATAGATACCGAGGACGGGCTCCGGCTGCTTGGGCTTTTGCAGCCAACCCAGCAACCCTCGAGATCTGGTCGGAGTCGGGTGCCGTAGCAAATCCTGATACAGTCGCTCCAGCCTGCTAATGGCCATCCCCTGCGCGGGGTCGGCCACAAAGCCGGGGCGCAGCAGATCCTGCTGGTATTTTTGCTGCGGTGTCATCCTTGAGCGCCTCTCCAAGTCCCTGAATCGAGGACAAAATGGTATCACGGCCTCAGGACGCACGGTATAGTGCCATCAAGGCATGGCGGTTATGACGACCGCATAAACCCACTCTGTTTTAGCTGTAACAAGGAGCATCTATGAGTCTGTTAACTGGGATCCTGCTGGCTGTCGCGGCCTTGATTATCGGTATCGTTCTCGGCCGTTTTTCGGTACGCAGCCGCGATGCCGGCCGTCTGGAACAGGAACTGAAAAAGGCCCACAAGGAGCTTGAAAGCTATCAGGGCCAAATCAATACCCACTTCGCCGACAGCGCCGCCCTGATGGAGCAACTGGCCGAGCAGTATCAGACCCTCTATCGCCACATGGCCGAGCAGAGCAAATTCCTGGCCAAGGCACAGGAACCGCTGTTCCGTGAATCATTGGTAGAAGAAGCCCCAAGCAAAGAAGCAGATGAGCCGGGCGTACCGCCTCGCGACTATGCCGGCGCCTCTTCCGGACTGCTCAAACAACCAAATTAGTTCCTCGCGGAACTAATTGGCCAGCCCTGTGGTCTGACCTTGACGATTGCAATGCAACTTTTTCTGGGAGCTGTTTTTCATATGCGTAAACCTCTTTCCATGCTCAGTGTGCTAGCCCTCAGCGTCGGTATCGCCATGTCTGCGGCCCCTGCTCAGGCCGCACTGCCTTCCCTGTTAGGCTCTAATCAGGAGATGCCAAGTCTGGCCCCCGTTCTCGAACAGGTCACTCCTGCCGTAGTTAATATCTCTGTCTCCGGCAAGAAGATCACCCGCCAGCGTCTGCCGGAACAATTCCGTTTCTTCTTCGGTCCCAATATGCCCGATGAACAGGTGAGCGAGCAGCCGTTCCAGGCACTCGGCTCCGGTGTCATCGTCGATGCCAAGAAGGGTTACGTGATCACCAACGCCCACGTGGTTCACGAGGCGGACGAGATCAAGGTCACTCTGAAGGATGGTCGTGAATATGCGGCCAAGAAGATCGGTGAAGATAAGCAGTCCGACATCGCCCTGCTGCAAATCAAGGCCGAGGATCTTGTGCAGATCAAGTTCGCCGACTCCGACGAGCTGCGGGTGGGTGACTATGCGTTGGCAATCGGCAACCCGTTTGGTCTGGGTCAGACCGTTACCTCAGGTATCGTCAGCGCGCTCGGTCGCAGCGGCCTCAACATCGAGAATCTGGAAAACTTCATCCAGACCGATGCGGCCATCAACTCAGGTAACTCGGGCGGTGCCCTGCTCAATCTGCGTGGCGAGCTGATCGGTATCAACACCGCGATTCTGGGCCCGAACGGCGGCAACATCGGCATCGGCTTTGCCATCCCCTCCAACATGGTGCGGGATCTGACCGAGCAGATCGTCAAGTACGGTGAAGTGCGTCGCGGTCAGCTGGGCATTACCGGTACCGAACTCACCTCAGACATCGCCAAGACCTTCGGCTACAACAAGAAGGATGGCGCCTTCGTCAACCAGGTCATGCCTGACTCCGCCGCAGACAAGGCGGGCATCAAGGCGGGCGATATCATCGTCAGCATCGATGGCAAGCCGGTTCGCTCCTTCGGCGAGCTACGTGCCAAGATCGCCACCATGGGCGCTGGCAAGCAGGTCGAGCTGGGACTGATCCGCGATGGCAAGTCACAAACGGCCAAAGTGACCCTGAAGCAGGCCGATGACAGCGAAGTGCGCGCCAGCGCGCTGCATCCGGCACTGGAAGGGGCCAAGCTGAGCACCACTACCGATCCGGTCTCCGGCGTCGCCGTGGCCGACATTGATCCCCGTTCTCCGGCAGCCGCTTCCGGCCTGCAGAAGGGGGACATCATCATCGGGGTCAACCGTCTGCGCATCAACACCTTGGGCGAGCTGAGCAAGGCGCTCAAGAACAAGCCTGACGTACTGGCGCTCAATATCCAGCGCGGCGACTCCTCGCTCTATCTGGTGATCCGCTAACCCCCTGATGGTTCAACAACCTCTCTATCACCCGCGGCCTTCGCCGCGGGTGATTTTTATCCATCGATAGTGTTATTCTCTGCGCGCAGCCTGTACGGATGAGAATGACATGAAAATTTCCCCTTTAGTCAGTTACTTGGGCAAGTCTGTCGGTTTCGGTTTGACCGTCGCGGCGCTGCTGTTGCTGCTGTTTCCCAATTTTCGCGGTGGCGCCCAACTCCCGGGGCTCATCACCAATGCCCGAGAACTGAGTTTTTCCTATGCCGCTCATCGGGCCGGCCCCGCCGTCGTCAACATCTACACCCGCAGCTTTGCTCCTAACCAGGGCAATCAGGGAGAACTGCGTCCACAAGGACTGGGCTCCGGCGTCATCATGACCCAGCGCGGCTACGTGCTGACCAACTACCACGTCATCGCTGACGCCGACCAGATCATCGTAGCCCTGCAGGATGGCCGGGTTTTCAGTGCCGAGCTGGTCGGCACAGACCCGCTTACCGACCTTGCCGTGCTCTATATCGAGTCAGATAACCTGCCGGTAATCCCGCAAGATCCGGAGCGGTTGCCAGAAGTGGGCGATGTAGTACTCGCCATCGGCAATCCCTACAACGTCGGCCAGACCATCACCCAGGGCATCATCAGCGCGACTGGCCGCACCGGTCTCTCCAGCATGGGGCCGGACAGCAATGGCCGGCAGGATCTGCTGCAGACCGATGCCGCCATCAACGAGGGCAACTCGGGTGGCGCGCTGGTCAACGGCCGTGGCGATCTGGTGGGCATCAACACCGCCACTTATCACCTCAACGGCAATCAGGAGAGCTACGGCATCAGCTTTGCCATCCCCTACCGGCTGGCGAAGCGGATCATGGATGAGCTGATCACCAATGGCAGGGTCATTCGCGGCTACCTTGGGATATCCAGCGTCGAGATCAACCCGATAATCGCGCGGATGATGAATCTCGGCGATCTGCGTGGTCTGGTAGTGAAGAGTCTGGATCCCTACGGTCCAGCAGCCAAAGGCGGTCTGCAACGAGGGGATGTGCTGCTCAAGATCAACGGCGAAGCCATCAGCGGTCCCAGAGCCGCCTTGGACAAGATCGCCGAGAGCCGCCCCGGCACCAAGCTGACCATATCGGTGTTACGCTCCGGCAAGCCGCTGGAAGTGGTGGTCACCATTGAAGAGGATGTGCGCTATCAGAACCGGGCTGGAGTCAGCAATGTCTCATCGGCCAGCTAACGCGGCAAAGGTCTATTGCATCAGCCTGCAGCCTGTTAGGCTGCGCCTAACTCTCATTTCTCCATGGAACTACATAGTCAGCCATGTCATGCCGCAATAGCGCGACCGAATACAAGTGAAAGGAATAGAAGAAGAACGAGGAGTGACTACTCCTCATTAAAGCCAGAGGTGAACAGCTCCACCACGGCGGCCAGGGCCTCGACCTCTTCGGGGCCCTCAACCTGTACTTCCACCTGCCGCCCTTGCGCGGAATCCAGCATCAGCAGGCCGATGATGCTGTCAGCATCGGCCTCCACACCATCTTCATTGCGCAGCAGCACGTGAGCATCGAAACCCTGCACCAACTCGAACAGCATCATGGCAGGTCTGGCATGAATACCCAGCTTGTTTTTCACTTCAACCGAGGCGGAAACAGTCATCGGGTCGTCCTATTGGTCCGTCAAGATTGGGGGGCACTCTTGTCGAGAGTGCGGTGGCGGATCTGCACGTTCTTGCCAAGCAAACGGAATGCACTGGCCAGCCGTTCTGCAATAAAGACCGAGCGGTGCTGACCGCCGGTGCAACCGATGCCGACCGTGAGGTAGCTGCGATTGTTGCGCTCCAGATGGGGCAACCAGGTCACCAGCATGTTTTCGATCTGCTGGGTAAACAGCATCACGTCAGCTTGTGCCGAGAGGTAGTTGGCGACCGGCTCATCCTTGCCGGTAAACGGCTTGAGCTCGGGGATCCAGTGCGGATTGGGCAGGAAGCGGGCATCGAACACGAAGTCGGCATCCTTGGGAATGCCGTACTTGAAGCCGAACGACTCGAACACCAGCACCAGCTCGTTCTCTTTCTTCCCAAGCACCCGGGTCTTGATGAGCTCGCTCAGGTCGTGAATGCTGAGGGTGGTGGTGTCGATACGCAGGTCAGCGGTCGAGGAGATGGGCGCCAGCAGGTGGGTCTCCTCCCGAATCGCCTCATCCAGCGACAGCTTGTTGCGTGAGAGGGGGTGCAAGCGGCGGCTCTCACCATAGCGCTTGAGCAGGGTGCCGTTGTCGGCGTCGAAGAAGAAGCTGGAGAACTCAACCCGCCCCTCATTGCGCACCTGAGCCAGCAGATTTTCCAGTTTCTCCGGATCGCTCGGCAGGTTGCGCACATCGATACTGACCGCCAGCTTGTCGTACTGGCTCTCCACCGACACAATCAGCTGGGGCAGCAGATTGACCGGCAGGTTGTCCACACAGTAGTAACCCAGATCTTCCAGCACTCGCAGGGCTACCGTTTTACCGGAGCCCGAACGCCCACTTACCACGATTAACTGCATCTTGTTCCCTCACGCCAAAACGGGTGTCTCATCCTTGGCCTGCTGTCAGGCCGAGGTCATGATCTGATAGAGCTCTTCGTCGCTGGTTGCCTGACGCAACTGGCGGCAAACCGCCTTGTCACCCAGCTTGGAAGCCATCAGAGAAAGGGTCTTGAGATGCTGCTTGCACTCGCTTTCCGGCACCAGCAAGGCAAACAGCAGGTCAACCGGTTGATTGTCGATGGAGTCGAAAGGAATAGGGTCGGCAAAAGTCATCAGGATCGCGGTTGGCGGGAACTCATCGTCAATGCGACCGTGGGGGATCGCAATACCGGCACCGATCCCGGTACTACCCATTTTTTCGCGGGCCAGCAAGCATTCAAACAGCGCCTGACGGGAGGTGCCAAGGCGTTCGGCGGCCAGCTCGCTGATGATTTCGAGGGCGCGTTTCTTGCTGGTACAAGGGACTGCACTCTTGGTGCAGTCCCGACTCAGTATGTGTTCAAGTTGCATGGTTATTTTTTATTTAACTTATCTTTGTGCTTGATGATCTGCCTGTCCAGCTTGTCGAGCAAGGTGTCTATCGCAGCATACATATCGGCATGTTCAGAGTTGGCAAACACTTCGCCACCGCTGACGTGCAATTTGGCTTCCGCTATCTGGTTCAGTTTTTCCACGCTAAGCACCACATGAACATTGTTGATGTGGTCGAAGTGACGCTCGAGTTTGGCAAATTTGTTATTCACATAATCACGCAGAGCTTCGGTGATCTCGACATGGTGTCCGGTCAGGTTAATTTGCATAACATCATCCTTTTGTTTGCCTAAACCAGGCGTTTGCGCTGATTGGAAGGTGGGATAAACAAGGATTCGCGATACTTAGCGATCGTGCGTCTCGCCACCATAATACCCTGTTCGGCCAGCAAATCCGCGATCTTGCTATCACTTAACGGCTTGGCAGGATTCTCTGCCGTGACCAGCTTCTTGATGAGCGCGCGAATTGCGGTCGATGAGCACTCTCCTCCTCCTTCGGTGTTCACATGGCTGGAGAAAAAAAACTTCAATTCGAAGATACCACGGGGGGTATGCATGTACTTCTGGGTCGTCACCCGGGAGATGGTCGACTCATGCATCTCTACCGCTTCGGCGATGTCATTGAGCACCATCGGCTTCATCGCCTCTTCACCATACTCGAAAAAGCCCTGTTGCTGCTCGACAATGCAACTGGCCACTTTCAGCAGGGTGTCATTGCGACTTTCCAGGCTCTTGATGAACCACTTGGCTTCCTGCAAATGGGAGCGGATAAACTGGGTGTCGGTGCTGCTGCGGGCGTTGCGGGCCATGGCGGCATAGGTCTCGTTGACCCGGATGCGGGGGGCGGAGTCGGGATTGAGCTCGACCACCCACTTGCTGCCCTTCTTGACCACGGAGACGTCGGGGATCACGTACTGAGAGTCACTCTGGATGATGCCGTTGCCGGGACGTGGCTCCAGCAGCTGGATCAGATCCAGCACCTCCTTGAGGTCGCTCTCTTTGAGTTTTGTCTTGCGGGCGAGGGTGCGGTAATCCCGGTTGCCGAGCAGCTCCATGTGCTCGAGGATCACCTCTTTGGCCTCGTTGAGCCAGGGGGTCTGCGGGTCATACTGATCCAGCTGGATGAGCAAACACTCCTGCACAGAACGGGCAGCAATGCCGACCGGATCGAAGTGCTGCACCCGCTTGAGTACCGCCTCGACCTCATCGAGTTCCACCTCTACGTCATCGCTGGTGACGGCAGCCTGGATATCCTCCATCGCAACGGTCAGATAACCGGATTCGTCGATGGCATCGATGATGGCGAGCGCGATGGCGGCATCCACATCGCTGAACGGTGTGAGCCGCATCTGCCACAGCAGATAATCCTGCAGGTTTTCGGTGGTTTCACCCTGATAGACGCTATCTTCCCCATCGTGGATGGGGCCCGCGCTCTGGGCGGTGCCGGCAGAGTAAACCTCGTCCCAGGTGGTATCCACCGGCAACTCGTCCGGCATCTGCTCCTGAGCCATGGCATCGCTGGAATCCAGCTGGCTGGCATCGACCGGCGCTTCCGGACTGGTCTCTTGCGCCTCGCTCTCTTCCTGCTCCAGCAGAGGGTTGTTTTCGAGCGCTTGCTGAATTTCCTGCTGAAGTTCCAGAGTGGAGAGCTGGAGCAGACGAATCGCTTGTTGTAATTGCGGCGTCATGGTCAGGGACTGACCGAGACGCAACTGTAATGTCGGCTTCATCTACGTCGGGATATCCTTATGTTCAGCGAGGCACTCGTCAAAGGAAATGAAGGCATGCCCCCTTACTATAGACTGAATTGATCGCCCAAATAGACGCGCTTGACCTGCTCATCGGCAAGGATGTCAGCCGGTGCACCTTCGGCAATCATCTTGCCGTGGCTGACGATATAGGCCTTCTCACATACGTCCAGAGTCTCTCTGACGTTGTGGTCGGTAATCAAGACGCCAAGGCCTCTATCTTTCAGATGCTGAATGATCTTCTTGATGTCTATCACAGAAATCGGGTCAACCCCTGCAAAGGGTTCATCCAGCAGAATAAAACGCGGCTCGGCCGCCAGCGCACGGGCGATCTCTACCCGACGGCGCTCACCGCCGGAGAGGCTCTGACCCAGGTTGTCGCGAATGTGGGTGATATTGAACTCTTCCAGCAGTTGCTGAACCTTGTCCTCACGCTCCTCGCGACTCAACCCCTTGCGGGTCTGCATCACGCCCATCAGGTTGTCGAACACTGACAGGCGACGGAAGATGGAGGCCTCCTGCGGCAGGTAACCGATGCCATTGCGCGCCCGCACATGCATGGGCTGCAGGCTGATGTCCTGATCGTCGATGGTGATGAGACCGGCATCGCGCTGCACCAGCCCCACGATCATGTAGAAGGAGGTGGTCTTGCCCGCCCCGTTGGGGCCGAGCAGGCCGACAATCTGGCCGGTGCCCACTTCAAGGCTGACGTCACTCACCACCATGCGGCGCTTGTAGCTCTTCTGCAGGCCCACTGCTTTTAACACTGCCATGGCTTATTTTCCCTGCTTCTTCTGGTCGGCGGGCTTGTCGAAATTCTCTACCTGATCCGGCAGGAATACGGTTTTGACCCGCTGGCTCGGGCTCTTGCTCTCGGCGATCATCTTCTGTTTGACGATGTCGTAGCGGATCAGATCGCCATTGACCTGGCTATCTTCCTGCTTGAGCTGACCGTTGCCGGTGATGGTCACCAGACGGTTCTTCAGCTCGTAGCGGATAGTGTTGCCGTGGGCATTGACCGGCTTGCCGTTATCCAGGATCTGGAAGAAGGTGGCGGGCTTGCCGTAGGCAGTCATCACCTCGGCCCCTTTCTCGCCGGAACGGGTCACTACCACCTTGTCAGCCTTGATCCGGATGGTGCCCTGATTGATGGTCACGTCCTCTTCGAAGGTGATGCGGTTGTCCTGCATCTCGGCCACCTGTTTGACGGCATCGACGTAAACCTTCTCGGCAAAGTCGGACTCTTTGGCGGTCACCGCACCACACAACAACAGGGCTGCGAGGGCCAGATTAGCGTTTTTCATTGAAATAGATGGCATGGCCTTGATCCAGTAACTCAAAATATTTGCGGTCCAGATGGCCCTTGAGGCCAACCCCTTGGGTCTGGAAATCCCGACCCAGAATGTTCACTTCCCGGTTGCTGCGCACATCCTGTGTCACCAGATCCAGCTCCAGATAGGGGGTATCCAGTGTGGAAATGAAAGAGGTGGGCAGCAGACCATCCAGATGCACCTTGTCCCGCAGGATGACGTTGTCGCCGGTGTTGAGCACGCCGGTTTCGGCGGTCACCTTCCACTCGGCGGCACCCTGATCGTCATACATGTAGACCACCGGCTTGTCGAAGGTGGCCTGCTCGAGGATTTGATAATACTCGGCGTAGGTCGACTCCAGCCGCTCGGTGCGCTTGCCGTTGATATCAAAACGGGTGGTCACCAGATCTTTGGCGACAAAATCCGGCTGATAGTTTTCGATTTTGACGGCGCTCTCAGGCACCAGCTCAACCTTGCCCAGCTGCCAGGCAACCAGTGCAACCAGAAACAGCAGGGCAAACAACAGGGTCTGTCTGCTCATACCGAAGCCTCGGGCTGATAATCGTCGTGGCCCTGCGCCTGCAAAATGAGGTCACACACCTCGCGCACCGCACCCATGCCACCGCCAAGCCGGGTCACCATATCGGCACGACTCAGCACCAGCGGATGGGCATCGGCCACCGCGATACCCAGGCCGCAAGCGGCCATCACCGGCAGATCGATGGTGTCATCGCCCATATAGGCGGCCTGTTCAGCAGTCAGCCCCAGCTTGGCCAGCAGCGCTTCGAAGTGAGGCAGCTTTTTATCAGCCCCCTGCACCACATGAGCCACCCCCAGGCTTTTCATCCGATCGCTGACGATACGGGAGTTGCGCCCGGTGATGATGGCGATTTCGATCCCGGCATTGAGCAGTGCTCGCATGCCCGCACCATCGCGGGTGCAGAAGGTTTTCAGCTCTTCGCCGTTGTTTCCCATGTAGATGAGGCCGTTGGAGAGCACCCCGTCCACATCGCACACCAGCAGGCGGATTTGCGCCGCCTTCTCAAACTGGCTGCGCGTCACCGGACCATAGAGGGTCGGTACGTTTTGCATCAAATTACTCCGGCTTTCAGCAGGTCGTGCATGTTGAAGGCGCCGAGCGGGCGCTTGTCACCATCCACCACCAGTAATCCGTTGATTTTTCTCGTTTCCATCAGCTTGACGGCTTCTGCAGCCATCATCTCTGGACCTACGGTAACACAGTTGGCCGTCATCACACGGCTGATGGGGGTGTGATGGATATCGATCTGCTGGTCAAGAATGCGGCGCAGATCGCCATCGGTAAAGAGCCCGGCCAGCAGGCCATTGCCATCGACCACCGCCGTCATACCGAGCCCCTTGCGGCTCACTTCCAGCAGCGCCTGGCTGATGGTGGCATCTATCCCTACCCGGGGCAACAGCTCGCCACTGTGCATCAGGTCGCCGACCCGCAGCAACAGACGCTTGCCAAGGGAACCGCCCGGGTGAGAGAGGGCGAAGTCATCGGCGGTAAAACCGCGCGCTTCCAGCAGGGCGACCGCCAGGGCATCACCCATCACCAGGGTTGCCGTGGTGCTGGAAGTGGGTGCCAGACCCAGCGGGCAAGCCTCTTTCTCCACCTTGATGCACAGATGCACGTTGGCCTCTTTGGCCATGGTGGAGGCGGGATTGCCGGTCATACAGATGAGCGGAATGCCGCGGCGCTTGAGTACCGGCAGCAGAGCCAGGATTTCGTCGCTCTCGCCGGAGTTGGAGATAGCGATGATAAGGTCGCCGCTGGAGATCATCCCCAGATCACCGTGACTCGCTTCCCCCGGATGAAGGAAGAAGGCCGGTGTGCCGGTGCTGGCGAGGGTGGCGGCGATCTTGCTGCCGATATGGCCCGATTTGCCCATGCCGGTGACCACTATCTTGCCACCGCAGCGCAGCACCATTTCGCACGCCTTGTCGAAGGCGTCGTTCAGATACTGATAGAGTCCATCAATGGCTTGCTTTTCTGTGTCCAGCACCGCGCGGGCACTGCGACGAAAATCGAACAGTTCAGACACTTTCTCAGGCTTTACAGACATAAAGACACAGCTCCGGGCCGAAATTAGCTGCGGGATTATAAAAAAGTCTGCTCGGATAAGCGAATCGGATGGCAAGTCCCGCTCTCAATGACGCACTTTGTTACAGAAAACTGTCGTGCAAATGGGCTTGCAGCCTGTTCAATAGTTGTTCCTTGCTGTTGCTTAGACCTAGACTACCCCATAAAATTCGCACCTCATTTACACCGGATGGACAATTGTTTGAACAATGACCTGATCACCATCTCCGATCTGACCTTCAGTCACGGAGATCGGCTGTTGTATGACGGGATCAACCTGACCATTCCTCGTGGCAAGGTAACCGCCGTCATGGGCCCGAGCGGCATCGGTAAAACCACCCTGCTGCGGCTGATCGGTGGCCAGCTCAAGCCGGAGTCCGGTCACATTCTATTTGACGGGGAAGACATCCCCACCCTCTCCCGTTCGCGCCTCTATGAAGTGCGCAAGCGGATGAGCATGCTGTTCCAGAGTGGCGCCCTGTTTACCGGCATGACGGTCTACGACAACGTGGCCTTCCCGCTGCGGGAACACTCCGGCCTGCCGGAGGTGCTGATCCACACCATCGTCATGATGAAGCTGCAGGCGGTGGGCTTGCGCGGCGCAGCAAAACTGATGCCCTCCGAGCTCTCCGGCGGCATGGCGCGCCGGGCGGCGCTGGCACGGGCAATTGCGCTCGATCCCGACCTCATCATGTATGACGAGCCGTTCGTCGGGCAGGACCCCATCACCATGGCGGTGCTTGTCAAGCTGATCAAGGAGCTGAACGATGCCCTCGGTATCACCTCCGTCATCGTCACCCACGATGTAAAAGAGGTGCTGAGCATCGCCGATTACGCCTACATCATTGCCAATCGCAAGGTGGTGGCGCACGGTACGCCGGATCAGCTGCGCGAGGAGCACAATCCCGAAGTCGAGCAGTTCCTCAAAGGATTGCCCGATGGTCCTGTTCCGTTTCATTTTCCGGCAGGCGATCTGCTACAGGATCTCTGATGTTGATAAGTCAAATAAGCAAGCTGGGGCGGGTCGGAGTGCGGTTTATCAGCTCCGTCGGTCGCGCCACCATCATGTTGTTCCATGCGCTGGCGGGCAAACCCGAGCCGCGCAAGCACTTCCCGCTGCTTGTCCAGCAGTTGTATGTGGTGGGCGTACAGTCGGTGGCCATCATTCTGGTCTCCGGCCTGTTCATCGGCATGGTGCTCTCGCTGCAGGGTTACAACGTATTGAAGGATTTCGGCGCCGAGCAGAGCCTGGGGCCGCTGGTCTCCCTCTCCCTGCTGCGGGAGCTGGGTCCTGTGGTCACTGCGCTGCTGTTTGCCGGCCGTGCCGGTTCGGCCCTGACCGCTGAAATCGGCCTGATGAAGGCCACCGAGCAACTTTCAAGCCTCGAGATGATGGCGGTCGACCCACTGCGCCGGGTGGTTGCCCCCCGCTTCTGGGCTGGCGTCATCAGCATGCCGCTGCTGGCCTTTATGTTCAGCCTGATCGGTATCTTCGGCGGCAAGCTGGTCGGTGTGGACTGGCTCGGCGTGGACGAAGGGGGCTTCTGGTCTGCCATGCAGGCCTCCGTCGACTGGCATGAAGACATCATGCAGGGCGCCATCAAGAGCCTGATTTTCGCCCTAGTGGTCACCTGGATTGCGCTCTTTAACGGCTATGATGCCAAGCCGACCTCGGCCGGGATCAGTCAGGCCACGACCCGAACTGTGGTCCACTCATCCCTCGCCGTGCTCGGCCTGGATTTTATACTCACTGCAGTCATGTTTGGATAAGGTAAAGATGAAGTTCAGCAAAGTAGAATTCCTGGTCGGCACCTTCATGCTGGCTGGCATCGGTGCCATTCTGGCACTGGCCCTGCAAGTGGCCGGTTTGAGCTTCAAACCGGAAGGAGAAACCTATACCCTGCGCGCGCATTTCGATAATATCGGCGGCCTGAAAGTCCGTTCGCCGGTCAAGGTCGGCGGCGTGGTGGTAGGCCGGGTCAGCGACATCGTACTGGACCCGAAAACCCAGGTGCCCGAAGTGACCCTGATGATGCAAAAGAGCGCTGGCGAGTTCGCCGATACCAGTTCCCTCTCCATCCTCACCTCCGGTCTGCTCGGCGAGCAGTACATCGGTCTGGCCCCCGGCTTCAGCGATGAGGAGATGGGCACCGAGATGCTCAAGGATGGCGACCTGATTGAAGACACCAAATCCGCCATCGTGCTGGAAGATCTGATTGGCAAGTTCCTCTACAGCCAATCCTCCGACAGCAAATCAGACAGCAAGAAGGAGTAATCATGTTCAAGAAAATCGCCCTGCTGCTGGGTCTGATGACCAGCATGCTCTTTTCCCTGTCTGCCCAGGCCGCAGTCGATGCCACCGACCCCAACGCGCTGGTGGATCAGGCGGCCAAGCAGACCTTTGCCCGCCTGAAGGCCGATCAGGCCCAGGTGAAAAGCAATCCGGATCACCTGCGGGTGATCATCCGCGAAGAGCTGCTGCCCTATGTGGACAACCGCTTCGCCGCCTACAAGGTGCTTGGCAACCAGATTAAAGAGACCACCGAAGCGCAGCGCAATGCCTTCGTCGAGGTGTTCACCGAGTACATGGTGAGCTCCTACGCCGATGCGCTGGCCCATTTTGACAAGCAGACCGTCAAGGTCGAGCCGGGCAAAGCCCCCAGCGGCAATATCACCGCCGTCAACGTCAGCGTGAAAGAGGCCGGCAAGCCGGACATCTTCCTCGAGTTCAAGCTGCGCAAGAACAACAAGACCGGCGAGTGGAAAGCCTTCGACATGGTGGCAGAGGGGATCAGCCTGCTCTCCGCCAAACAGAGCGAGCTGGGCGGTTTGATCCGCCAGAACGGCATCGATGCTGTGATCGCCCAGTTGCGCGCCCACAATGCCAAGCCGTTGGTGCTCAAGTCATGAGACTGAGCGGCGAGCTGCAGGCGGCTCAGGTGATTGAGCTGTGGCAACGGCGGGCTGACTGGTGGCAGGAAGACCAGATCGAGCTCGGCGACGTGACCACGCTGGATTCCGCCGGGCTGGCCCTGCTGGTCAAATGGGCCAAAGCCGTATTAGCGCGAGGCGCCACACCGCAATTGGTGGGCGCCTCCAGTGATTTCTATACCCTGGCCAACCTCTACGGGGTGGCCGGGCTGTTTCAGTCAACCCCGCTCACAACTGAGGACGCATAATGCAAGTCTCTGAAATTGAAGCGATACTCCTTGAGGCTCTGCCATTGTCCGAAGTCCATGTCAAAGGGGACGGTAGTCACTACCAAGTGATCGCCGTCGGTGACATGTTTGACGGCATGAGCCGGGTCAAGAAGCAGCAGGCCATCTATGCCCCGCTGATGGATAAGATCGCCAGCAACGCCATTCACGCCCTCTCCATCAAGGCGTTCACCGACGCCGAGTGGAAACGCGAACGTAAATTCCTATTGCCCTCCTGATTTGGTAACGAAGTAAAAAATGGACAAATTCAAAATCGATGGTCGTTGTACTCTCAACGGCGAAGTGACCATCTCCGGCGCCAAAAACGCCGCGCTGCCGATCCTGTTCGCAACCCTGCTCTGTGATGAAGAGGTACACCTCTCCAACGTGCCGCGCCTGAAAGATGTGGGCACCACCATCAAGCTGCTGGAGATGCTGGGCGCCACCACCAAAGTCAACGGCAACGTCACCGTGCTGACCGGTGCGGTCAACAACCACGTCGCCCCCTACGAGCTGGTGAAGACCATGCGCGCCTCCATTCTGGCGCTGGGCCCGCTGGCTTCCCGTTTCGGCGCCGCTGATGTCTCCCTGCCCGGCGGTTGCGCCATCGGTGCCCGTCCGGTCAACCTGCACGTCCACGGCCTGCAGCTGATGGGTGCCAAGATCACCATCGAAGATGGTTACATCAAGGCCCGTGTCGATGGCCGCCTGAAAGGCGCTCACATCCTGATGGATATGGTCTCCGTGACCGGTACCGAAAACCTGATGATGGCTGCGACCCTGGCTGATGGCCGCACCGTGATCGAAAACGCCGCGCGCGAGCCGGAAGTGGTCGATCTGGCCAACTTCCTCAATACCCTGGGTGCCAAGATCCAGGGGGCGGGTACCGACACCCTGACCATCGATGGTGTCGAGCGCCTGCACGGCGGCAACTACAGCGTGCAGCCTGACCGCATCGAAACCGGAACCTTCCTGGTGGGCGCGGCGGTCACCGGCGGCAAGATCACCTGCCGCAAGACCGACCCGACCCTGCTGGAAGCGGTACTGGTCAAGCTGGAAGAGGCTGGCGCACTGATTGAGAAGGGTGAAGACTGGATCACCCTCGACATGACTGGCCGCACCCTCAAGCCGGTCACCATCAAGACCGCCCCCTACCCGGCCTTCCCGACCGACATGCAGGCACAGTTCACCGTACTGAACGCGGTGGCACAAGGTACCGGCATGATCACCGAAACCATCTTCGAGAACCGCTTCATGCACGTTCCCGAGCTGGTACGGATGGGCGCAGACATCGAGTTGCAGGGTAATGTGGCCATCTGCCGCGACACTGCTCAGCTCAAGGGGGCTCAGGTGATGGCGACCGATCTGCGCGCCTCTGCCAGCCTGGTGCTGGCCGGCTTCGTGGCCGAAGGCTCCACCATCGTCGACCGCATCTACCACATCGACCGTGGCTACGAGAACATCGAGCAGAAGCTGCAGGGTCTGGGTGGCCGCATCGAGCGCATCAAGGGCTGATATCTCCCTGATCGCTGGCCGATAAAAAGGCCCCCTCGCTAATGCAAGGGGGCCTTTTTACATTCACCTGGGCTGCCGAGATTCAATGCGGTCGAGAGTGGTCCATATCGTGTCAGGCTATTTACCAGCCCCCTGGCGGCCAACGTTCATTGGCTCGAGACTCGCCAAAGAACCAAAAAAGTGGGGTGACATGTCCATGTCACCCCCTCGCAAATAGCATGTTCCATATTGGAGTCCGGCCACGCCAGGTCTCTGTTTCACTTTCCGATAGTTCGCGACCCATCTTAAGTGCGCGCCAATTGCAGCAATGCAACCGGCCAGCTACCCGTTACAACCTTCGTCCACACGGCAGACAAGCCGCCGTGTTTGTCCTTGCAACTGAAATATTACGCATAAAAACAAAATAAAAAACGTTTTTATGCTAATTCCATTCACATCAGAGTACAAAAAACAGCCTTATCATCACCACTAAATTGTTATAAAACAGCAAGATAGATTCATGCATGGTTATTCACCCGCAAAGGGCATCAGCAATGGCTTACAAGGCTTTGCGAGATCTCGCACAAAAAATGGCTGCCTTACAGCCAACGGCGCAGGGGCAACCAGTCACTCAGACGGGCTATCAGTCGCCTTGGCCACCCCTCGGGTTTGCGCGGCAATCCACCGGCCTGCTCCTGCCAGCGAGCCAGCCACGTTCGCAGCGCCTCGCAGATCGGCGGGCAGTGCAGATGCAGCATCAGTTCGGTATTGAGAAAGAGTGAGCGAGGATCGAGGTTGAGGCTGCCGAACAGCGCCCGCTCCTCCCCCAGCAGGATCAACTTGGCGTGCAGGCTGCCGTGGCCATGGTCAAACTCGGCGACCCGGATCCCTTGGCGCAGCAACCAGCCGAGATAACGCTGATAGGCACCATAGACCAGTGGCACATCGGTGCTGGCCAGCGAGTTGGTGAGAATGTCGATGGCGATCCCCTGCTGGCGCAGCCGCGCCAGACGGTGCCGGAACCCGCGGGTCAGGATGAGGTAAGGGGTCACCAACCCCAGCGAGCCGGGATTGTCGGCCAGCTGGCGCCAGAGCTGACGGGCAGTGGTGGGACGGGAGATAAGCCCCTTGCCGGGACGGTCGAACCACACCTCGGCCCGCCCCTCATGCCATTGCAGCGGCACATCGCGCTCGTCAAACAGCGCCGCGGGCAGATCGTAGACCGTCGCTACCGCCGGATCCGTCATGGTGAACAGGAAGTCGTTGACCACCTCTATTTCGGCGGGCAGCAGCTCGCGGCGCAACAGATGGCGGATGGAGTGACTCCAGCGGCTGTGCCAGAACTGCTCGAACCCCTGCACCATCTGCTGGCACAGTCCCCCCTGACAGGCGAGATCGAGATCCACGAAGGGGGCTTGCGGATCCAGACCGAAGTAGCGATCGCCTATGTTGCGCCCGCCGATCAGCGCCAGCTTGCCATCCACCAGCAGCAGTTTGTTATGCATCCGGTGGTTGATGCGGCGAAAGCTGAGCAGTCCCTCCAGCAGCAGTGCCAGCGGGCGCCAGCCCCGCAGCCAGAAGGGGTTGAACAGCCGTACCTCGATCCCCGGGTAGTGAGCCACCATCTCCAGAAAGCGGTTGTCACCGGCATAGAGATCATCCACCAGCAGCTGTACCTTGACGCCACGCCGGGCGGCGTGAAGCAGCTCGCTCAGCAGCAGCTTGCCGCTGCTGTCCTCCTCCCAGCTGTAGTACTGCGCCTGGATCCGCTCGCGGGCATGGCGGATCCAGTGACAACGCACCTTGAGCGCCAGCTGGGGATCGTCGATCAGGGCAAAGGATCCGGGGATCATGGTGTCATCCTGCTGTCATGGCCGGGTGTCATAACGCTGGCGAGCCTCTTCACATATTCAAAAGGAGTTGCTGATGGAACTGCATGATACCCCGATGTTGCGCTATCTGGGCCAGCTCAGCCAGCCAGATCTCATCCCGGCCACCGGCCCTGCTCACTGGTTTTTGCAACACAGGGACGGTGGCTGGCAATTGCCGACCGTGCAGGCGACCCTGCCGGTCAACCGGCTCAGGGCTGAGCCGCTTCGATAGCGGCAGCCTTGCCCTCGATCTGGGGCAGGCTGAAACGATAGGCCACGTAGTACTTGTAGATGGTGCCGACATAGTTGATCGGCCCCTGTCCGACTTCGTTGGCCACCAGCTGATCCACGTTACCGAACCAGACGTTGGGATCGAGTCCCAGTTTCTCCGCCTTGCCTCGCAGCGCCTGCACCCGGTTCGGCCCAGCGTTGTAGGCGGCGAGGGCAAACAGGTGGCGGTTGAGCCGATCCAGCTCGGGATCATTGAAGTAGGTATCGAGGATCAACCGCATGTAGCGGCAGGCGGCCTCCACATTTCCCTCCAGCGTGGTGAGTCTGGCGCCGTTGATGCCGACTTCCCGCCCCGTACTGGGCAGCAACTGCATGAGGCCCACGGCCCCCTTGGGCGAGCGCGCCTTGGGATTGAGGCCGGACTCCTTGTAGCCAAGCGCCGCCAGCATCAGCCAGTCGAGATCGTATTGATTGGCGTACTTCTCCAGCACCTTGCGAATGGTCGCGAGGCGCCCCATAGGATCCGGCGCCAGGATATTGCTCATCTGATCGCTGCGAACCAGCAAGCGGCGCAGGGTCATGTCGCTGTAGAGGCTGTTGCGGCTGACGCTCGCCAGATAGCCATTGACCGCTTTCAGCAGCTCGGGGCTGTTCTTGCGCAGCGCCCAGCCACTGGTGCCGTTGCTGCGCAGGGGGATCAACTTGTGAGCCTTGAGACCGGAGATCATGCCACTCAGCCAGATCCGCCCCTTGTAGCTGTCGGTCACCGTCAGGGGAATAATGCCGGCGGCCACCATCTCCAGCAGATCGCCATCCTGTAGATATTCGGGCACCGTCTCGATATAGACGGGGGGCAGCCCCAACTCGCGAAACAACCAGTTGAGCTGGCGCAAGCTCTCGTAGTAGCTGGAGCTGGCCCGCACCCAGACCCGCCTGCCGGAGAGCTGGGTAATGCGGCTGAAGGCGGGCAGGCTGTTCTGGCTAACCACCCACTCCTCGATGGAAGAGATGAGAGGCCGGGAGAAGGCCACCTGTTCACGCCGGGTCGGGGTCACCGTCATGGTCGCCGCCACCAGATCCCCACGCCCCTCGGTCAGATAGTCCAGCAGCTTGTCCTGCCGCACCGGGATGTAGACCACCTTGAGTTTGACCTTCTCTTTAGCGAGATAGGTGTTGTTCAGCCAGCGCTCGAATCCTTGCAGCTGATTGACCAGAATGCCGTACTGGGTGCCGCGATCGAGAAAATAGAAACCGCGCTCATAGACCACCAGAGCCCTGAGTTCGCGCTTTTGCAGAATGCTTTCGAGGTCCCCGGGTTGGGGCAAACGCACCGGCTTGAGCTCAGCCGCCAGCAGGGAAAAACAGCAGAGGGCCAGCAGAGCCCAAATCCAGCGTCGCATCACGATGGCTGCCCCTGTGCTGAGGTCACGCCTGCTGCCTGTTGGCAGCACGGATCACGATAGAGGGTGGGATTGGGGGCAGAGATCCATCGCTGCGTCATGATATTTACGCCTTCTGTTGGCCGACTCGCGCCGGGCAAACGTCTGTGGGATAGAGTAACTATAGAACGCCGACCCACAGCAGAAGGGTCAACACGGCAGGCAAACCTGCCGCGTTATCAGACAACTCAGATAGAGCGGGCCCGCATTTCGAAAATCAGTTTTTCGGCGGTGCAGGTGAATTGCAGGCGGGCTTTCAGGATCACGCCGTTGGCGCCCTGGGTCAGTTCGCTGCTCACTTGAGCTTCGGCGGTGACCTGTTTGGCCAGTGCTTCATAGGCAGCCAGCTTGGCGCGGGCATCCGCCTCGGCCGCGGCTTCAATAACCAGCTCCATCACATCGTCGCCTTCGCCGATGATGGTGCCGATCTCGGCAAAACAGCCGCAGCTGTCACAGGTTTCGTTCAGTTCAACTTTCTCGTCTACAGACATTTTCTACTCCTACTGCTTATTTCGGATGATTTGCGTCGTCACGCATCGCCTTGCGAAAATCTTTGATGGCGGTCCCCAGATCCTCACCTGCACTGGCAAGACGCTTGCTGCCGAAGACCAGCACAACGACCAGCAAGAGGATCAGCATATGCCAGATATGAATTCCACCGAGTCCCATAGGGATACTCCCTCACAAAGAGATATCTGTTACTTGTATCAAAATAGAGCGCAGGGATTGTTGGGCAAAATCAAGGCAGGTGCAAGTGAGCAAATAAATCATAGCCAAAAAATAGGGCGACCCTGAGGTCGCCATATTGATTGTGCTACATGTCCCCTCAACCGCTACATCCTGTACCAGTGGTTCATGCGAACCTGAGACCATTCGAGGATAAGATCGCCAAGATATGAAAACAAATGGTATAAATTCATCTTAGAATTGAAGAGGATTCATATCATGCTGCTGGAACAACTGGGTCGCATCGACCTCAATTTGCTGATTATCCTGCAGGTATTGCTGGAAGAGCGCAACGGCAGCAAGGCGGCACGCCGCCTTCATCTGAGCCAGTCCGCGGTCAGTAAAGCCCTCGGCCGTCTGCGCGATACCTTCAATGATCCCCTCTTCATCCGATCTGCCTACGGGCTGGAACCCACCGGCCGTGCCCTTGCACTGCAGCAGCAGTTGCAACCCA
Organism: Aeromonas sp. 601027; assembly: GCF_049174455.1. Lineage (NCBI taxonomy): Bacteria > Pseudomonadati > Pseudomonadota > Gammaproteobacteria > Aeromonadales > Aeromonadaceae > Aeromonas > Aeromonas sp. 601027. Next base: position 11,377 of record NZ_JAAKTN010000015.1, on the reverse strand, counting down.
TCCTGCTGTCGCTGGATAACCTGATCCAGCCGCCCGAGTTCGACCCCGCCAGCTCGGAGCGAGAGTTCGTCATCGCCAGCATGGACAGCGCCTTTACCCTGTTTGCCCCGCTCTACCTGAGCGAGCTGAAGCGGCAGGCACCAAGGATCCGCTTGCGTTACGAGGAGTGGACCGAGAACAGTCTGACCGAGATGAGTCAGGGACAGGTGGACATCGCCTTCGCGGTGCGGGAGAACTGCATCAGCTCCGATTATCGGCTCGATACCCTGCCCGACAGCATCTGTCAGCGAGTGCTGGCGGTCGATGACCTCACCTGTCTGGTGCAGCAGCACCACCCCGCGCTGCGAGAGCCCAACTGGAATCTGGAGCACTACCTCAGTTATCCCCATGTGCAGACTTACTGCGAGGGACGGGACCGCTGGATGCTGGATCACAAGCTGGCAGAGCAGGATCTCTACCGGCGTATCGAGGCAACCGTGCCCTCCTTCGAGGCGGCGCTGCGGATGGGGATGCACTCCGACATGATAGTGACCCTCTCCAGGCTCTACGCTCGCCACGCTACCCAGGTCTATCCGCTGTTGCAGCTGCCGCTGCCCATCGGGTTGGACAGCATCTCCCATCTGCTCATCTGGCATCAGCGTCACAGCGAGGATCCGGGCCACCGCTGGCTGCGGGAATTGCTGCTCTCCCTCATAATGAGCAAACTGGAACCCGCAGCGACCACTCACGAGTGACGACACGCCCTCTCGGCAGGAAGAAAAGAACGGGGCTCTGCGTAGCCCCGTTTCATTCACTTCAAGATGTAAACCGCTCAGCCTTGGCCGGTCACTGCCAGATAGTGATGTACCCCGTCCAGCAGCATCTGGACCGAGATCATCACCAACAGCATACCCATCAACCGCTCCACCGCAGTGAGTCCCCGCTCACCCAGCAGCTTGTTGAATACCTCGTAGAACATCAGGATCACCGCGCTGGCAGCCCAGGCCATAAAGAGTGCCAGCGACCAGTCCACCATCCGGGTCGGCTCCTGATTGGCCAGCAGCATCAAAGAAGCCAGGATAGAAGGACCGGCGATCATCGGGATCGCCATCGGCACCAGGAAGGGCTCCTCGCCCGCCGCCAGCCCGGTCACGCCCCCCTCACTCGGGAAGATCATCTTGATGGCGATCAGGAACAGGATGATGCCCCCCGCAATGCTGACCGCCTCCTGCCGCAGGTTGAGGAAACCGAGGATCTGCTGACCGACGAACAGGAACAGCATCATGATGGCCAGCGAGAAGAGCAGCTCGCGCACCATCACCTTGCGGCGCCGCTTGGGATCGATATGACGCAGGATAGAGAGGAAGACCGGCAGGTTGCCCAGCGGGTCCATGATCAGAAACAGCATGACTGCGGCAGAGAAAGTATCCATACAACGCCCGGGCTACGCCCTGAATAGGGAAAAGAGAGGGGGCGAAATATAGCAAAGGGCGAAGAATTGAGCGAGCGCCATGATGCGCTCGCAGCGGGATTAACCGTGGTTGCAGATCTTGTCGGCGCGGGTCTGGAAACCCTCAGCCGAGTCGATGAATTTGCCGCGAGCGGCCAGAAAGTCGATCAGCGCTTCCGCATCCATCTCGCTGGCGCTGCAGGTATGAAAACGGGCCTCGGCACCGAACCGCTCGGCCATCGCCTGTTTCAGGCTGGCACGGGTAAATTGCCCCCCTTGTGCCAGCATCATCTCCATCACTTCGTGACCATGAACCGATTGCGACATCTCTCACCTCAATAATGAACATATTTAATGCCAATTAAATATCTCCCCGCCCGGAGGGATCTTGATATAGGCCAATAAATTGCGCATTACCTGGTCAGGGGAGTGGTCACCGCCACCGCTTTGTCGATAATGTGGCAACCCGCGTCAGGGATCGCTACACTGGCGCCCCTTTTTGGCCATCGCAGACAATGTATAAGGATATTGGCGTCATGCTGTTCCATGGAGAGGCTCTCAAGCCCTGGCAGATCTGGACCCGCCGACCACTCTGGCTCAAGACCCTGATCGGCATGCTGACGGGGGTGGTTCTGGGCGTCGGCTTTGAAGAGCAAGCCCTGCTGCTCAAGCCCCTTGGCGTCTTGTTCGTCAACACCATCCAGATGCTGATGGTGCCTCTCATTTTCTGTTCGGTCATCGCCGGCCTCACCTCGCTGCTCAAGGGCAAGGCCCTCGACCGCATCGGCAGCAAGGCGATTTGTCTCTACTTCTTCTCGACCGCCATCGCCATCTGCATCGGCCTGATGATGGGCTGGCTGCTGGAGCCCGGCATGGGTGCCGACATGGGGCCCCATCAGCGACTCGGTGTGGCAACCCAACCCACCCTGGCCAGCGTGCTGAGCCATCTGGTGCCGAGCAACCCGGTACAGGCGATGGTGGATGGCAAGATCCTGCAAGTGATCGTCTTTGCAGTGGCGTTGGCGGTCGCCCTCAACGCCAGCGGTCGCCGTGGCCGCCCCGCCATCCTCTTCTTCACCTCGTTGGCCGAGGGGATGTTCAAGCTGACCCAGATGGTGATGGCGCTCGCCCCTTACGGTGTCTGCGCCCTGATGGCCTGGATGACCGGCAAATACGGCCTCGACCTGCTGCTGCCGCTGCTCAAGGTGATCGGCGCCGTCTACCTCGGCTGTCTGCTGCACGTGCTCGGGGTCTACAGCGGCCTGCTGCTCCTGCTGGCACGGCTCAATCCTTTGCACTACTTCAAGAGCATCGTTGATGCCCAGGCGGTTGCGTTTACCAGCAGCTCGAGCAGCAGTACCCTGCCCATCAGTCTGGCCTGCGCCGAGAAGCGGCTGGGAGTCTCCCCCGCCATCACTGCCAAGGTGCTGCCCATCGGCGCCACCATCAACATGGATGGCACCGCCCTCTATCAGGGAGTGACTGCGCTGTTCGTGGCTCAGGCATTCGGTGTGGATCTGCACATGGTCGATTACCTGACCATCATCAGCATCGCTACCCTGGCCAGTATCGGTACCGCTGGCACCCCGGGCACCGGGTTGATGCTGCTGACCCTGACCCTGACGGCGGTGGGCTTGCCGCTGGAAGGGGTGGCACTGATTGCAGGCATTGACCGGATCCTCGACATGGCGCGCACCACGGTCAACGTATCGGGGGATATTCTGGTGTCGGTGCTGATCGCCCGCAGCGAAAACGAGCTGGATCTGGCGACCTATCACGATGCTAGCGCAGGAGAAGATATCGAGTTCCCGCCGCGCTAGCGGAAGAAAGATCAGCTGTCGTGGGGATCGTGATGACAGCGCCAGCAAACGTCGAAGTTGGCGCCGTTCTCCTCCCCGCACTGGCCGCACAGCCAGCCGTTACCCTGACGCTGCTGGTAACGCTCGATGACCCGTCCTGCCTTGCTGCGATCCTCGGCCCGCACCATCAGGGTCACCTGCAACATGTCGACCGGCAGTTCGCCAAGGGCGCCCGACAGCCCCTCGCCATTGAGGCGCACCAGCACCCCTTCTGCCTCCAGCGCCCCTTTCAACGCGTGCGCTTCCAGGGTGTGTGAGGCGCGATAGAGATTGATCCAGTTATCCATAGCTCCCCCTTACAACAACTTGTCGATGCCAAACTCGGCGCCGTTATCAATCATGAAATCGATGAATGCCCGCAACTTGCGCGGCATCAGTTGCCGCTCTGGAAACAGCAGATATATGGGCACCCTGGGTTGCTGCCACTCTGGCAGCAGGATCACCAGCTCGCCGCTGGCCAGCTCATCCTGACAGAGCATAGCGGGTAACGAGGCCAACCCCAGCCCCGCCTTCGCAGCCTCCCGGGCACAGGTAATATTATTGACCCGAAAACGGGATGGGGGGTCAACCAGCACCTCTCTACCATCCAGCTCGAAGCACCAGTGAGAGGCGAGAAACCCGCTGCTCACCGTCACCCGCTCGTGGTTGGCCAGATCCTCCGGCCGCTCGATGACCGGGCTGCGGGCCAGATAGTCCGGGCTGGCACAGAGCAACCTTCCGGTGCTCCAGAGTCGGCGCGCAGCCAGATTGGAGTCGCTCATGTCGCCAATCCGCACCACCGCATCCAGCCCTTCGCTGATAGGGTCCACCACTCGATTGGTCAGCTCCAGCTCCACCTGCAAGGCGGGATAGGCCTGCAAAAACTTGGCGACCAGGCGCCCGACCACCAGTTGCCCCGTCTCGATAGGCACCGCCAGTTTGAGGGTACCGGTCACCTCCTGCTGGCTGGCGCTCAGCATCAGCTCGGCTTCGGTCAGGGCATCGACCGCCTTGCTGCAGTGCAGGTAGTACTTCTCCCCCTCCTCGGTCAACGTGAGCTGACGAGTGGAGCGATAGAGCAGACGCACACCGAGCCGCTGTTCCAGCTCGGCGATGCGGCGGCTGACCATCGCCTTGGTCATCCCCAACTCGCGGGCGGCCCCCGTAAACGAGCCCTTGTCGACGATACGAACCAAAATTAACGCGGCATTGAGGTCCATTGTTGCACCAGTGAAACTGTATATCTCGTGAACCAATACTAATCGAAACAGTTGACCAGTGTTAGCCTGCGCCCCTTAAGTTCAGGAATCACAAAAATGAGTCAACACAAAAAAATTCCCCTGCTGGCAGCCATGATATTGGCGCTGCTCGGTCTGCTGTTCGCCGGTTACTGGTATCTTCACGGCCGCTATTTTGAAAGCACCGACAACGCCTATCTGCAAAGTGAAGTGACCGGGATCAGCTCCAAACTGCCCGGTTATATCCGCGAAGTGCTGGTCACCGACAACCAGCCGGTCAAAGCGGGCCAACTAATAGCCCGTCTCGATGATCGCGAATACAAAACCAGGGTCGCGGAGGCCGAAGCCGACCTGCGCCTCAATCAGGCGACGGCCGAAAATCTGGCCGCCACCCGCACCCAACAACTGAGCCTGATCCAGCAGGCCGAGGCCAAGCTCGCCTCCGCCAACGCCGAACAGCTGCGCGCCAGCCAGCAGGTCAACCGGATCAGTCAGCTCAACCAGCGCCACTACAGCTCGCAAGACAGTCTGGACGAGGTGCGTGCCGGCCTGCAGGTCAATCAGGCGCAAGCCCGGGAGGCCCAAGCCGCCCTGCAGGCGGCACGTGAACGACTGCTGGTACTGGATGCCGAGCGCAAACAGAATCTGGCCAAGCTGGCATTGAGCGAAGCACAACTGGAGCAGGCCAAGCTGGAGCTCGGCTACACCGAACTGCGGGCACCGGCCGACGGCATCATCGGCAAGCGCAGCCTGCGGGAAGGGCTCTACGTCCAGTCCGGTATGCAGGTCGCCAGCCTGGTGCCGCTACAGCAGGTGTGGGTCGAGGCCAACTTCAAGGAGACCCAGCTCGCCCATATGCAGCCGGGCCAGAAGGTCGAAGTGGTGCTCGATGCCTACCCGGATCAACCGGTCGAGGGGATCATCGACAGCCTGGCCCCGGCCACCGGTGCCAAGTTCGCCCTGCTGCCACCGGAGAATGCTACCGGCAACTTCACCAAAATCGTGCAGCGGGTACCGGTGAAGATCCGCATCCCCGAGCCAGGCCCGCTAGCAGGCAAGCTGCTGCCGGGTCTCTCCACCGAAGTGATCGTGGATACCCGCACTCCTGAGCCCGTGGTGGCTGCCAACTGATGGAACCCATTCCACGTCGCAACTGGATCGCGGTCATGGGGGGGCTTATCGGCGCCTTCATGGCCATCCTCGATATCCAGATCACCAATGCCTCCCTGAAGGATATTCAGGGGGCCCTGTCGGCCACCCTGAGCGAAAGCTCCTGGATCTCCACCTCCTATCTGGTGGCGGAGATGATCGCCATCCCCCTGAGCGGCTGGCTGAGCCGGGGGCTGAGCGTGCGCCGCTACCTACTCTGGACCACCAGTGCGTTTATCGCCGCCTCCGTGCTCTGCTCGTTCAGCTGGAACCTCACCAGCATGATCGTCTTCCGGGCGCTGCAGGGCTTCACCGGCGGGGCGCTGATCCCGATGGCCTTCTCCCTCATCGTCACCCTGTTGCCGCTACAAAAGCGGGCCACCGGCATGGCGCTGTTTGGCCTCTGTGCCACCTTCGCCCCCGCCATCGGTCCGACCCTCGGCGGCTGGCTCACCGAGCAGATGTCGTGGCACTACATCTTCTATCTCAACGTGCCGCCGGGACTGCTGGTGATGGCCATGCTGGCCCACGGGCTGGATAAAAAACCGGTGGACTGGGCCGTGATCAAGCGGGTAGACCTCATCGGGATTGTCACCATGGCACTTGGCCTCGGCCTGCTGGAGGTGGTACTGGAAGAGGGCAATCGGGAAGACTGGTTCGGCTCAAGTTTCATCGTGCGACTGGCGGTCATCTCGGCAGTGGCGCTGGTGTTCTTCGTCATCAGCCAGCTGATCCGCCGTCACCCGCTGGTCAATCTGCGGTTGCTGCACAACCCGCGCTTCGCGCTGGCCTGCTTCGCCTATCTGATCCTCGGCATGGCGTTGATGGGCTCCATCTATGTGCTGCCGCTCTACATGACCCAGATCCACAACTACAACGCGCTGGAGATCGGCGAAGTCCTGATGTGGATGGGGCTGCCGCAACTGCTGGTGCTACCGCTGGTGCCCAAACTGACCCACAAGATAGACCCGCGCTATCTGGTGAGCTTCGGCTTCCTTATCTTCGCCGTCAGCTGCTTTATGAACGTCAACATGAGTGCCGACTACGCCGGGCCGCAGCTGATCCAGTCGCTTATCGTGCGGGCGCTGGGGCAGCCCTTCATCATGGTGCCGCTCTCCCTGGTCGCCACCGCCAGCCTGAGCCACGACGAGATCCCCTCCTCCTCGACCCTGCTCAACGTACTGCGCAACCTCGGTGGCGCGTTCGGTATCGCCATCATCGCGACCCTGCTCGACAACGATACCCGCACCCATGTGCTGCAAATTGGCAGCACTCTGGCCGCCAGCAGCATCGAGGGACAAACCTATCTGCTGCAGCTGGCCCAGAGCATGATGGCGCAGGGGTCAGGCCCCGAGATTGCCCAGCAGCAAGCCCACGCCATGCTGGCCAATACCATCAACCGGGAGGCGGCCATCATGGCCTACAACCAGGTGTTCTACATCATGGGGATCTTCCTGCTGATCGCCAGCGGCCTGATGTTGTTACTCAAATCCCCCGCCCCACGGGCAGCGAATGCCGAACCGCTAGAGGCGTGAAAAACCGCCGGGAATAAAACGAAAAACGGGCAAGCGCCCGTTTTTCGTTATCTGTTGCCTGCACTCAACCGCATGGCGTTATCCCGCCAGCGACCCCGCAATCAGGAATTGCGCCGCAAAGTAGCTACTCATCACCCAGGCGCGGGCGTGGGGAAAGGGGCGGCGGAAGCGATCGAGCGCCAGCATGCTGTCGGAGAAGAGGAACATCAGTGCCCCCACCAAAGCGGCGGCCGAACCGGCAGTGAGAGAGGCGTGCCAGGCACCGGCGGCCACCCAAGCCATGCCGATGATCACCAGCATGTAGCAAAAGACCGGGATCCGCATCTCTCCCAGCTTGCCCCACAGCAGGCCAAATACCATGCCGGCAATCAGCAACAGCAGCAAGCCATCCACCAGATTGAGCAGCAGCGGTCCCTGGGCAAAGCCGACGATATAGCAGAGATGCGCGACAAGAAATGCCGCCAACCCCTGAATGAAGCGATCCCTTGGCAACATCAGCAGCACATCGCCCGCCAGCGAGAGGCAGAGGCCGAGCAGGATCCAGGCATGGGAACCGTCGTGGTCATAACTCTGGTAGCCGAACGCCAACGCAATGATAAGCAGCATGGTCAGCGGCTTGCTGATATAGAACTGGCGGCTGTCTGAACCGTAGGCAGCACGGATGTGCCACCAACCTGAAGCGATGATCAAGAAACTCAATAACATGCCCTGCTCCTCACCTGTTGCTCGCAGTCATACGGCAACCGTTTTTATCATGGTGCAGGGTAACAAATTCCCTACCCCAGTGGCAGGGGTGCTGATCAAATGGACAGACTAAGCCTAAAGTCTAATTGCCGCCCCGAGTGGTTCAGGGCATAAGTGACGGGTCTGGAGGATCACCATGGAAGAAGCTATGAAGAATTATCTGCCCGCCATCGATATCATGATGTGCCATCTGGGGATCAGCTTTGAGCAGGCCTGCGAACAACTGGGTCTCAGCCAGCAGGAGCAACGGGCACTGGATCAATTGCAGCAACAGCAGAGCCAAGCCAACTAAGCCCTCCCGTTATTGGATATCATGATGCGCCATCCGGGAATCAGCTTTGAGCAGGCCTGCGAACAGCTGGGTCTTAGCCAGCAGGAGCAACAGGCGCTGGATCAGTTGCAGCAACAGCAGAGCCAAGCCAACTAAGCCCTCCCGTTATTGGATATCATGATGCGCTATCTGGGGATCAGCTTTGAGCAGGCCTGTGAACAGCTGGGTCTCAGCCAGCAGGAGCAGCAGGCACTGGATCAGTTGCAGCAACAGCAGAGCCAAACCAACTAGCCCGTTCAAACATGCATACCAAAGAGAAGACCGCCAGCAGGCGGTCTTCTCTTTTAGTATGTGTGATACCCCGGCAAGGCATCATGCAATGCCTGCCAGCAGGCGACTCCAGTTGCGTTTACCAGCGATAAAGCCGTCACGCAGGGCCCGGTACTCCAGTTGCAGCTTGAGGCGGTCATAGCGCGCCAGCGCCTTGCGCTTGCGCAGCTCCAGCAGCCGCTTGCGACTAGCGTAATAGTGTTGCAACTGCTGGCTCAGCTTGTCGTACTCCTCCTGCAGCAGCGCCTGCCACAGTTCGCGATCTTCCTGCTTGCGCAACTTGGCTTGTGCCCGTTTCAGCTGCATCTGCAGCCGGGCTTGTTCGATACGCTCCTCCGGCGAAGATCTGAGATCTCCCGCCAGACCGCACCAGGAGGCGAGCCGGATCAACCACTTGGTCGGATCGAACTGCCACCAGTGAATGCCATTGCGGTAGTCATTCTCGAACAGGTGGTGAAAGTTGTGGTACCCCTCGCCAAAGGTGAAAAAAGCCAGGATGCCGTTATCGCGAGCGGTATTGCGGTCGGTATAGGGCTGACTGCCCCAGATGTGGGCCAGCGAATTGATGAAGAAGGTGGTGTGGTGAGTCATCACCATTCTCAGCACGCCTGCCAACAGCAACATGCCGAGCATATCCCCGTGCCATAGGCCGAGCAGCAGCGGCAGCCCCAGATTGGCCGCCAGCGCCAGCGTCAGATAGTGACGGTGCTGAAACGCGACCACCGGGTTGTTCTGCAGGTCACGCACATTATTGTAATCGCCATAGCGATCTCCCTGATGCTCCCGCAGCATCCAGCCGATGTGGGAATACCAGAAGCCGCGCCCCGCGCTGTAGGGGTCTTTATCGTTGTCATCCACATGACGATGGTGACGGCGGTGATCGGCCGACCAGTGCAGGGCCGAATTCTGCAGCGCCAACGCACCGCCGATGGCAAACAACCACTGCAAAGCGGGGTGCGCCTTGTAGGCCTTGTGCGACCAGAGCCGGTGATAGCCTGCGGTGATGGAGAGACCACTAAGGCAGAACAACAACAGGAAACTGGCCCACTGCCAGAGATCGTAACCGTGGCTCACGCCGTACCAGGGCACGACAATCAACGCCACTATCCCGGAGAGGGAGAACAGCAGGGTATTGGTGAAAATAATGGGGGGTCTGGCCATCTCATTGCATCCCTTCAGCGAACAGCTGTTAGCCATTTTCTATGGTGATTTCCTCACGGTCAATGGTAAAAAAATAGGATACAAACCTGATCCTGAGGCGCCTTCGGGTTATCATTTGTCCTCGTTAAGCTGAAGGTGACTGATTTCGTGGGTATTCGCGCTCAACAAAAAGAAAAAACCCGGCGTACATTGATCGATGCTGCATTCAGCCAACTGTGCGCCAATCGGAGTTTCTCCAATCTCAGCCTGCGGGAAGTCGCTCGCGAAGCGGGTATCGCGCCCACCTCTTTCTATCGCCACTTTCGCGATATGGAGGAACTGGGCCTGACCCTGGTTGACGAAGGAGGCCTTACCCTGCGCCAACTGATGCGCCAGGCACGCCAGCGCATTGCCGGTGGTGGCAGTGTCATCAGCACCTCGGTGCAGACCTTTATGGAGTTTGTCGAGAACAACCCCAACATCTTCCGGCTGCTGCTGCGGGAACGCTCCGGCACCTCGGCAGCCTTTCGTCAGGCGGTGGCTCGCGAAATCCAGCACTTTATCGCAGAGCTGACCGATTATCTGGAAGCCACCACCGAAGCACCACGGGAAGATGCCTACATCCAGGCAGAAGCCATGGTCACCATCGTCTTCAGTGCCGGTGCCGATGCACTCGACATGACCAGCGAAGAGTGCCGTGCACTCTCCGACCGAACAATTCGCCAACTGCGGATGATCGCCATGGGCGCCGAGGTACAAAACCAGAAGCGCCGTGAACCTCACCCATGACCACAGGATGGAGAACGATATGACTGAACAGCTTATGATCCCGAAAAAACCGCTCGCCATGGCCATGCTGATTGGTATCTGTGGCGATGCCTCTCTGGCCGTGCTGACCAACTCGGTCGTACCTTTCTCCTTCTTTCCGCTGATTGCCCTCTGGCTGGCGGCCTATCAGCTGTTCCAGCACTATCGCCATGAACCCATGGTGGGCAACACTCCCATCTGCACCCTGCTCTGCTTCTTTATCGGTGTCTTCGGTCACTCCGCGCTGCTCAAGGTGCAATACCCGGAGCTTGGCAGCAACTTCTTCTCCCTGATCATGATGCTGCTGTTACTGGCAGCCCTCTCCATCAAGCTCGGCCTGAGCATTGGCAACAAAGAGAAGCACTGATAAATAGACCGAGTGATGGTAATCAGTTGATAGATAAAGCAAAGAGGCCTTCCCGTCGGGAAGGCCTCTTTGCTTGAACGGTACCTGATTAATCTCGGTATTCCCAACCTAGCCAAGCTGCTGGGCTTCAAGATCGACGTGCAAATGGAAGAGGGGTGGTCAATATGGAACTTCCCTGCAACCAGCAGGCGGCAGAAGCCTGATTTGACCACCTTCAGAGTCATTCAGATAGCTGTAAATGAGACTGATAAGACTCTGATATAGCCCGAAAATGGTGGAAATAATCGGCTATCTGGCACTCTTACTTGGCAGGGAAAAGCCAGATATTGGTGGTTTAACGCGCTAAAAATACAAAAGCCCGGTCGTGAAGCCGGGCTTTGCTGTTCGTTCTGGTGTGCAAACCTGTGGGTCTTATGGACAAAACCACCCATAGCAAAAAGGCCTTCCCAATCGGGAAGGCCTTCAAATTAGTGGCGGAGCGGACGGGACTCGAACCCGCGACCCCCGGCGTGACAGGCCGGTATTCTAA